>NZ_JBFXIO010000001.1:0-73154 GCF_050175855.1 Piscinibacter sp.
CCACGAAGCGCACCAATCTGCACGAAAAATATGGAGCGTCCGAAAGTGCTGGAAACGTAAGTGCTTGTCGTGCAACGGGTTTTCAGAGCAAAGCGCACCAATCTGCACGAAAAGTACGACTACCCCTTCTGGCAGGCGGCTCGACCGGAACCAATCGGGCTTCGAAAAGGCCTGCTCCCACAGAAGTACCCCTGTGGGCAATTTCACCTGCAGCAACAACCACCCCTCGTTGCTGCCACGCTCACCTCGCCGTGAGTGTCGGCATCGGTAGGTCGGTAGCCGGCCGCTGAGATGGCTTCGGCGAGACAAGTTCGATCGCTGGACACTGGATGAATCTCGACGCGATGCGCTGCCAGGTCGACCTGTACCTGCGCTCCCGGGTCTGCAGCTTCGACCGCTTTGGTGATCGCATCGACGCGATGACCGCAAGTCATGTCCTTGACTTCGAAGGCAAGCATGTGAGTCCTCTATCGCTGCTGTTGGCCAGATCAGTCTCAACCTTCCAACAATGGGAAGGTCAAGCCAAGTCAACGCAAGACTCGGAGGGAGCTTTGGATCGCCGAGGGCGTCACGAGGAGAAGCCCATTGCCACGCTCTTGCTTTTCGGCGGACTTCGCGTGTCCTGGGGCGATCCAGCTGATGTGGCATTGAAGCTGCTCCACCCGCTGAATTGAGGCGCAAGATGTGAATTTGGCTCACTGCCGCCCGGCGCCGCAACGCACTACGAGGTCTGACATGTACGGATTCACCACCACCTTGCTGGGCCTGTCGTTCGACGACGCCCTGGCCAAGACCACGGCCGCCCTCAAGGCCGGGGGATTCGGAGTCCTGAGCGACATCGACCTCCAGCGCGCGATGAAGGAGAAGCTCGGTGCCGAGATGCTGCCGTACCGCATCCTGGGAGCGTGCAATCCACCGCTGGCTCACCAGGCATTGCAGGCCGAACCGGACATCGGTCTGCTGCTGCCCTGCAACGTGATCGTCCGCGAGGAGGCGCCTGGTCGCGTCGTGGTCGGCTTCCTGGATCCACAGACGATGGTGGGTTTAGTGGGCAAGCCTGGCGTGAAGACGGTTGCCGATGAGGCGGAAAGTCGGCTAAGGCGCGTGTGCGAAGCCCTGGGCGGCGACGAGACCCGGGCGGTCTGAGGGCGCGCCGCTCGCCGCCGAAGGGAGAAAGGTGGTGGCGTTCTTCAGGAACTCGACCACGTGGGTGATCGACTACCGCTACGAAGGCCGGTCTCGTCGCTGGGTCAAGGTGTTCTCGGCGGGGCTCGAACCGACCTCGCAGGTTTGCGAGGAACTGCGAGCACTGCACGGCGATCGAGCGACGTTGGTCCAGGTGCGGGTCGCGACTGCCGAGGAGGAGTCGCAGTTCCTGCGCGGTGAGGGTCCCCGGAACGTCCTCTGCCCGACGGGGCGTTCAGCGGTTGGCGGGAACGGCTGACGATGCGGCTACCGGCTTGCGGGCAATGACCGTGGCAAAGGACTTCTTCAGCCCGCCCAGGGCCGCGAAGTCGTCCCATGTCGACGAGACGATCTCCCATGTCGAGAAGCGGCGGGTCAGCGCATCGCGCTCGAAGAGGCAGTAGCCCTGCGGGTCGAACATGTCCATGTAGGTCGTTCCTTCGACCAGCACATTGACGATCAGGGTGCCCCCAGGTAGCAGGTGCGAGTCGAGTTCCGCCAGCGCCCGTTCCGCAGTGGCACAGTCGAAGAACATCAGGAGTCCGATCGACACCACGGTGTCGAACAGTTCCGTCAGTCGATGGGTCCGCAGGTCCGCGACCTCGGCGCAGATCGGCAGCCGCTCGGCCTCGGCGATGCGGCGCAGGTGCCTCACGGCCACTTCGCTGCCATCGAGTGCATGGACCGTGCAGCCGGAACGTGCCGCCGCCAGCGACAGCGCTCCCAGGCCACAGCCGAAGTCGAGCACCCGGCCCCGCAGATGTGGCAGCGCCGACTGCTCGAACGGGTTCAGCCCGGTCGCGGCGCCCTGGACCTGACGTTCGAACTGCCGGTCGAAGAACTCGACGCTTCGACTCATGTCCGAGCTCGGGGCAGGTTCAGCTCACCAGCAGACGCGGAGCCGCGCTTGTCGCCGCGACACTGCCGACCACGGCAGCCTGCTCGAAGCCGTGGCGGCGGAAGATCGCCAGGACCTCGTCGACTGCCGACGGCGCGCAGGACGCCAACAACCCGCCGCTGGTCTGCGGATCGGTCAGCAGGGCCTGGTCTTCGGCGGCGAAGGAGGCAGGCAGCGCGACATCAGCGCCATAGCCTGCCCAGTTGCGGCCCGACGCCCCGGTGACGAAGCCCTGCGACGCCAGGGAACGCACCCCAGGCAGCAACGGGACGGCCGACCACTCCAGCCGCACCTCGCAACGCGCGCCGCGCGCCAGTTCCAGCGCATGGCCCGCCAAGCCAAAGCCCGTGACGTCGGTCAGTGCGTGCACGCCCTGCAATGCCGCGAGATCGTGGCCCGGCGTGTTCAGCTTCGTGGTGGTGGCGATCATCCGGGCATAGCCCTCGGCGCCGAGCTGTTCCTTCTTCAGCGCGGCGCTCATTACGCCCACGCCCAACGGCTTGCCCAGCACAAGCAAGTCACCTGGCAGCGCGTCGGCGTTGCGTTTGACGCGCTTGGGGTGGACCAAGCCCAGTGCGACGAGGCCGTAGATCGCCTCGACCGAATCGATCGTGTGGCCACCGGCGATCGGGATGCCCGCGGTGCGGCACACCGAGGCGCCGCCCTCCAGCACCCGCCCGATGGTCTGGGTGGAGAGCACGTTGATCGGCATGCCCACCAGGGCGAGCGCCAGGATCGGCCGGCCTCCCATCGCGTAGACGTCGCTGATGGCGTTGGTGGCAGCGATGCGCCCGAAGTCGAACGGGTCGTCGACGATGGGCATGAAGAAGTCCGTGGTCGCGATCAGCGCCTGCTCGTCGTTGAGCTGATAAACCGCCGCGTCGTCGGCGGTCTCGATGCCCACCAGCAGCTCCTTCGGGATGGGCATCGCGGCCGTGCCCTTTAGGATCTCGCTCAGCACCCCCGGGGCGATCTTGCAGCCGCAGCCACCGCCGTGAGACAGCGAAGTCAGGCGGGGCTCGGCCGGCATGGCGGCGAGGGCAGGGCTGGCGGGTGCATTCATGGCGGGGATCCGGTTGGGTGGCGCGCCATCAGCGAGCCGACGAGTTGGTGCAGCCCAGCCCGTTCGGCTGCGGGGGCGAACAGGGCCGCGCGTGGGGCGAGCTGCGCCCACAGCTGCGGGAGCATATCGGGATCGTCGCGGGCGCGGGCGATCAGGGCGGCCAGCGCGGCGTCGTCGCCGACATCGAAGACACCGCCGTAGCCGCTGCCGAGCAGGCCCAGGTTGCCGTCGATGCGTGACGCCAGCACCGGCGTGCCGCTGCGGATGGCCTCGATGATCACGTGCGCGCCGCCTTCCATGCGGCTGGCGTGGACCAGCACGTGGGCAGCCTGGATGCGGCGGCGCACCGTGGCATGCGGCAGGCCCCCGAGCCACTGAAACTGGGGCAGGCGCGCTGCCAGCGCGGTGGCTTCGGCGCCGAGCGCCGGGTCCAGCGCGTCGCCGATGTGATCCAGGCGGATGTCCGTCCGCACGGCGAGGCGCTCGGCAGCGCGCCAGTACGTCCGCGGGTCCTTCTCCTCGCGAAGATGGCCGACCATCAGTGCGCGCAGATGGCGTGGCGTGCGGGTCATCGGCAGGCGTGCCGTGCAGGATTGCAGCACCACGTGGGCCTTGCCGCGCAGTGCCTCGGGCAGTGGGTCGGCACCCCGCTCGTTCAGCACCACCAGGGCATCGGCCAGCGTCAGCGAATGCCGGGCCTGGGCATCGGTGTCGATGTCGCGGTACAGGTCGGTGCCGGTGAGCACCAATGTCAGCGGGCGGTCTGGGTGTGCTGCATGCCATGCTTCGACGGACGCGGCGGATCGCCGTGCGTGCAGCGCGATCATCATTGCCTCGTCCCCGTGGGCCCAGCGATCCGTGAGGCGGACACGGTAAGCTGGCTGCAAGAGGCGGGCCCAGCGTTGGGCCGTCTGCCAATTGCCGTTGTTGGCCGCAGCCAGTGCCGGCGTCACGATGACCAGGGGTTCTCGATGCACGATGCAAGCCTACCGCGGATGGCCCGGGCGGCCCGCCAGGGCTCGGCCGCCGCCCTGGCCGAGGCGCTGAGGGCCAGCCGTGCCGACACGCTGGCGACGTTCACCGCCTACGAGCGGGCCCTGCCGGGCTGCTCGGTGCCACTGCGCGCCGAACTCAACCCGCCGCTGTGGGAACTGGGGCACGTCGGCTGGTTCCAGGACTTCTGGATCGCACGCAATCCGCAGCGGGCGCTCGGTGAGCGCGCGGACCCCGACGTGCCCCGGCGCGCGGCATTTCGGGCCAATGCCGATGCGTTCTACAACTCCAGCCGCGTGCCTCACGACAGCCGCTGGCAGCTGCCGCTGCCCGGCGCCGACGCCACACGAGACGACATGGCGCGGCAGCTCGAGGAAACGCTGGCGCTGCTGCGCGAGGCGGGGGCCGGTGACCCGGATCTGTACTTCTTCCGTCTGGCGCTGCTGCACGAGGACATGCACCACGAGGCTGCGCTGTACATGGCCCGCAGCCTGGGCATAGCCTTCGAGGATCCGCGCTGGCAGGCCCGACCCTTGCCCCCGCCGGGCGCGCCGCTGGCGTTCGCCGCATGCACTTGGCGGCTGGGCGGGCAGGCCGGCAACGGGTTCGCGTTCGACAACGAGTTGCCGGGCCGCACGGTCGCACTGGGACCGTTCGAGATCGACCGCCAGGCCGTGCGCTGGGCCGAATTCCTGCCCTTCGTGGAGGCCGGCGGCTATGACGATCCGCGCTGGTGGACCGAAGACGGCGCGCGGTGGCGCGCCGTGCAGCCGGTGGCCAGCCCCCGCTACACGCGTCGCAGTTCTTCCGGGTGGGCGCTCTGGCGCGATGGCCGCTGGGGCACGCTCGATCTGCAGCAGGCCGCCAGCCATCTCACGCTGCACGAGGCGCAGGCCTGGTGCCGCTGGGCAGGGCGGCGGCTGCCCAGCGAGGCCGAGTGGGAACGCGCCGCCTGCCAAGCACCGGAGGACCTCCGCTGGGGCGACGTCTGGGAATGGACCGCCAGCCCGTTCGCGCCCTTCGACGGATTCGAGCCGCATCCCTACCGCGACTACTCCGCGCCCTGGTTCGATGGGCGCCCGGTGCTGCGCGGCGCTTCGCATTGCACGCAGCCGCGTATGCGCCACCCGCGCTACCGCAACTTCTTTCCCGCCCACCGCAACGATGTGCCGGCGGGCTTCCGCACCTGCGCACCGTAACTCAACCGCTGGCCAGGAACAGGCCGAACCAGTCGCGCGCATCGGTCCACAACTGCGGCGCGCCAAAGCCGGCCTCGCGCAGGAGATCGCCGAAGCCATCCTTCGTCCACTTGTAGGAGTTCTCGGTGTGGATGCGCTCGCCGGCGGCAAAGCGCCGTTCGCCACCGGGCCATTCAACGACCTGGGCCTTGCGGGCCTCCAGATGCATCTCGATGCGCGACTCGACGCGGTTGAACAGCGCGACGTGCCGCCACTGGCGCACATCGAAGTTCGCGCCGAGGAGGGTGTTCAGGTGGCGCAGCAGGTTGAGGTTGAAGGCCGCCGTCACGCCCAGGGCGTCGTCGTAGGCCGCTTCGAGCACCGCGGTCGCCTTGACCAGGTCCACCCCGATCAGCAGCGCACCGCCCGCGGACAGGTCGCGCACCTGGCGCAGCAGCGCCAGCGCCCCTGATCGGTCGAAGTTGCCGATGCTCGAACCCGGGTAGAAGACCAGGGCCTGCGGTCCGACCAGGTCGGGCGGCATGGCCAGGCGGCTGGAGAAGTCCAGACCGACGCCGACCAGGTCCAGCGCCGGGTGTTCGCGCTGCAGGTGAGCCAGCGCCGCGGCCACGTAGTTCGCCGAGATGTCGACTGCGATGTAGCGTCGCGGCGCCAGCAGCGGAAACAGGCCCACACCCTTGGCACAGTTGCCGGCACCGAGGTCCACGATCACGGGGTGGTCGCCGGTGCAACGGCGAACGGCCTGCGCGATCGCCGGGCCGCTTGCCGCCAGGATCGCCGCTTCCGTGCGCGTCGGGTAGTACTCGGTGAGCTCGGTGATGGCGTCGAACAGGCGCGAACCCTGTGCGTCGTAGAAGAACTTTGGCGACACGGCGGCCTGCGGTCGCAGCAGGCCCGAGGCGGCCTCGGCGGCCAGGTCGGTGCCGCTGGTGTCATGCAACTGCAGCAATCGGGGAGTCGGCATCGTGCGCGCGCCAGCGGCGGGCCTTTGTCTCGGTCCTGCCACTCTACCGGGGCCGAGCCGCTAGAGTGCACAGCCATCCCGCCCCTTTTCCGTTGCGCAGGTGCCCCATGATCAGCTTCTCGCCCTCCCGGACCCTCCGCTCGCTACTCACCTGTGCCGTGATGGCCTGGTGCGGCATCAGCCACGCGCAGCAGGTGCTCCGCGTCACGGCCATTCCGGACGAATCGCCGACCGAACTCGCGCGCAAGGCGGCGCCGCTGATGAAGTACCTGGAGTCCAAACTGGGCGTCAAGGTCGAATACACGCCCGTCACCGACTACGCCGCGGCGGTGGAGACCCTGGTCAACCGCAAGGTCGACCTCGCCTGGTTCGGCGGCTTCACCTTCGTCCAGGCCCACGTGCGTTCGGGCGGCAAGGTGATCCCGCTGGTGCAGCGCGAAGAGGACACGCGCTTCCGCTCGGTGTTCATCACCACCGACCCCGGCATCCGGACGCTGGCAGACCTGAAGGGCAAGGACGTGAGCTTCGGCTCGGCCAGCAGCACCTCGGGCCACCTGATGCCGCGCAGCTTCCTGCTGCAGGCCGGGCTCGACCCCGACAAGGACTTCAAGCGCGTGGCCTTCAGCGGAGCGCATGACGCCACCATCGCCGCCGTGGCCGCCGGCAAGGTGCAGGCCGGTGCGCTCAACGTGTCGGTGTGGGAGAAGTTCGTGGCCGATGGCAAGGTCGACACGACCAAGGTGCGCGTGTTCTTCACCACGCCCACCTACTACGACTACAACTGGACGGTGCATGCCGACATGCCCGCTGCACTGCGCGAGAAGTTGACGCAGGCGTTGCTGGCCCTGTCGCGCGACACAGCCGAGGGCAAGGAGATCCTGGAACTCCAGCGCGCCACCCGATTCGTGCCGGCGCAAGCCGACCAGTACAAGGGCATCGAGGCCGCGGCGCGCAGCGCCGGTCTGCTCTGACCGCTGCGTCGTGAAGCTGGAACTCGCCGGGCTTGCCGCCCGACATGCCACCGCGCGACGGAACGCGCCGGACGCGCTGCTGAACCTGGGTTTCCGTGTCGAGTCAGGCGAGGCGGTGGCGGTGATCGGTCCCTCCGGCGCCGGCAAGACGACCCTGCTCGAGGTGCTGGCCTGCGCCCGCCCGCCGTCGCGGGGCGTGCTGAAGATCGATGGCGCGGATCCCAGGCGCCTGCACCGGCGCCTGCTGCGTGCCTTGCGGGGCCGGCTCATCCTGGTGCCCCAGGTGCCACCACTGCCACCACGCCAGCGCGTGGTCACCGCTGTGCTGGCCGGTCGGCTGCCATCGTGGAACCTGTGGACCAGCCTGCGCTCGCTGTTCTATCCGGTGGACATCGGCGCGGCCGACGAGGCGCTGGAGGTGTTCGAACTCGCCGACAAGTTGTTCGACCGCGTCGACCGGCTCTCCGGCGGCGAACGCCAGCGTGTCGGCCTGGCGCGCGCGCTGGTGTCGCCAGCCCGCCTGTGGCTGGTCGACGAGCCGCTCTCGGCGCTGGACCCGGCGCGGGCGCAGCGCGCCGCTGCATCACTGGTGCGCGAGGCCGGCGCACGCGGGGTCACGCTCGTGGCGTCCCTGCACCAGGTGGATGCTGCGCTGGCGCACTTTCCGCGCATCCTCGGCCTGCGCGAAGGGCAGCTGCTGTTCGACCTGCCTGCGGCCCAGGTCACACCGGAGCTGCTGGCCGCCCTGTACGCGCAGCACGAGGACGAACTGTGCGGCGAAGCGCCGCCTGTCGACGAGCCTCCCGCACCGGCGCCGCCGGTCGTGATGCAGTGCCGATGAGTACCGCGTTCGTCGCGCAACGCCAGGCGGCACAGCGCGACCCGGCCTGGCCGGGACGCTTGGGCTGGCTGCTGGCCGCAGTGGTGCTGCTGTGGCCGCTGCTCGTGACCACCGAGTTCAAACCCTGGGTGCTGCTGGACCCGCAGGCACTGCGCGTCACCGGTCACTTCATCTCCAGCTTCGTACCGCCGGCGCATTCGCTCGAGTTCCTGTCGCTGGTGGCGCGCGAGACCTGGCGCACGGTGGCCATCGCCACCGCGGGCATTACGCTGGGCCTGCTGCTGGCCGTGCCGCTCACGCTGGTGGCCACGCGGGCGTTGTCGATGTCGGCGCTGACCGGTCGCATGGCCCCGCTGCCCCTGGCGCTGCGGCAGGCCGTGCGCATGCTGCTCATTGGGCTGCGCAGCGTGCCGGAGTTGGTCTGGGCACTGGTCTTCGTGCGGGTGGTCGGCCTGGGCCCGGCTGCCGGGGTGCTGGCCATCGCGCTCACCTACGGCGGCATGCTGGGCAAGGTGTACGCGGAGATCCTGGAAAGCGGTGACGCGCAGGTCACGCAGACGCTGCTGCGCAACGGCGCCTCACGCCTGCAGGCCTTTGCCTACGGGCTGCTGCCGCAGAACGCGGCCGAGCTGACCAGCTACACCGTGTACCGCTGGGAATGCGCGATCCGCAGTTCGGTGGTGCTCGGCTTCGTGGGTGCGGGCGGGCTCGGGCAGTTGATGGACGGCTCGTTGAAGATGTTCGCCGGCGGCGAGGTGCTGGCCATGCTCATCGTGTTCGTGGCGCTGGTGGCGCTGGCCGACCGGCTGAGTGCGGTGCTGCGCCGCGCGCTGGGCTGAGCGTTCGAGAGGCCATCCGATGCGCCCGCCCGCCGCCAACCGCCCCTACCGGCTGCCGCCGCCGCTCTTCGATGCACGCTGCCGCGCCTGCCGGCTGACAGCAGGCGTGCTGTTGCTCGTGGTGGCGAGCTTCGCTTCGCTCGACATGCATTGGGGCGATTTCCTGTCGGTGGCCGCGCTGGCCAGCATGGGGCGCTTCCTGGGCGAATTCGCCCCGCCCGAACTCAGCGCAGGCTTCGTGCGCAGCGTGGTCGACGCCGCCTGGGAAACACTGGCCATGTCGGCGCTGGGCACGCTGCTGGCCGCTGCGGCCGGCGTGCTGCTGGCGCTGCCTGCCAGCCGGCTGCACGACCAGGACCGGGCGCCCGGCCGCGCGCCGGCCCGCCTGCTGCTCAACGCGCTGCGTGCCGTGCCCGAGCTGGTGTGGGCGGCGCTGCTGCTGATCGCGGCCGGCCTGGGCCCCTTCGCCGGGACGCTGGCGCTGGCGGTGCACACCACCGGCGTGCTGGGCCGGCTGTTCGCCGAGGCCATCGAGAACGCCGCGCCGGGCCCGGCCGCCGCGCTGCGGACGCAAGGCTGCGGCACGGCACGCGTGTTCCTCTACGCCACCTTGCCCCAGGTGCTGCCGCAGCTGATGAGCTACTCGCTCTATCGCTGGGAGAACAACATCCGCGCAGCCGCCGTGCTGGGCGTCGTGGGCGCGGGCGGCCTGGGCCAGATGCTGTCGTTCCACATGGGCTTGTTCCAGATGCACAAGACCGCCACCGTGCTGCTGGCCATGCTGCTGCTGGTGGCCCTGGTGGATGGCGCCAGCTTCGCGTGGCGCCGCTGGCTCACCCGCTAGGGCACATACTGTGGCCGGTCCATTTGATGGGAGCGCCAGCATGGATGCCGAGTCTTTCGATGCCATCGTCGTTGGCGCCGGTCAGGCGGGCCCGGCTATCGCGGCACGCTGCAGCCGCGAGGGCCTGAAGACCGCCGTGATCGAACGCCACCACTTCGGCGGCACCTGCGTCAACGTGGGCTGCGTGCCGACGAAGACGCTGGTGGCCAGCGCGCGCGCCGTCCGGCTTGCGCAGCGCGGCGCCGACTTCGGCTTCGACATCACCGGCCTGCGCGTCGACATGGCCCGCGTGATGGCCCGCAAGGACGCGATCGTCGCGAAGTCGCGGGACGGCGTGGAGACCTGGATGCGCGGGCTGAAGGGCACGGACGTCATCGTCGGCGATGCCCGGTTCGTCGGCCCGGCCACGCTCGAGGCAGCAGGGCGCCGATTGACCGCGCCGCGCATCTTCCTCAACGTCGGCGGACGCGCGGTACGGCCCGCGTTGCCCGGCATCGAGACGGTGCCGACCCTGGACAACGTGTCGGTGATGCAGCTGGACTCCGTGCCGGAGCATCTCGTCGTTGTGGGCGGCAGCTACATCGGTCTGGAGTTTGCGCACCTGATGCGCCGCCTGGGTGCCGCCGTCACGGTGGTGGAGCGCTCCGCGCGCCTGCTTCCGCGGGAGGACCCCGACGTGTCCGACGGCATCCGTTCGATCCTGGAGGCCGAAGGCGTGCGCTTCGAACTGGGCGCTGAGTGCCTGTCGCTCGCCCGGGCGGGCGAGGGCATCGTCGTCGGCGCAGCCTGCGGTGGCGGTGACGGCATTCTCGGAAGCCACGTGCTGCTGGCCGTCGGCCGCCAGCCCAACACCGACGGGCTGGGCCTGGAACTGGCCGGCATCCGCACCGATGCGCGCGGGTACATCGAGGTCGACGACCAGTGTCGCACCAGCGCCGAAGGCGTCTGGGCCGTGGGCGACTGCAACGGACGCGGCGCATTCACGCACACCTCGTGGAACGACCACGAGATCGTGGTCGCGAACCTGTTCGATGGCGATCCACGCCGCATCGGCGACCGCATCCCCTGCTATGCACTCTTCATCGATCCGGCTCTGGGGCGCGTCGGCATGACCGAGACCGAAGCGCTGGCCAGTGGCAAGCGTGTGCTGCGCGCCAAGATGCCGATGCAGCGCGTGGGCCGAGCGCGCGAGGCGGGTGAAACCTCGGGCTTCATGAAGGTGCTGGTCGATGCCGACACGCAGCGCATCCTGGGCGCGGCCATCCTCGGGATGAACGGGGACGAGGTGGTGCACGGGCTGCTGGACATCATGGCGGCCGACCAGCCGTACACCGTGATCTCGCGGGCCGTGCACATCCACCCGACCGTGAGCGAACTGGTGCCGACCTTGCTGCAGCAATTGAAGCCGGTCTGATCTGAATTCACCCCGGCGAAGCGGGATTCAAGATCGCAAGCGAAACCTGCATGGTTCGCCGCGGCAGATGCAGCGGAAGAGCCTTGGCTTGAGCGCTTCGGATGGGAACTCCAAGTCCCCGAAGCGGACGCGCCGTTGATGCCGGCAGTGTGTTCACCCCCGGCGTCTTGGCGCAGGTTTCCTACTTGGCTCCCGCCTGCCCTACCTGAGCAGCTTGCAGGATGCTCAGCAACGGCGCGTATCCGGCCTCCTGCAAGGCCTGTCCGCGCGCCACGTACAGATCCGCCGACCCCTTGACACCGTGACCTTCGAGCAACCGGTTCATGAAGTTGAAGAGGCAGACCGTGAGGACGGCGTCATGCAGGTCGCGCTCCGTCCAACCCGCAGCGACGATGGCGTCCACATGGCGCTGCGTGGCCTTGGCCGGGGCGAGGGTCAGCACCTTGGCGTAGGCCAGGATCGGCTTGAGTTTCGGGTCGACCGGTGCGCTGTCGATGTCGTCCAGCAGCGCGACGATGAGCGATTCCCCCACCCCATAGGCCTTGGCCGTTTCCGTGTGCACGCCGAAGCAGTATTGGCAGGCATTGAGGCCGGAGACGTAGGCCGCGATCAATTCCTTTTCCTTCGCCGTGAGCTGCGTGTCGGCGCGCAACACGGCGGTGTGGAACTCGATCAGCGCGCGGCCGGCGGCAGGGTTGAGCGTGAGGATGTGCCGCACGCCTGCATCGTCGGGCAAAGAAGAGATGAACGGCATGAGTCCTCCATGTGACGCGAACACGCGACCCCACGAGGTCGCCCTGATGGGATGAGCCGATCAGCCGCCCCCGCGTTGCGTGGCGAGGTCGAATCGGCGTTGCACCTCGTGCCGACGTTCTGCCGACAGGCCCGCGTACTGAAAGCGCACCTGCAGGCGCGGAATCTCGAGCAAGGCGATGCGGCGTGCGGCCAGCGGCTGCCAGACCAACCGGAGCATGCCGTCAGGGAACACACCACGGACCTCATTTGAAGCGGAGTCCGTCTCGATGTCCGCACCGGGCAGCGCGGCGGGCAGCGCTCGCAGCAGATCCGCCACGGTGCATCCCATGGTCTGCTCGAATTCCTCGGGGACGAATTCCGGCGTCATCTCAGGATGGTCGTGGCGGTCTGTGCCGCGGAGTGGTCAATCGACCTTGTAGGCCGAGAACACGGCATCCACCGGTGTGGCGAAGGCGTGGTTGCTGTAGTTGCTGAGCGTCTTCACGGCGATGGCCAGGACGATGTAGAGCACGTCCTTCTCCTGGAAGCCGGCGCCGAGGAACGCCTGCACAGTATCGGCGGCGGGACGCCCCTGGGTCTTGACCATCTCGGCCGTCAGTGCGTACAGGGCCGCGAGCCTGGCGTCGGGAATCGGCTGGCCGGCACGAACGGCCTGCAGCACAGGCCCCGGTACACCTGACTTCTTGTCGGCGATCATGCTGTGCGCGGCCGTGCAATAGGTGCAGCCATTGACCTGGCTGACGGCCAGGAACACCACCTCCTGCTCGGCGGGCTTCAGTCCCGACTCCGAACGGAACAGCGCGTAGCCGTGCAGGTAGGTGCTCAGCACGGCCGGCGCGTTGACCATGTTGGCGTACATGTTCGGCAGGAACCCCACCGCCTTGACGGCCTGGTCGAGGATGGCCTTCTGGGCATCGTTGGCGGTGGCGGGGTCGACGGCGTGCAGGGTGTGCAGGATGGGTTTGGCAGACATGGCGGTTCCTTTGGGCGTGGGTGAGCTGAGAAAGCCGTTCATCCTAGGAATGGCCGGGGTCGACGTGGATACTGTCCGTCGCGGACTGATGACCCGGCGTCTCGCCGGGCCCGTCGGGCGGTTGACTCGTCGATTCGGTCAGGCCTGCGGCGCCGCTTCCGCCTCGACATTGCGCAGCCAATGTGTCGGGGCTTTGCCGGTCTTGCGGATGAAGGCCCGGGTGAACGCGCTGGCACTGCCATAGCCCACGTCCAGGGCCACGTGTTTCAAGGGCCGTCCGGCTCGCAGCAGCCCCTGAGCCAGGGTGACGCGCCACGTCGCCAGGTAGTCCGCGGGTGTGTCCCCGATGACCTCGCGGAAGTGCACCGCGAACCGGGCCCGAGACATCCCCGCGAGTTGGGCCATGTCCGACAGCTCCCAGGCGCGCATGGCGTCCTCGTGGACCGCCACCAGGGCCTTGGCCAGACGCGGGTCTGCAAGCCCGGCCAGGGTGCCGCCCTGGGTCAGTCCGCGATCCAGGCAGTGGCGCAGCAGGCGGATCAGCAGCAGTTCACACAGGCGGTCCAGCGCGGCCTGGCGCCCGCACTGCTCGGTGAAGGCTTCGTCGTACAGCAGGTCCAGCAGGGCCTGCGCACCGGGAAGATCGCGCAGCGGCACCAGAACCATCGGCGGCAGCGAGTCCGTGATCGGGTTGCGTCCACCGCCACCAAACTGGATCGATGCGCACACCACGTCGGCACCGTCCCGGTCGTTGGCGATCAGGCGGTGGGCGTCCGGCCGGGGCAGGAACAGCAGGGTCGGTTCGGTGATGGTCAAGGTGCCTTCGATGCCGCCGGTCAGCGTCACCGGTCCGCGCTTGATCAGGTGGACGTGGCCACGCTGCGTGTCGCGTTCGAAGTGGTGGATGCCGCAGATCTGGCCGGTATAGAAGACCCCGGCGCTCAGCGAGAAGCGTTGCAGCAGCAGGGAGAGGCGGTCCATGGCGAGTGCGAAACGTTTGGTCAACAGGATGGTACTTGAGGACGCCGAACGTTTCATCGGAGGGCCCAAAGTTCACCGCAACGCCGGCAGCAACCCACACCGGCGTGAACCCCCAACCACCTCGATGAAGGACCTTCGTCATGACACCCTCCACGACCCGACCGCGCCGGCGGTTTCTCGCCAACCTGATCGTTGCCGCCAGTGCGGTCACGCTGTTGAACAGCCCCGCACTGGCCTATGACGAGAACTCGACCAGTGCCGTGAACGTCGACGCCAGCGGCCTCGCACTCAAGGGCCACGACCCGGTGGCCTACTTCAACGCCGCGAAGCCGACGCCAGGCCTTGCCCAGTTCAGCGCACAACACCAGGGCGCGACCTATCGGTTCGCGACCGCCGCCAACCGCGATGCCTTCATCGCCAACCCGGGCAAGTACGCGCCGGCCTACGGCGGCTTCTGCGCGATGGGCGTGGCGCTGGAGAAGAAGCTCGACGTCGATCCGCAGGCCTGGCGGGTGGTGGACGGCAGGCTGTACCTGAACGTCAACAAGGACGTGCAGAAGCGCTGGCTCGACGATGTGCCCGGCAACCTGGCCACGGCCGACAAGAACTGGCCGCGCCTGAAGGACCGGGTGCCGAAGACGCTCTGAGTGCCTGTCCGGAACCTCAGGAGCTTTCCCGCCACCGTTGCCGGACGTTTGCCACGAACCCGTCCCGGTCGGCGCGCATGTTGCGCACGACGGCTGCTGGCGCATCGGTCTGCTCGTGACGAGCGGACCAGATGACGAGCTCGACCAGGACAGGCGCCAGGTCGATGCCCTTGGAGGACAGGCGATAGATGAAGCGACGCGCGTCCTGCGGGTCGCGCCGCTTCTCGACGATGTTCGCATCCTCCAGCTTGCGAAGCCGGTCAGCCAGGATGTTGGATGCGATGCCTTCGCCTCCCGTCAGGAAGTCGTTGAAGGTCCGTCGTTCCTTGAACATCAGGTCGCGCACGACCAGCAGCGACCAGGCGTCGCCAAGAAGTTCGAGCGCAATGCTGATCGGGCAACCCGATCGTCGTTGACGAGATGCAGGGGGAGGGGCCATGGGCGAGCATCGATGATCGCATATCACTTGCCATTTGCAAGTGATTGACTACACTGACGCACCCTTTGCCAAGCAACCCGCGCCGGCTGCGCCTGCAGGAGGTCAACGTCATGCGCAAGTCCTTCTGGTTGTCGGTCCTGGCCTACCTGGTACCGACCTTCCCACTCGGCTACTTCTGGCATCTGGTCACGTTCGCGGATCGATACCATCGGCTCGAGATGTACCGGGACGATGTGATCATCCCGTTGGGCTTGGCCTCGATGGTGATCCAGGCGCTGGTCTTCGCCTGGGCCTATCCGCGACTGTTTCCCTCCACGCGCATGCCATGGCAGCGCGGGGCCTTCGGTTTCGCGTGCATCTTCGGCGTCATGGCCTGGTCGTTCGCGGTGCTGCCGGTCGCGGCCAAGTACCGCATGACCTCGGTGCAGGACTTCATGGTGCTGGAGACTGCCTTCACGGTGTTGCAGTTCGCCGTCGTCTCTCCGCTGATTGCGCTGGCCCACCGGCTCGGCGAGGGCAAGTCGGCGGCGGCCGTGTCGGCCTGATCGGGCGACGCTGATGCCCTACGACCCTCAGCTGGCAGAACGGATGCGCACAGCGCTGCAGGCACGCGCTGGCGTGGTCGAGAAGAAGATGTTTGGCGGCTACTGCTGGATGCTCCGCGGCAACATGCTGTGTGGCGTCGAGGTCGGACGCTTCATGTTCCGTGTCGGCAAGGATCAGGAGGCCGAAGCGCTGTCGCGGCCCGGCGCCAGCCCCATGGACATCACCGGCAGGCCGATGAAGGGCTTCGTGTGGGTGGATGCCTCCCAGGCCGTGGGCGAAGGGCTCGAATCGTGGATTGACATGGCGGCGCGCTACATCGACGGGCTTGAGCCGAAGTAGAGCTTCGGCTGTCACGGGCGGCGGTGCGCACATGACGTTCGCATCGTCGAGCTTGTCGGCGATGAGCCGGAGCGAATCGAGACACGGAAGGAAGCACAGCATCGGCTCGCCGACGGCGGCCGTGCAGTCGCGGCTGACGTTTGGGCCGTTGTTCCCAACTTCGTGACCATGAGGTGGCCGCACCCGTCGACCGATTGATCGCAGGGCGGAATGGCTGCAACGGGCCTGACAGTCCACGGCGATACGCCGAACCGAGGATCGCCAACCCCACATGCCTGCACCGCGAGCCTTCAGGTGCGTGGGCGTCACGCATTGCCCGAACCGACCGACCAATGAAGACGGAAGGGCGCAAACGAACTCAGGCGGCCCGCCGGACCCACCACTGACCCAGGAGTCATCATGAACAGGTTCATTGCCACCACGCTGCTGTCGGTAGTTGCCTCGACCGTCCTCGCCAGCCCTGCTTCTGCCTCGGACGACACCGGCTACCAGTCCTATCGCCGAGTGGTGCTCGGCGATTCGGCGCTTGCGCCTGCCGGGCAGGCCACGACCGCCAGTCTGGACGCCGGAGGAAATCCGGGCGCCTATGCCCGCTACCTCATCCACCTGGGGCTGTCCGAACGCGATGCCATGGCACGTGCGGCAGGTGTCGATGGAGCGGAGTCGTCGGCAGTTCGCCGCACGTCCGAAGCTCTGATTGCGCTCGACTCCCGCGAGCTCTACGAAAGGGCCGTGCTCGGCCACACGATCAGCGAGTTGCTGGCCCGTCGATCCGACGGCGACCGTCGTGTCGTGCGAGCCGAAGATCGGCGGCAGTAGATGCTGCGTCGGCGAGCCGCCCGAGGCGAGGCGAAACGCCTCGGGCCGGTGCCGACGGCGAGTCGGCTCTTGCTGGCTATCGAGCCAGCGCTTCGTCCAGAAATGCCGCAAGCGCCTGCTTAGGCAGGCTGCCGGCACGAGCGGCGACGACCTGACCGTCCATGACGACCATCAGCGTCGGGACACTTCGAATGCCAACTTCGCCAGCGATGACGGAGAACTCGTCGACGTCGACCTTGATGACCTTGAGCTTGCCGGCGCGCTCATCCGCGAAGTCCTCGAGGACCGGGGCGAACGCCTTGCATGGGCCGCACCAGGTCGCCGAGAAGTCGACCAGGACCGGTGTTCCCTCGGTGCCGAGCACGGCGCGGGCATGGTCGAGGCTGGTGGGTTCGATGACGTGGGACATGTCGATACCTTGATGGAATGGTGGGACTCGGTCCAAGTCCAGATAGGGCCTGGAAGGCCTGCTGCAAGATGCCGAGCGTCACCGAGCGTCTCGGGGTTGTTGCCATTCGTCTCGCGCTGGCGTCCGCAGAGATGGCGCCAACGCCACGATGGCTTGTTCGTTGCCTGTGCCCTTGGACGTGGCGCCTTCCAACTGCATGGGCCGGGTGATGCAAGCCCCGGCCGCAAATCGTCGAGTTGGCCCATGCGAGCCGACCGCGCAAGGCGGTCGACAGTGGGCGTCCAGACCGGGTCAGCCGATGTCAGGTCCGACACCGGAGTCGACGGTTCCGGCACGGCCTATTGCGCAGACGTGGTGGGTCGCGCGGCCAAGGTCGCGGCCGAGTTCGCCCGAATGCGCTGAGTTTGCAGCGGGTCGGGGCCGGCCTCCCCGTAGGACAGGCGCTCGCCCCGCGCGATCGCAGCGAGCACTTCGGCCCGCGCGTCGGCGCGCGTGCGCGTCGAGGCGATCTTCTCGAATTCCGGGGCGTAGCTGGCCTCGCCCTGCGAGGGGCGCCAGCCGCCCGCGAGAGCGGCCTGCAGTTCGGCGCGCACCTCGGCGCGGGTACGCATCGAGACGAAGTTGTCGAACTCCGGAGCGCGCGTGGCTTCCTGCGCGAACGACGTGAGCGTGGCGAGCGCCAGGGCAGCGGCTGTGATGAACGTCTTCATGGTGGTGTCCTTCGGTTGTGCGTCTGGGCCACCTTGGCCCGTGCCGGCATTGCGGTCTGCAGTGCTGACAAACTCTTGGACGTACCTCGATCGGAAAACGTGACTGTGAACGCGCGCGCCAGATCGCCCGCGCTCGGGTCGCGGCGCCAGGGCAATTTGGCGTGCAAGACGTGACGGCCTGTCACGGATCGGCGATCTCCTGCGTCGAATACGAGCAGTCGTCTGGGCGGATGGCTGCTCAACCGTTTTTCAGGAGCCGACGATGAACCCGTCTACGAACGCATGGAGCGGACGACCGCCATTCCGCCAAACCGCAATTGCCGCGGCAGGTCGCGCGGGTATCCGCTCGAGAGTGATGCAACTGGGCTTCATCGCGGCGCTGATTGGTGGTGCGCTCGTCTCACAGACCCACGCCGCCACGGCCGCGGCGGGTGCAGACCTGGTAGGGCAGGTCGCGGGCTATTCGGCGGATGTGGCCAATGAGGAGGGCTACTGGTACTCCCGCTACAGCATGATGACGCTCACGATGCAAAGTGGGCTGGGGACGACCATTCCCATGGACGCCGCGCTCATGTCCATGATGCAGCAGATGATGACCGCCGTCGGTGCCACGCCGGACGATCCGGTGATGCCGCCCGTCAACCCGAGGCTGCTCCTGACCATCCACGCTGGCGGCGATCCGCACTATGTGAGCGAGCCAAATCAGGCTGATTTCGCCACGCTGGCATGGGCCGGCGGCCCTTCGACGCTGACGACCGAGGCCACGGCGATGACGATCGCCAAGGAACTCGAATGGGCGAAGCTCTTTCACCGCAACGAGCACTTCGGTCAGGCGCAGGTCGACCGGTTCGGTTCGACCCAGCGCTTCGTGGGCATGCTGCTCGCGGCGATGCCCAAGATGCAGCTCCAGGCCTATCTCGCGGCACAGGCCTGAACCGAGAACGGAAGTACTCGCGGCCGCGGCAGCGGCCGCCTGTCAGCGTGGCGGCACTGGCGATGCGGGTTCGTCGAGTTCGAGTCCATTCGACAACATCTCTGCCGAGGCGGCATGCACGGCCCCGATCTGCTCTGCCACGTTGCTGCAGTTGCGGCACATCGACAGGTGCAGCCTCAGCCTCATCTCGTCGATCAGCCCCAGGGGCTCGTCGAGTCGTTGCGACAGGAGTTCGGCCACGCGTTTGCACGAGTACATCAGGTTCATGTGCTTGCCCTCTTGCCGATCCAGTCGCGCTGCATGCAATCGCGCAAGGACATCCTGGCGCGGTGAAGAATTGTCCGGCAGTTCTCGGCGCTGACGCCCAGCCGTTCGCAGATTTCCGCGGTCTCGAAGCCCAGCCACTCGCGCATCATGAACACGCGGCCCGCCTGTCGCGGCAGGCAGCTCACGCAGCGCTCCAGCACGGTCATCATCTGTCGCTGTTCGGCGCGGTTGTCAGGCTGCTGCCAGGCCGGAATCGGCTCGACGTACGCTCCGTCGGCGTCGTACAGGGCATCGATGGCCTCGTCGTTGCTTCCGGCGTCGGCGTTGAAGTAGACGACACGCTTTCGGCCGGGAGAGCGGTACCAGTCCGCGACCTTGTTCTTCAGGATGGCCGTGGCCCAGGTAAGCAGCGATGAGTCGCCACGGCGTGTCGCGTGTTGTTCCACGACGACCATCAAGGTGTCCTGCACCAGATCTTCCGCCAGCCCGTCATCGTGCATCGCATAGCGCGCATGTCGGACGAGACGAACTCGCAGGGCAGGCAGCTGCGTTTCCAGGCCGGCGGCGTCGGCAGCAACCCTTGCCGCGCCCCTTGGGGCCGCTCCCGCGTCCTGCGGCTCAGCGTGAATGTGGGCCATCCTGAGCCTCCTTGGGTTGCTAGGGGACGATGGGCGGGCGCACTTCGGCGCAGCCCGCCTCGGTGCAGTGGGTCAAGGGCATCGGCATCTGCGTGCGTCGCATCAGCCACAGCACCATCGCGATGCCGCCCAGCATGGCCGCATAGGCACCCATCGCTTGCAGGGCCAGCGTCGGCAGGGCATTGAGCAAGAGCGTGTCGTTGCCGCCGGGGACCATGGCCGCACCGGCGCCCATCAGCATGCCGCCTCCTGTGTGGCGCACCCACGCGAGAGCTTCCTGGGGACGGCGCCAGGCGATCGAGCC
The DNA here is from genome assembly GCF_050175855.1 of Piscinibacter sp. Lineage (GTDB taxonomy): Bacteria > Pseudomonadota > Gammaproteobacteria > Burkholderiales > Burkholderiaceae_C > Piscinibacter. The sequence continues at coordinate 19,974 of NZ_JBFXIO010000001.1, forward strand.
GCGCTGCATCGCGGACAGCACCATCCCCAGAACCAGGGCAATGACGAGGGAAGAGTGCGTGATTTCGGGTGCACGGCCGCCCCACCCGGCGTGCAGGACGCTGGTGCGCAAATGGTTGGTATACGACCACGCCCCTTGTGTCGCGTAGAGGGCGCCGCCGGCCAGCCCCAACAGTGCGGCCGCCACCGTCAGGTGGTAGCGCGGTGCCAGCAGGCGATCGCGGACCGACGTGGACGGCGAGCTTTGTGCAAGCCGCCACAGCGTCAGCAGCCGCATCATGGCCCACAGCCCCAGCGCGACAAGCAGCCACGGCGCAAGCGCCGGCCAGCGCGCCCAGACTGTCGGCACCGCCATCAGCTCGCCTGGCATCAAGACCCCGGGGTGGGTCCGCAACACCGCCTGCGATACGGCCCACAGCGCCACGCCCAACGCAAACCCGACCAGCGTCGCCAGCATGCCGAGTTCGCCATCGGCCAGGCGATGCAGGGTGGACAACGAACAACCCCCATTGAGCGCTGCGCCGACGCCGAAGAGCCAGCCACCCGCGAGGGCCCAGGCCGCGGGAGTCGGCATCGAAACCGGGGGCAAGCTGCGGCCGGCCACCAGCGACAGTACCCCGGCGAGCAGGGCCATCCACAAGGCGGCCTGCATCAGGCTGCCGAGCATGTGGGTGGTGCCGCTGGTCATGATCTCGGCTACGGCACGTACGTTGCACAGGCTGGCCCGGTGGGCTGCAAAGCCGACCAGCGCCGCGCAGACCAGGGCGAGGGCGAAGTCGAGCATCGGGGCGGCGGACGGCGTCATGGTGAGCTTCGCGGTGACGCCGCTACGGAGCGCGCAGCACGTCGGTACGAGGATAGAAGGCCACCCAGGCAAACCAGAAGGACAGGGTGCCGGTCAGCGCCTTGCCCTGGGCGTCGAAGGCCTCCGCGGTGCGGTTCGCGCGGTCGTAGCGGATGAGCAGTGCCTGCCCACCGAGGGTGTCGGTCATGCGGCCTGCGGAGTCCACTGTCCGCTCCAGCACGCTGAAGGGGTAGGCCTTGGCCGCGCCGTTGACGCGCAAGCCGAGCACCCATTCCTTGAGCGGAAGGCGTCCGTCGCGGTGCTGCACATCGAACAACAGTTGCTGCACGCGGTCGTAGCCGGCGTAGGGGTCGCGACCATAGTCGCGCTCGAAGCCGGTGTCGGTGGACAGGACCTCGGTGGCCGGGTGCCGTCTTCGCCAGTCGGCCCAGGTCGTGTGCGTCAAGGGCACAGCAGTCAGCGTTGTCCCGACGAGCGGGCCGCTGATCGCCGCGGACAGGATTTGCGACCACAACGACTGGGTGGTGTGGTCGTACAGCAGCACGTCGCTGTTGTAGAGCAGTCCCGACACACCGAAGCCCGAGACGCCAGTGCTTGCAGGAGGCTCGAAGGCCATGCCGGTGCCGCACAGAGGGCAGTAGGTCACGACGATGGCACGCGTGCCGAACCGATCGTTCACCACCTCGTGCCAGTTCAGAATGCGCAGGGGGTATGCGCGAGTGATGCCATCAAGCGTGATGCCCAGCACACGGTCCTCTTCGGCCAGCCTGGCGCGGGTAGCAGAGACGAACTTTGGTCTGTCGATGGCGGGGATGCCGTCTTTCGGTGGGCCACCGCGCTCGATGGCCTGGATGGGGATCGACGCGCCCGCCAGATCGAACCCATTGAGCACCGGCCCGGCACTGACCATCTGCATTGCGCTTGCCGATGCGAGGGCAACCAGAAGCGGGGCCAGACGGCGGCGATTCATGAGCGTGGCGCTTTGCGGTGAGTTGGCGACGAGGCCCCGGGCGTGAAACGCTGGGCGCTGCAAGTGCTGCGTTCTGCTCACGACCCGGGCCTACCCCGTCGTCCATTGGACGGGAGAGGGCGGGCTTTCATTACAGGCCACAGCGCCGTCCGACCGCCGTTCGAGGGCGGCTCAGATCGGGGTGTCCAGGTCGTGCACGACTAGTCCTTCCGTCGGCCCCACGGGAGCCGTCCAGGCCTGTTTCGCGAGGGTGCGTCGCGCATCGTTCAGGCCTGCCTGCCAGCGCTGTTGGATCCGTGGGACATTGAAGTCCATGTCCTTCGTGTGATCTTCGTCGGGCAAGCGGGGTGCGACCAGGCGCATCAAGTGCATGACGGTGCCGCAACCGTAACCGGCCATTTCGCGCACGTCGGACTGGGCCAGGGTTGAGGCCGGCAGCTGGCGTGTCAGCTCGCGCACGATGTGGCGCAACTGGTGGATCTGCGCCTGGCGCTGCACATGGCTGTCGACGCGGCTCGAGAACTGGATGTCCTTCTGCCGCCCGCTCACCTGCCACATGGTCTGAGGCGCATCGCCTGCGCCTTGCCACAGCTGCACCGCAAAGACGAGCGAGTTGCGTCTCGGGTTGTCGTCGAACACGGCCTCGACCGGGGTGTTGGAGTAGATGCCGCCGTCCCAGAACAGGTCGTCGCCGATGCGCACCGCCGGAAAGGCCGGTGGTAGCGCGCCGGACGCCAGGATGTGGCGCAGGTCGAGTGGCTCGTCGCGGCTGTCGAAGTAACGCATCCGGCCCGACTTCACGTTCACCGCGCCCACCGTCAGACGCGGCGCGCAGGCGGTCAGCAGCCCGCTGTCGACGAGGCCGGCCAGGGTGTCGCGCAGACGGGAGGTCTCGTAGTAGCCCGAGGTCTCCTCACCCAGCGCCAGGTGCGGGCTCAGCCATGCGCGGTGGTGCGGCGCGAAGAAGCCCGGCAGCCCATGGTTCATCGCACTCAGGGTCGTCCAGAACGTCGGCAGGCCCGGCAGGCCCGGCCACAGGGCAGGCAACCCCTTGTGGGCGACCTTGTCCCAGAAGGCGCGCAGCCGATCGAGCCGGCGGCCAGGCGCATTGCCCGCAATGAGCGCGGCGTTGATCGCGCCGATCGACGTGCCGATGACCCAGTCCGGCTCGACGCCGGCTTCGTGCAGGCCCTCGTAGACGCCGGCCTGGTACGCCCCCAGTGCGCCGCCGCCTTGAAGCACCAGGACCACCTGGCGATCGCCCGCCGGCTGGCATGCGTCGCCCGTGTTCGTGGCGCGTCGAGTGGCCGCGCCGGCGCTCTTGCGTTGTCGTGTGGCCATTTTCGTCGCTCCTACGTTGCCAGGTAATCGTGGATCACGCGGCCATAGGGCAGGGTGAGGTCGGCGATGAAGTGCAGGCCGCCGAGCATGCTGCGCACCGGCAGGTCGGCCACCGGGGCGTTGACGTGTGGCACGAGGTGCAGCCGGGCCGGGCCGGACCATGCGCCATGGACCTGAATGTCCGCCAACTCGTAGGCCACCAGCTGTGCGATCGCCGGCGTGCCGTCGACATGGGGGATGAGCTTGAGGTTGACCTGGGTCTTGCTCATCTTCTCGATGATCGATCCCGACGAGCAGGCCTTGCGTCCGTCGACGTCGTACAGCAGGTGCTGGTGCTTGTAGCCCATGGTGGCGATGGCCACCTGGATGCCGGCGTACTCCAGCACGCCGGTCAGCGTGTCGTGAACCACCGAGAGCTTCGGGTTGCCGTGCTTCTTCGGGAAGCCCCAGATCTCGCGGCCTCCGGCGATCGGCGGCTCGTCGTCGAGGTACATCTGGGCCGTGAAGTTCACAGGCTGCCCCTGGAACAGCGCCGGAATGACGACACCCGACTCGGTGTAGTCGCCGAAGCCGGCCGAATCGGGCATGCGGATGAATTCATACAGCACCTGGCCCGAGCCGTCGGGCTCCAGCGGGACGGGCAGAGCGGCGCGAATGGCCTCGGCGTCGCTCATGTAGGTGACGATCAGGTATTCCCGCTGCAGGAAGCGGTAGGGGCCGCGCGGGTAGGACGGCGAGGCCATCGGCATCGACGGCAGGTCGAGCACGGACAGCGCACCGGCGGGGGTGTGGGGTGCGTTCATCAATGCGCCGTCCAGCCGCCGTCGATCGGCAGCACGGTGCCGGTGATCGACGCCGCCGCGTCACCGCAAAGGAAGGCGACCAGTTGCGCCACCTCGTCGGTGGTGACGAAGCGCTTGGTGGGCTGCGCAGCCAGCAGCACGTCGCGCTTGACCTGCTCTTCGGTGATGCCGCGCGCCTTGGCCGTGTCGGGAATCTGCTTCTCCACCAGCGGCGTCAGCACGTAGCCCGGGCACACGGCATTGGCGGTGATGCCTTGCTCGGCCACCTCCAGCGCCACCGTCTTGGTGAACCCGGCGATGCCGTGCTTGGCCGCCACGTAGGCCGACTTGTACGGGCTGGCAACGAGCGCATGGGCCGAGGCGATGTTCACGATGCGGCCCCAGCGGTTGAACTTCATGTGGGGCAGGGCCAGCCGGGTAGTGTGGAAGGCCGCCGTGAGGTTGATGGCCAGAATGGCGTGCCACTTGTCCACCGGGAATTCGTCCACTGGCGCCACATGCTGGATGCCGGCGTTGTTGACCAGCACGTCGATGCCGCCCCACTGCTGGGCTGCTCGGGCCAGCATGGTTTCGATGGCGTCCTGCCGGCCCATGTCGGCGCCGTCGTACAGCACCTTGACGCCATGCGTGTTCGCAAGACCTGCTCGAAGGTCCTCGATCGTCGCAGCGTCACCAAAGCCGTTGAGCATGATGTTCATGCCGGCGGAGGCCAGTTCGCTCGCGATGGCCAGGCCGATGCCGCTGGTCGAGCCGGTGACGAGGGCGCTTCTTCTTCGATGCTGCATGCGGTGCTCCTGCGGCGGGTGGTCCAAAAGGGGTTTGACGGTCGCGCAGCCGCTTTCATTACAGGTCCGTCCGGACCAGGGCCCTCAAGTGCTGCGCCCGGCCGCCGATAAAGCGCATGCCGGGGCGGTGCATGCGCTCGTCGGTCCCGTTACGGCTTGCGCTCGTCCAGCCCACCACCATGTCATCGCTCTCAGCTCCGAAGCCGTCCTGGCGCTCGCCCCGCCTGGGCGTGCGGCTGGCGCTCGGATTCGGCGCGCTGGTGGCCTTCGTGGTTGTCGTCGTGATGCTCGCGGCGGCGCAGCTCACCACACTGGCGCGCCATGGCGAGCAGTTGGTCTCCGAGGACCTTCAGCGCATGCTGAAGGTGCAGGAGGTCGACCGCCACGTGCAGGGGCACGGCGTTGCGATGGCCCGGCTGCTGACGGCCGCGCGGTCGGAGCGCGAGCGCATCTATCCCATGGTCGATGCCGAGAACGCAGCGGTCGATGCCCTCATCGCACAGCTGTCCAGCCACACCGGCGACGCCGAGACGCGAGCGCTGCTCGCCGATTTGGCATCGCTGCGCCGGCACTATGGCGACGTGTTCATCGACGTCGTCACCGAAATCGAGGCGGGCGACGTGGCCAAGGCCGGCCGCCTGTTCGATGGCGAGGGGCAACTCGCCATGCGCGCCGTGCTGAACGCTTCCGATGCCTTGTTGCGCCATGAGCAGACCGTGCTCGCGAGCCGGCAACAGCAGGTCCGGGAGCAGATCGAGGGTACCCAACGACGACTGGCGCTGCTGGCCTTGGCCGTGGTCGGCCTGTCGATCGTGCTGGCCTGGCGCACGACCATCAGTGTCACGCGCCCGCTCTCCCGCGTCGAACAGGCTGCGGACCGCATTGCAAGAGGTGACTACAAGGCACGCGTGGCCGCGACCTCGGATGACGAGCTCGGGCGCGTGGCGCAAGCCATGAACGCGATGGCCGACGCCGTGGCCGCGCGCGAAGCGCAGCTCGAGGGCGTGGCCTACACCGACCGGCTCACCGGGCTGCCGAACCGGTCGATGCTGCGCAGACAGGTACGCGAGGGTGGCTGGGCGAGCGAGGGCTTCGCCGTCATCCTGATGGATGTGGCACGCCTGCGCACCGTCAACGAGGTGCTCGGATTCGAGACCGGCGACATGCTGCTGGTGGCCGTGGCGAAGCGCTTGCAGGCGGCCGTCGCTGCCGAGCCAGGCGCGAGCGGCCGGACCACGCTGGCACGCCTGCCCGGCGGTGTGTTTGCGGTGCTGTGTGAAGGCCGCGCCCGCGCCGCGATGGAAGCTGTGCGTGAACGACTCGACGCCCAGCTTGCGAAGGCGCTGGCATGCGACGGCCATGCGGTTGATGTCAATCTCGTGTTCGGGCTGGCGGAGGGGCAGCCTGCTGCTGGCGATGCCGAGGAGCGGGTCAGGGCACTGGACAGCGTGCTGCAAGGCGCGGAACTGGCCATCGCAGAGGCCAAGCGCCTGAAGCTGGCGTGGGCCTGGCACACGCCGACCGACGGCCATTCGCGCACGCGGCAGCTGAGCCTCTTGTCGGACCTCCGGCGCGCGGCGACCGAAGGGGAGCTCGAGATGTGGCTCCAGCCCAAGCAATGCCTGCGTCGCGGCCGCACGCTGGGCATGGAAGGCCTGGTGCGCTGGCGCCACCCGCAGCGCGGCTACATCTCGCCGGCCGAATTCATCCCATTCGCAGAGCGAACCGGCCACATCGGTGTCGTCACGACCGCCATGCTCGAGGCTGCGCTGGCCACCCTCGCCGGATGGTCGTCCCGCCATCCGGAGCTGAGCCTTGCAGTGAACGTGAGCGCGCTCGATGTGCGTGACCCCGGCTTCGTCTCCCAGGTGGAGCAGATGGCCCGGCGACACCGCGCGCCCCTATCCCGCTTGCGCTTGGAGATCACCGAGAGCAGTGTCATGGAGGACGCGGACCGTGTGCTGCCGGTGTTGCACGGGCTGCGGGCCCTGGGCGTGCAACTCTCCATCGACGACTTCGGCACCGGCTACTCGTCGCTGGCGTACCTGCAGCGCCTGCCCGTGAGCGAACTGAAGATCGATCGCAGCTTCGTCGCAGGGGCCGATCGGAGTGTGGAAGCCCGCGCGCTGCTCAGGACCATCATTGACCTGGGCCACAGCCTGAAGATGATCGTGACCGCCGAGGGCGTCGAGCGTACCGAGGAGCGGGACCTGCTGATCGAGCTGGGCTGCGATCAGGCGCAGGGTTATCTGATCTCGCGGCCGCTGGCGCCGGATGCCGCACGGCAATATATTGGAGCCGCCGCGGCAGAACCGAAAAGAGTTGCCGCGGCCTGAGCTCGCCGCGGCCGGCGCTCAGTCGGCGCAGCACGACTATTGCCTGACGTCCCGGGTGAAGGTCTGCGCGCACAGCTTGAGACCTTCGACCATGGTCAGGTAGGCGAACAGCTGGTCGGCCACATCATGCACCGTCAGCAGTCCCTCGGCCCCCAGCGCCAGAAAGTGATGGCCAAGCGGGACATCGAATTGCCGGCCCAGCGCGCCGGCAATGTGGTCCAAGGCTCGCGGCACAGGCATCGCGATCCTGTAGGGGCGCGTGCTCGTCATCGCGTCGAAGGCGTCGCAGATGCCCACGACTCGGGCTTCATGGGGAATGGCACCGCCCACCATTCCTCGCGGATAGCCTTGGCCAACACGCCGCTCGTGGTGTGATGAGACGGCGTCCGTTGCCCCATAGAATGTGACCATCGGCAGTGCGCCATAGGCGTTCACTTTCAGCCCCATTTCGACCATCATGAGTGCCACCCCGACCAGCAACCCGTGTCCCGCCTGCGCTTCGCGCGCCGACGGTGCACTGTCGTTGGCGTTTTGGGATTTGCCATCATGACGCGCTCCTTCCTGAAGACAGTGGCCCGTGGCCTTGTTGGCGTCGTGCTGATGACGCAGGTGATCATTTCGGCGTATGCCTGCCCCGCCATGGTAACGCCCGCGGCGGCGGACATGCGGATGCCTGCTTCCAGTCCCATGGCGGATGAACAGGGCGGTGCGAACGCCGACATGCTGATGGTGCAGACGAGCAACTGCGACGACATGGTCGGCGCATCGGATCCCTCGTCGCCCAACCTGTGCGCTGAGCACTGCAAGTACGGCCAGCAGAGTGATCACGCGCCGACCCTGAATGCACCGGCGGTCCTGCTGACTGCCCTGTATGCAATCCCGCTGGTGCCCGAGACGGCACCGCTGCCGCGCCCTGCGGCGGCCACGTTGAGTGCATTGGTTGCTGCGTCTCCGCCGCACGCCATCCTGCACTGCGTTCACCGAATCTGATCCTCCCGACGACGCTGCGCTGACGACCCCTCGGGTCGCCCGGCGCATCGGTCGTGCTCGCACGCGTCCACGAGCCAACGCTCGCCGCCGTGAATCGAGCCCGGCACCCATTCCCCTGGTTCGTTGTCTGGAGTTTTCATGTTCACAGTTCCAAATCGGCTCGCGAGGCACGCGTGCGGGTCACGCCGTCGCTGGGCGCCAGCTCTGGCCCTTGTCGCCCTTGTCGTGGGCCTGGATGTGCGCGCCCAGCAAGCCCTGACGCTTGAGCAGGCGCTGCAACTGGCCCAGGAGCGCTCGCGCCAGCTGGTTGCGCAAGACCGAGCCGCGTCGGGCGCCCGGGAGATGGCCATTGCTGCCGGGCAATTGCCCGACCCGACGCTAAAGGCTGGCATCAACAACCTGCCGATCGTTTTCAGTCTGACGCGCGATTTCATGACCATGCGCTCGATCAGCGTGATGCAGGAATTCACGCGCGATGAAAAACGCAAGGCTCGCTCGGCGCGATTCGACCGAGAGGCAGAAGCTGCCGAGGCCGGCCGCGCCGCAGCGCTGGCCAACCTGCGGCGCGACACCGCGATGGCCTGGCTCGAACGCTACTACCAGGAGCGCACGTTCGAGGTGCTGCAGGCGCAGCGCGCCGAGGCCGCGCTGCAGATCGAAGCCGCCGACGCGGCTTATCGCAGCGGGCGTGGCGCCCAGGCCGACGTGTTTGCGGCACGTTCGGCTGTCGCGCAGATCGATGACCGCATCCAGCAGACGGACCGACAGATCGCCACCGCCAAGACCAAGCTCGCGCGCTGGGTCGGCGACGGCGCCGACCATGCCCTGGGTGCGCCGCCCCCTCTCGCGGCGGTGCGCCTTTCCGGCGTAAACCTCGAGGCTCAGATGGAGCGCCATCCGCAATTCGCCTTGATGCTCAGGAAGGAAGCTGTGGCACGGGCAGAAGCCGATATCGCGCAAAGCAACAAACGATCGGACTGGAGCGTCGAGCTGATGTATCAGCAACGCGGCCCGGCCTACTCGAACATGGTCTCCGTCAATCTCTCGGTCCCTCTCCAGTGGGACCAGCAGAACCGGCAGGACCGTGAGGTGGCTGCCAAGCTTGCGCTCGCCGAGCAAATGCGCGCCGAGCGCGAAGAGGCCGTGCGCGAGTACATGGCTGAGATCCGCACCTGGTTGCAGGAGTGGCAGAGCAATCGTGACCGCCTCGCGCACTACGACAGTGCCCTGATCCCCCTGGCGGCCGAGCGCACGCGCGCGGCGATCGCCGGCTATCGCGGCGGCGCAGGGCCACTGGCTTCCGTCCTCGAAGCGCGGCGCCTGGAGATCGAGGCGCGCGTCGAACGCCTGGGTCTTGAGCGGGAGACCGCCGGCGTGTGGGCGCGACTTGAATACCTGTTTCCGACCGAGCCCCAAGCGTCCATGCCCGATCTCCCTGCCACCCTCAAGGAGCAACAGCGATGAAACTCAAGACCTTCCTGATCGGCCTGATTGCGGCGGGTGTCCTTGGTGCTGCTGGCTACGGCCTGTACGCCACGGGCATGAACCGCGGCATGGGCATGGCCTCCTCGACGCCTGCACCGGCCGGCGGCGGCGATGCGGCAGTAGGCGCAAGCGCAACGAAGACTGTGCCGCAAAGCATCGCCCAGGGCGAAGACGCGACGCGCCGACACATCCTGTCCGGCATCAAGGCCGGCGATGTCGATCCAGCGACCGGCAAGAAGATCCTCTACTACCACGACCCCATGGTGCCGGGGAACAAGTTTGACAAGCCGGCCAAGTCGCCGTTCATGGACATGATGCTGGTGCCCGTCTATGCCGACAGCGACGGCGGCGACGGCAGCAAGGTCACGGTCAGCCCGCGCGTCCAGCAGAACCTGGGTGTGCGCACCGCGGAGGTCACCGAAGGCACCCTGTCGACCCAGGTGTCCGCCGTCGGCAGCATCGCCTTTAACGAGCGCGATCAGGTCATCGTGCAGGCGCGCGCAACCGGCTACGTCGAGCGCCTGCATGTTCGTGCCACGCTCGACCGGGTATCAAAGGGGCAAGCGCTGGCCGAGCTCTATGTGCCGGACTGGATCGCTGCGCAGGAAGAGTTCCTGTCCGTTCGCCGCATGCAAGGCACCGACCTTGCGCCGCTCGTAGATGGAGCCCGCCAGCGCATGCGCCAGGTAGGCATGAGCGACGCGCAGATCGCGCTCGTCGACAGCAGCGGCCGCACGCAGCTGCGCATCGCGCTGGTGGCGCCGATCGGTGGCGTCGTCACCGAGCTGGTGGCGCGCGAAGGCATGACGGTGATGTCCGGAGCCACATTGTTCCGCATCAACGGTCTCGGCACGGTGTGGGCGAACGCCGAAGTGCCGGAGAGCCAATCGGCGTTGCTGCGCCCGGGTGCAAAGGTTCAAGCCATCAGCCCGGCCGTGCCAGGCAGGAAGTTCGACGGCAAGGTGCAAGCCATCCTGCCCGAGGTCAATGCGACCACACGCACCTTGAAGGCCCGCCTCGAACTCGCGAATCCCAGCGGCGCTTTGGTGCCCGGCATGTTCGTGCAGATGCAGTTCATGGACATGCGCGACCAGAAGGCGCTGTTGGTGCCCACCGAAGCCATCATCCAGACCGGCAAGCGCACTGTGGCGATGCTGGCCGAAGACAACGGACGCTTCCGGCCGGTCGATGTCGAGATCGGCATCGAGAGCGGCGGGCAGACGGAAATCAAACGCGGCCTGCAACTCGGCCAGCGCGTGGTGGTGTCGTCGCAGTTCCTGATCGACTCTGAGGCGAGCCTCAAAGGCATCGAGGCGCGCCTGAACGTCGAGCCCAATCCGACAGCCGCGGACACGGCTCCCCGGCACACCGGTACCGCGAAGATCGAAGCGATCGGCCGCGACACGATGACCTTGTCGCACGGCCCCATAGCGTCGCTGAAGTGGGGCGCGATGACGATGGAGTTCAAGCTGCCGAAGGGCGGTGTTCCGAGAGGCCTGGGGGCGGGAGATCGGATCGACTTCGAGTTCTACATGGACGCGGAGAGCCTGCCACAGCTCACCAGCACAAGCCTGCTGCCGCCGGAGCCGAAGGCTTCGAGCGTGGCAGCTTCGGGGAGCAAGCCATGATCGCCAGGCTGATCCGCTGGTCGATCGCCAACCGCTTCCTGGTGCTGCTGGCCACGCTGATGGTCAGCGCGTGGGGCGTGTACTCGGTGCTGCGCACGCCGCTCGACGCGCTGCCCGATCTTTCCGACGTGCAGGTGATCATCCGCACGACCTATCCCGGCCAGGCGCCGCGCATCGTCGAAAACCAGATCACCTACCCGTTGACGACGACGATGCTGTCGGTGCCGGGGGCGAAGACGGTGCGTGGCTACTCGTTCTTCGGCGACTCGTTCGTCTACGTGCTGTTCGAGGACGGTACCGACATGTACTGGGCGCGCTCGCGGGTGCTGGAGTACCTGAACCAAGTGCAGTCGAAATTGCCGCCCGGTGCGAAAGCTTCGCTGGGGCCGGATGCGACCGGAGTCGGTTGGATCTACCAGTATTCGCTGGTTGATCGCAGCGGCACGCAGGACGCGGGGCAGTTGCGTGCCTTGCAGGACTGGTTCCTGAAGTTCGAGCTGAAGACGGTTCCGAATGTGGCCGAGGTCGCCTCGGTGGGCGGCATGGTTCGCCAGTATCAGATCCTGCTCGACCCGGACAAGCTGGCCGCCTATGGCATCCCACACGCCAGGGTGGTCGAGGCGATCCAGCGGTCGAACCAGGAAGCCGGCGGTTCGGTGCTCGAGTTGGGCGAGGCCGAATACGTGGTGCGCGCCTCGGGCTACCTCCAGTCGCTCGACGATTTTCGCAAGGTGCCGCTGGTCAGCACGGCGGCGGGCGTGTCGGTGCGCCTCGCAGACGTCGCGCGCATCCAGGTCGGGCCCGAGATGCGGCGTGGCATCGGGGAGCTCGACGGTGAAGGCGAGGCCACCGGCGGCGTGATCGTGATGCGCTCGGGCAAGAACGCTCTGGAGACGATCGCCGCGGTCAAGGAGAAGCTGAAGTCGTTGCAGTCCAGCCTGCCCAAGGGCGTCGAGATCGTGCCGGTCTACGACCGCTCCGGCCTGATCGAGCGCGCGGTGGAGAACCTCGGCCACAAGCTGCTCGAGGAATTCATCGTCGTCGCAGTGGTGTGCTTCATCTTCCTGTTCCACCTGCGCTCGGCCTTCGTCGCCATCGTCTCGCTGCCGCTGGGCATCCTGGCCGCGTTCATCGTGATGCACTACCAGGGCGTCAACGCCAACATCATGTCGCTGGGCGGCATCGCCATCGCGATCGGTGCAATGGTCGACGCCGCGGTCGTGATGATCGAGAACGCGCACAAGCACCTGGAACGCTGGAGCCACGACCACCCGAACGAGAAGCTCGAAGGCGAAGCGCGCTGGCGGGTCATCGGCGACTCGGCGGCCGAGGTCGGGCCGGCGTTGTTCTTCTCGCTGCTGATCATCACGCTGTCGTTCATCCCGGTGTTCACGCTGGAGGCGCAGGAGGGGCGACTGTTCTCGCCGCTCGCCTTCACCAAGACCTATGCGATGGCCGCCGCGGCCGGGTTGTCCGCCACGCTGATCCCAGTGTTGATGGGCTACTTGATCCGCGGGCGCATTCCTGAAGAGAAGACCAACCCGCTCAATCGGCTGCTGATCGCGATCTACCGGCCGATGTTGAACGTGGTGCTTCGTGCGCCGAAGACGACGCTGGTGGTGGCCGCAGTGGCGCTGGTGCTGAGTCTGTGGCCGCTGCAACACATCGGTGGCGAGTTCATGCCACGACTCGACGAAGGTGACCTGCTCTACATGCCGTCCGCGCTGCCCGGGCTGTCGACCGGCAAGGCGGCGGAATTGCTGCAGCAGACCGACCGCCTGATCAAGACCGTGCCCGAAGTACTCAGGGTCTACGGCAAGGCAGGCCGCGCTGAGACCGCGACGGACCCGGCGCCGATGGAGATGTTCGAGACCACGATCCAGTTCAAGCCGAAGAGCCAGTGGCGGCCCGGCATGACGCAGGACAAGCTGGTCGACGAACTCGACCGCATCGTCAAGGTGCCGGGGGTGGCCAACATTTGGGTGCCGCCGATCCGCAACCGGATCGACATGCTCGCCACCGGCATCAAGAGCCCGGTGGGTGTGAAGGTGGCGGGCACCGACCTGGCCGTCATCGACCGGGTGACCGGCGAGATCGAGAAGGCGCTGAAGGACGTGCCAGGGGTCAGCAGCGCGCTGGCCGAGCGGCTGACGGGTGGTCGCTACGTGGATGTGACGATCAACCGCGACGCCGCCGCGCGCTTCGGCATGAACATCGCCGACGTGCAGTCGGTCATCACCTCGGCGGTGGGCGGCGACAACATCGGCGAGACGGTCGAAGGCTTGCAGCGCTTCCCGATCAACCTTCGCTACCCACGCGAGATTCGCGACTCACTGGAAAAGTTGCGCGTGCTGCCCATCGTCAGCGAGAAAGGTGCGCGGCTGGTGCTCTCGGATGTGGCCGACATCCGCATCACCGATGGGCCACCGATGCTGCGCAGCGAGAACGCACGGCTTTCCGGCTGGGTGTACGTGGATATCCGGGGCCGCGACCTTCGGTCGGCGGTCAAGGACATGCAGCGCGTGGTTGCCGAGAAGGTCGTCTTGCCGGCGGGCTATTCGATCTCGTGGTCCGGCCAGTTCGAGTTCCTCGAGCGTGCCACCGCGAAGCTGAAGGTGGTGGTGCCGTTCACGCTGCTGATCATCTTCGTGTTGCTGTACCTGACCTTCAAGCGTTTCGACGACGCGCTGCTGATCATGGCGACGCTTCCCTTTGCGCTGGTCGGGGGGATCTGGCTGCTGTACCTGCTCAGCTACAACCTGTCGGTGGCCGGAGCTGTGGGCTTCATCGCGCTGGCCGGGGTCTCGGCAGAGTTCGGCGTGATCATGCTGCTGTACCTCAAGCAGGCCTGGGACGCGCGCGTCGACGAGGGCAAGACCAGCACTGCCGACCTGCTCGACGCCATCCGCGAAGGTGCGGTGCTGCGCGTGCGCCCGAAGGCGATGACGGTGGCGGTGATCCTGGCGGGCCTGTTCCCAATCATGTGGGGCACCGGTACGGGCTCCGAGGTGATGCAGCGCATCGCGGCACCGATGGTGGGCGGCATGATTACCGCACCGCTGCTGTCGATGTTCGTGATCCCGGCCGCCTATCTGCTGATGCGGCGCAAGCGTGAGCCCACGGCACGGCGCCTGGCGTTCTGGCCGAGGCAGCGTGCCGCGGCCTGACCTATTCGGCCGCTGGCGCCTCGCCTTGCACGCGGCCGCGTTCCTGTGCGTGGCCCTCGTTCGTCATGGCCTCAGCCTGCGCAGCACGACAGTCGCTTCACATCCTTCGTGAAGGTCTGCGCGCAGAGCTTGAGCCCCTCGACCATCGTCAGGTATGGGAACAACTGGCTCGCCAGGTCCTGCACCGTCATGCGCGCGCGGATCGCCAGCACGGCGGTCTGGATCAGCTCGCCGGCTTCGGGCGCCACGGCCTGCACGCCCAGGAGGCGGCCGCTGCCCGCTTCGGCGACGATCTTGATGAAGCCGCGGGTGTCGAAGTTGGCCAGCGCGCGCGGCACGTTGTCCAGGCTCAGCGTGCGGCTGTCTGTCTCGATGCCTTGCAGGCGGGCCTCGGCCTCGCTCAGACCTACCGTGGCCACCTGCGGGTCGGTGAAGACCACCGCCGGCATGACGCTCAGGTCGAGCGCGGCATCGCCGCCGGTCATGTTGATTGCCGCACGCGTGCCGGCAGCCGCCGCGACGTAGACGAACTGCGGCTGGTCCGTGCAGTCGCCGGCGGCAAAGATATGCGTGCTCGACGTTCGCATGCCCGGGTCGATCACGATGGCGTCCTGCTTGTCGACCTGGACGCCCGCGACATCGAGGCCGAGGCTGTGCGTGTTGGGCGCGCGGCCTGTAGCGACCAGCAGCCGGTCGGCGCGAATTTCGCCGTCAGATGTCGCGAGCACGAACTCGCCGTTCGCGTGGGTAACCTGGCTGGCCTGCGTGTGCTCGAGGACTTCGATGCCTTCGGCACGGAAGGCCGCCGTGATCGCCTTGCCGATGGCGGGATCCTCACGGAAGAACAGGGTGCCGCGCGCCAGCACCGTGACTTTGCTGCCCAGCCGGGCGAAGGCCTGCGCCAGTTCCAGCGCGACCACCGACGAGCCGATGACCGCCAGTCGAGGCGGAATGATCTCGCTGGCGAGCGCTTTGGTCGAGGTCCAGAAGGGGGTGCCCTTCAGGCCTGGAATCGGGGGCACCGCCGCGCTGGCGCCGGTGGCGATCAGGCAGCGGTCGAACGCCAGCTCGCGCTCGTCGCCGTCGTTCAGGCGCACGACGACGCTGCTCGCGCTCTTGAAGCGCGCCTCACCGCGCAGCACAGTGATGGCCGAGGTGCTCTCCAGGATTCTTTCGTACTTGGCATGGCGCAGTTCGTCGACTCGAGCCTGCTGCTGGGCCAGCAACCGGCCGCGGTCGATGACGGGCCGCGCCGCGGACACGCCAGCGTCGAACGGGCTCTCGCGCCGCATGTGCGCAACATGGGCGGCGCGGATCATGATCTTGGACGGCACGCAGCCGACGTTGACGCAGGTGCCGCCGATCGTGCCGCGCTCGATTAGCGTGACGCGCGCGCCTTGCTCGGCCGACTTCAACGCCGCCGCCATCGCGCCGCCGCCGCTGCCGATGACGACGACGTGCAACCTGCCCGAATTGCCGGCGGCATTGGGGCTTCCACCGAGCAAACCCAGTGCCTTGTCCAGCAGGCTGGTGCCCTTGGCCAGGGCCGGTGCATCGGCCAGCGCGGCGCGGTAGCCCAGCGAGGCCACTGCGGCCACTGCTGCATTCATCACGGCCAGGGGCGCGTCGCCGGTCATCGCCAAATGCACCGTGCCCTTGGGATAGGACACGTTGGCCGAGTGCACGCCGGGCACCTTCTCCAGCGCCTGCTTGACGTGCGTGGCGCAGGAGTCGCACGTCATGCCGGTGATTTGCAGTTGGGTCATGGGTTCCCTCTGAATTCGAGTTGGTGCAAATGATCCGATCGGTCGCCGGTCATGCGTGCTTGGCAGGCAGTTCGCAGCCATCAGGACCGCAGCGCCGACTCGCGGGCGAGACGAAGTCCCAGATAGAGACGGCCACCATCGCGGCCAGACCGACGTAGAGCAGCTTCTCAGCCATCGTGAAGGTGGCCACGAGCACGATGACGGGGCCGGCCATGCCTAGCACGCTGCGGTGCCACTTGCGGTGTTTCAGCCAGCCCAGCGCGTTGGCCAGCAGGGCCAGCGAGGCAAACAGCGGCAGCAGCACGGTGATGAACAGGCCCTCGTACTGGCTCAGGAATCCTAGGCCGATGGCGCTGCCGAAGCTGGCGAGCGCCGGAAAGCAGGCTCCGCAGCCCATCGCGGACACGATGGCGCCCAGCCCGCCTGCCTTGTTGCCGATGGCGTCGAGGGGTCCCATGGTGCTTCTCCAGGAATGGATCGGAAGGATCAGCGCTTTAGGCTGGACGGATACCCGGCGTTCTCGGTGGCCTGGGTCAGCTTCTGCACGCTGGCCTTCGCGTCGTCGAAGGTCACGACGGCTTCGCGCTTGTCGAAGTTCACGTCGACCTTGTTCACGCCGGCGACCTTGGCAATCGCCGTCTTGACGGTGATCGGGCAGGCCGCGCAGGTCATGCCAGGCACCGCCAGCGTGACGGTCTGGGGAGCGGCCCAGACAGGGGCGGTGATGGCGGCGAGGGCGATGGCGGCAAACAGCGTCTTCATGGTGGACTCCTGATCAGTAGAACAAGGGAAGGACGTAGGGAAACCCGAGCGCGACGAGCACCAGTGCGGCGACGACCCAGAAGATGAGCTTGTAGGCGCCGCGCACCTGCGGGATGGCGCAGACCTCGCCGGGCTTGCAGTCCTGCGCGGGCCGATAGATGCGGCGCCAGGCGAAGTACATCGCGACCAATGCAGCACCGATGAAGATCGGGCGGTACGTCTCCAGGACGGCGAGATTGCCGATCCAAGCGCCGCTGAAGCCCAACGCCACGAGCACCAGCGGACCCAGGCAACAGGTGGACGCCAGGATCGCCGCCAACCCGCCGGCGAAGAGCGCGCCGCGCCCGGTCTGCGATTCGTTCATACAACTTCCTCGGTGTGATGGGGAGACGACGGTGTAAGCTTATTGCCGTACTCAGGTACGGAGTCAAGCACCATGCCAACCGATCCGCCGGGCCTCACAATCGGGGCCGTCGCCAAGGCCGCCGGGGTCAATGTGGAGACCGTCCGCTTCTACCAGCGCAGAGCGCTTCTGCCCGAGCCGGACCGGCCTTACGGCAGCATCCGGCGCTACGGGGCCAAGGACGTGGCGCGGGTGAAGTTCGTGAAGGCCGCGCAGCGTCTGGGATTCAGCCTCGACGAAGTGGCAGGACTGATGACGCTGGACGATGGGGCCCACTGTGCCGAAGCGCGCCAGCTTGCCGAGGGCAAGCTCGCCGACGTGCGCGCCAAGCTGAAGGACCTGCGGCGCATCGAGTCACTCTTGAACGGCCTGGTGCGCGAGTGCGGCTCGCGCCGCGGCCGGATCTCATGCCCGTTGATCGCCGCGCTGCAAAGTCCGTGATGCACGTCCGCCGGACCTTGGGCGCAGGGGCCGGACACACAGCGTCTGTAAGAAAAGCGCGTCGGTCTGCGTCTGGTCGACTTTCGGCCATTGAGATGGTGCACGTGATAGCACGATGGACGACGGCAGCGCTGCACGAAGAAGGAGGCCCATGATGTTCGCGCGATGGCAACAGCGGCACGGCGCGCAGGTGGCCTTGAACGGCAAGCCCGTGGCCATCGAATGGTCGCGCGCGGCGCAGGCTGCTCTCGCGCGACGAACGCAGCCGCTGACCCTGGAACTGGAGCTCTATTTCTCCTGCCTGGTCAAGAAGGTTCGTCCACTTTCACGAGTCCGTGCCCGAACGGGAAACGATTGCCATCAACGACCAGTTGCGGATCTGCTTCCGAACGGTCACGTCCACCGCCTGCTCGATGGACGTCGCACAGCGCCTTGGTCGCCAGCCCGAGATGGAGTTGGATGGCAGCGTCGTGTGCAAGCTGGCACCCAAGCGCGTCTGGATCGATCACCGCCGCGGTGCCTGGGCGGCAGAGTACTGGATGTGACGCCGATGCATGACCTCCCGACGTCACTGCGGCGCTGGCTCCTGTGTGCCTGGGTCATCCCCCTTGTGCTGCTGTGCGTGCAGCCGATGAACGTCGCGGCGCAGGCAGCCAGCCTGCCCCTACAGAAACATCCCGACGTGGTGGCCGCCAAGGTACGTGCCAGCGGTCCCGGGCGTTTCGACTTCGACGTGACGGTCTCCTCACCTTACGACACGCCCGGGCGCTACGCTGACGGGTTCAGGGTGAGCACCGCAGACGGGGCCGTCTTGGGCGAGCGCAAGCTGCTGCACGACCATGCCGACGAGCAACCGTTCACGCGCGACCTCTACGGCATTGTGGTGCCGGTGGGGGTCAAGCGGGTCATGGTCCAGGCCCGCGACAGCACATTCGGCTACGGCGGCAAGATCGTCGAGGTGCTGTTGCCGGGGCGGAATTAGGACGAAGCCAAGCATTGCGCCAGGTCGCCGGCGGTCCGAGGCGGCGGGCTCAGGCAGATGACGACAGTGCCGCAATGGCGGTGTCGCGGACGAAGCGTTGGATGAGCGCTGTGTCCGCCACAGGCGCGAGGTCTTTGGCCTGGCCCTGTCGGCCGGTGGGCTCGACACGATAGGGCCGGTCGTCGAGTGAGTGGTCGAGGCGGTACTCGCCGCCGCAGTTGCGGCAGTACACCGACTCACCGACGAACTGCTCACGCCGCACGACCAGGGTCGGTCCGCAGTTCATGCAGTGCTGCAAGGGAATGCCGTCATCGCTGTGGGCGGCGATGTGGTCGAGCAGCCCCTCGGCGCCCAGCGCCAGAAAGTGACGGCAAAGCTCATCATCGAATTGCCGGCCCAGGGCGCCGGCCATGTGCTCCAAGGCTTGCGGCACGGGCATCGCGACCCTGTACGGGCGCGTGCTCGTCATCGCGTCGAAGGCGTCGCAGATGCCCACCACGCGTGCCGCATGGGGAACGGCATCGCCCACCAGCCCATCCGGGTAGCCCTGGCCATCAGGCCGCTCGTGGTGCGATCGAACGGCGTCGATGGCCCAGTGCGCCAGCGGATGACCCGCCAGCAGCCTGCCGCCCAGTTCCGGATGGGTCTGGATCACCGCGTGCTCGTCGTCGCTGAGCGCAGAGGGCTTGCGCAAGATCGCATCGGGAATGCCGACCTTGCCCAGGTCGTGCAGGAAGGCACCGATGCTCACACGCGCGCAGACCGACAGTGACGTTCCCGCACGCTCGCAAAGCAGGGCCGCGTAGCGCGACACGCGCCAAAGGTGGCCTCCGGTGTACGGGTCACGCGCCTCCACCACCCAGGCCATCGCGAGCAGGCTGGCCAGCAAGGCCTCCTGGTCGGCCCGCGAGGTGACCTGCCCTTCGGCTGCGCTATGCACAGTGGCCGCGGTGCCGGACTTGGTGAACCACTTCAAGGACCACATGGGTTGGGCCTCCTAGGCAGCCGTGCCGAAGCGGCGCATGAACTTCCGGTCGATGTGATCCTTCCATCGCCAGACCCATTGGCCGCTCCAGGACCAACTGCCCCAGGTGGCCAGCGCGTGCCGGTCGCCGGTGCTGATGAGGTAGAGCGCGCGGGCCTGGGGTGTCCACGCGTCAAGGGCCCGACCCTCGCAGAACGCGCGCAGGTTCTTCGCCAGCACCGGCCCGGCACGCACGGCGAAGACGCCCGATTTCGGGCGCGTGTCCGAATACGCCGCAACATCACCGGCGGCAAAGATGTTCGGATGCGAGCTGCTCTGCAGTGACCGATTCACGCGGATGAACCCGCGCTCGTCGGTGGCCAGTCCACAAGCCGCTGGCCAGGCCGGCGCCGCGGCACCGGTGGAGGCAATGCACGCGTCGAATGACAGTAGTGCACCGCCCTCGAGATGAACGCGGCCCGCTTCCAGCCGGAGCGCGCGGCTGCCGCCCTTCCAGACGATGCCACGCTGTGCCAGCAGCCGCGCGGCGTGCCGACGGGTGCCGTCAGGCGCACCCGGCAGCGGCAAGTCTTCGGAGCTCACCACCGTGATGAACAGGTGCGACCAGCCGTCGGTGGCGGCGCGCCGTTGGACGGCGAAGGCCAGTTCGATCCCGGCCGCACCGGCACCGAGGATCACGAGGTCGAAGCGGCGGCACTGGCCGAGGATGCGATCCACCAGGCTGGGCCAGGCGGCGATGAACGCCTCGATGGGGCGCACGGGCAGGGCGTGTTCCGCGCTGCCCGGAAGGTCTCCCAGCGCGGGCATGGGGCCGGTGTCGACGGACAGCGTGTCGAAGCGCAGCGTGCTGCCATCGGCACAACGGACTGTGTCGTCATCCAGGTCGAGGCCGAGGCCGGCGGTTTCGTGGAAGGCCACGCCGGCGCGGCCCGCCAGCGCATCGAGTCGGATCGCGCAGGCCTCGATGGGATAGTGGCTGGCCACCCAGCCCGGCAACATGCCCGAGTAGATCTGGCGGCGGTAGGGCGTGATCAGGTGGACATCCCAGCCGATCAAGGGCTGTTCCGCCAGGTCGGCCAGCACCTTGACATGGGCGTGCCCGCCACCGAGGAGCACCAGCCGCTTCATGTGGCCGCCGCCAGAGATGGCTCGGGTGCTGGGCGCTCATCTCGCCACGCCTGCCAGCGCGCCAGGTCTGCCGGCACATCCAGGTCCCACAAGGTCTCGAACTCACGCCAGCGGACGCCGGCCTCTTTGGCGCGTTCGCGGGTCTGGGCCATGACCGCGTCGGTGCTCCAGGTGATGCCGCGGAACAGGGCCGCCTGCGGGCGGCGCAGGCCCACCAGCACGTAACCGCCGTCCTCGGCCGGGAAGAAGACCGCCTCGTCGCCGTCGAGCAAGGCCTGGGCAGCCTGGCGCAGGTGAGCCGGCGTCAGCGGCGGGCAGTCGGTACCCGTCAGGATCAAGGGCCCTTGTTCGCAGTGCAGGCGGAACGCGGTATGCATGCGCTCGCCCAGGTCACCGCTGGCCTGCACGAGGCAGGGCACACCGGTGGCCTGGTGCAGCGCCCTGAAGAAGCGATGCTGCGCATGGGGCGCGCACCACAGGGTCACGGCGCCGAGCCCGGCGTCGAGCGCGGTCTGCACCGCCGAGCGCGTCAGTTGCCGCTGCAGACGCGCAGCGCCTTGTGGCCCCAGGGCTGGAATCAGCCGGGTCTTGGCCAAGCCCGGCATCGGCGCCTTGGCGAGCACGGCCACCTGCACCTGGTGCAGGCGATTCGACGGCTCAGCGGGGTCGGTAACCATATTGGATGGCCAGTTGCCGCGGGTCGGCGCCGAAGAAGTAGGCGGCGCGCAGGCGCCACATCAGGAAGATGGTCCTCCACACGCCATGGCGCTCCCAGCGCCGCGCCGAAGTCGTCACCCGCTCGCGCAGGCAGGCCGGCGGACCGTGGACCTTGAGGGCGCGCGAGATCGCGATGTCTTCCATCAGCGGCAGTTCCGGAAAACCTCCGACCTGGCGGAACAGATCGTGGCGCACGAACAGCGCCTGGTCGCCGGTGGCAATGCCGGTCCAGCGCGAGCGCAGGTTCATCATTGCGGACACCACGCGAAGCAGCGGCCGCGGGCTGTCGATCCGCACGTCGAAGCGTCCCCAGAAGAACGGTCCGAGCGTGGCGCGACGCACCAGCACATCGGCGTGCTCGGGCAAGACGGAGTCGGCATGCAGGAACAGCAGCGCGTCGGCCGGGCAGGCCGCGGCGCCCGCATTCATCTGCGCCGCACGGCCGCGCGGCGCGAGCAGCGCGAGGTCGGCATGCTGCCGGGCGATCTCCAGCGTGTCGTCCTGACTGCCTCCGTCCACGACGACAACGCGCGCGCCGCGCTGCCGATAGGTCTGCAGCGCCTGCAGGCGCGGCGCCAGTGTCGGGGCCTCGTCCAGCACCGGGACGACGATGCACAGCGCGGGTCTCATGCGGCCGGAACCCGCGTGTCGTCGTGCCAGGCGAGTGCACGGTGGTTGAAACCCGAGGCAATGGTCGGCTTGATCACGGCAAAGTAGGGCGAGACATCGAAGTCGCGTGGCGCGAACAGGCTGTGGTGGCGCACGTGCAGGATCTCGTCCATGCAGCCTGGGCACATCGGGTCGGTGGACGGAACGTTCTCGATAAGCGGCAGGATGGGGTAGCGCACGGACTGGAAGGCCTGGGCAATGAGGGTGGAGCAGATGGCGCGGGTCGGGTCCCCGCTGCCCAGCGACAGCATGCGGCGCCGCCAGCGCACCGGCACCGGGGGCGTCGGCAACAGGTAGCGTGCCAGATCGACGACGTTCTTCAGGTCGTACTGGTGACCCAGGCGTGCCATCGCATGCTGGACGAGGGCATCGACCTCACTCGCGTCCAGGCCCACGGGCCGGCACACGCGGCAGTGCAGTCCGGCGTACTCGGCCACGCTGACCAGCCGCACGCCCTCGCGCAGGTCGGCTTCGAGAAAGCAGAGTGGGCGACCGTGCGCATCCGCCCGGCCATCCGCATCGCCCACGAACAAGGCCGCGTGGGACCAGGTCGACTGGGTCAGGTACTTGATCGCCACGCTGAATCGGCTCTGGCCCTCGACGAGCAGCACATCGCCGGGCTGCAGGCAGGCCATCAGCCGCACGGGATCCGTGGGCGCAGCCAGGCTGTGCGTGTGGTGGGTCTGGCTCAGGTAGCGGCTCAGGCGTTCGCCGAGCCAGCGGGTGATGCCGTCGAGAAGGCTTGCCATGGGGTGGATGGGGCCGCGTCGCCCTTCAACGGGCGTCGTTGAGCGCCCAGTCGTAGTCCAGGAAGGCCAGCTTGTAGCGGCCGGCGCGGATCTCGGCCTGCGCCTGGGGCGTTGGTCCCAGCACCTCGGCATGGCGGGCGAACAAGGTCTGCAGCGAATCGATGCCCTTGTGCCCGCGCTCGAAGTCCTTGCGGTACCAGTCGAAGATCTTCGATACCGACAGGGTCGCCGTGCCGGCATCGAAGCGGTTGCGCGACCGGTCGGACAGGAAGCGGTGCAGGGCGTCGTCGAGCTGCGCATCGAGCCGCTCCGCCACGAAGGCCTCGTTGCGCAGCATCGGACAGCCGATGGAGGCGCAGACCACCGCCACGTGGATGCGCGGGTCGTCGAAGACCCCGGGGGCGCGGATCATCTCGTGCTCCACCTCGTCGAGCGAGCGCTCTTGCCCCAGCAGGCGGAAGAACTTCTTCTTCCACGGGCTCTGCACGAAGCTGCCCAGGTCCTTGATGGACTTCAGGTCCGGGTAGCGCGAGAGGATCAACTCGACCGTGAACGTGTTGTAGGCATTGATGAGGAAGGCCAGTTGCTGGGCGCGCGTCCACGTGCTGTAGCTCGCCGGGGCGACGGCCGACAGGCTGTCGAGGTAGGCCTTGAGGGCTGGGCGCTGCGTCTGCAGCGCGGCATAGCGCAGCGTCGACGCGTTGCCGCTCGGGGCGACCACCACATGCTGCTTGAGCAGCGCGTCCCAGGCGGCATGCCGGTGGTCGAACCCTCCGGCAGAACTCTGGGCCCAGGCCGGAATCGCCCGCACCATCAGCGCGACCGGCACGGCGCCGATCAGGACACGGCGGCGCCGGGACACGGGGTCGGTTCGAGTGAGGCAGGCAGGTGTCATGGCTCGGTGGGGTCGGCGCCTTCATCGGCGGACATGCCGGTGAAGCGGTAGTAGAAGGCCCCATCGATGACGGGACGCGATTGCGTGACGTGCTCGATCAGGCCGAACTGCATCAGGCGGTGCAGCAGCACCCAGGCGTCGTGGCGCTTCAGGCCTTGCACGGCCACCAGGTGGTCCACGGCTTCCGAGCCGACCCAGCAGCGCGGATAGGTCTTGCCCAGGTAGCTGCGGTCGGCGATGGGGACGCCGCGGCCCGACACCAGTGCTGTCAGTGCGTCGCCGAGGTCGATGGCGTCTGCCGCCACCGAGATGGCCAGGCGGTAGTAGAGCTTGTCGTCGAGGAAGGGATGTTCGTGCGCCACATGCACCAGCAGCCCGAGCGACATCAACGCCTGGCCCATCGCAAGCGCCTCGGGCGCCGACCGCTTGAAGTGGCGAGCCATCCAGGCCACGGCCTCGCTGCCCACGAAGCAATCCGGGTAGCGCTGCAGCCGCCAGGTCCGGTCGCCGATGTCCAGCGAGCGGCTCAGCAGATCGCCCAGCCCTTCGGCGGACAGGCCGCTGAGCGCGCGGATCGTGGCGCGCGGGGAGCTGGTGTCGCGTGCGTCGTTCATCACCCGCGCATAGCGGGCCAGCTCGGCCGGCGTCACCGGTTCGAGCGCCAGCGCGCGGGCCACGAGGTCGAGTGCGCTGCGCAGGCTGCCCTCGCAGTCCATCGGATCGAACTCGGGAATCAGGTCGGCGAAGCCCAGCTTCTGAACCCAGCGCCGATCGGCTTCACTGAGGTGCCCCATGCCCGGGCCTGGGGCCAGTCTCGTGAGAACGATGCGGCGGCGGCTTTCGCCGCGCGGCAGGGTGGCGTCCAGTTGCAGCAGGGTCGGCACCGTGGTCGAGCCGCCGCGTGAAATGTCGACGAAAGCCAGGGCATGGGGCTTGTCGGCCAGGCCGCGCAGCACCGTGTCGCGTCCCCGTCGGTCGGTCGGCAAGGGTGTCGGTGCCAGGCGCATGGCCATCAGGCCGGCCCGCAGGGCCGCACGGCCAGCGACATCGGGCAGGTCCAGCAGGACGGTGGATTCGGAGAGGCGTGCCATGGCGAACGCCCGTCAACCGCGCCGCCAGGCGTGAAAGCGCTCGACCCAGGCCAGCAGCGCCTGCGGCGCGTGTGCGCGCTTCCAGTTGCCGGCGGCGTATTTGTTGGCCTCGGCCAGCGTCGGGTAGGTGTGGATCGTGCCGAGGATCTTGTTCAGGCCGATGCCGTGTTTCATCGCCAGCACGTACTCGGCGAGCAGATCGCCGGCATGTTCGCCCGCGATCGTCACACCGAGGATGCGGTCCTTGCCCGGCACGGTCAGCACCTTGACGAAGCCGTGCGCCTCGCTGTCGGCGATGGCGCGGTCCAGATCGTCCAGGCCGTAGACCGTCACCTCGTACGGGATCTTCTTCTCCTTCGCCTCCAGCTCGTTCAGGCCGACCCGCGCCACCTCGGGTTCGACAAAGGTCGCCCAGGGGATCACGCGGTAGTCGGCGCTGAACTTCTTGAGGGGGTCGAACAGCGCGTTGACGGCCGCGTACCAGGCCTGGTGCGCGGCAGTGTGGGTGAACTGGTAGGGCCCGGCCACGTCACCGGCGGCGTAGATGTTGGGGAAGTTGGTCTGCAGGTAGCCATTGACCTCGACGGTGCGCCCGGTGGTCACGCCCAGTTCCTCCAGGCCATAGCCCTTGAGGTTGGCCACACGCCCGACGGCCACGAGGATGGCATCGAAGGGAATCTGCTTCTCCTGACCGCCAGCCTCGACGACCAGCACCTTCTCGAGCCCGCCACCCTGCACCCGAAGCGCCTTGTGACCGGTCAGCACGGTGATGCCTTCGGCGCGAAAGCGGGCTGTGACCAGCTCCGACACTTCCGAGTCTTCGCGCACGAGGACGCGCGGCAGCATCTCGACCTGCGTCACGCGCGATCCCAGCCGCGCGAAGGTCTGCGTCAGTTCGCTGCCGATCGGGCCGCCACCCAGCACTACCAGGCGCCCCGGCCGCTGGCGCAGTTGCCAGACGTTGTCGGATGTGAGCAGCTCGGTCGGGCCGAGTTCAGCCATGCCCGGAATTGGCGGCACGAAGGGCCGCGCCCCGGCCGCGATGACGATGGCGCGCGTGGTGAGGGTCTCGACACGGCCATCGCGGTGGGTAATCTCGACCTCCCACGGCGACACGATGCGCGCCGTGCCCTGCGCCACGTCGACGCCCAGGCCGGTGTAGCGCTCGACCGAGTCGTGCGGCTCGATGTCCTTGATGACCCGCTGCACCCGTTCCATCACTTCGCCGAAATCGAAGTCGGCGGTGGCGCCACGCATGCCGAATTCCTTCGCCCGCTGCACGTGGGAGAGGAACTTGGCAGATCGGATCAGCGCCTTGGACGGCACGCAGCCGGTGTTCAGGCAGTCGCCCCCTAGCGCGTGCTTCTCCACCAGCGTGACCTTGGCCTTGATGGCCGCCGCGATGTAGGCCGTGACCAGGCCGGCCGAGCCGCCGCCGATGACGATGAGGTTGCGGTCGAAGGACTTGGGCTTCTTGAAACGGGCGTAGATCCTTCTGGCCTTGAACATGTCGATGATCTTCTTGGCGACGAGCGGAAAGATACCCAGCAGCACCAGCGAGCCCAGCACGCCCGGCGAGACGATGCCGGACAGGGAGTCGATGCGGGCCAGCTGCGTGCCGGCGTTGACGTAGACCAGCGTGCCGGCGAGCATGCCGAGCTGGCTGACCCAGTAGAAGGTCCAGGTGCGCAGCGTGGTCACGCCCATCGCCAGGTTGATGACGAAGAAGGGCAGCACGGGCACCAGGCGCAGCGTGAACAGGTAGAAGCCGCCTTCCTTCGCGATGCCGGCGTTGAGGGCGGCCAGCCGGTCGCCGAAGCGCGACTGCACCCAGCTGCCGAGCAGCCAGCGTGCGGCCAGGAACGCGAGTGTGGCGCCGATCGAGGAGGCGAACGAGACGATCAGCGTGCCCCAGCCCAGCCCGAACAGCGCGCCGGCGGCCAGCGTCATTACCGCGGCGCCGGGCAAGGACAGCGCCGCCACCGCCACGTAGCCGGTGAAGAACACCAGTCCAGCCAGCAGCGGCTGGCCCGCGCGCCAGGCCTGCAGATCGGCCTGGCTGCTCTTGATGGCGGCCAGGCTCAGGAACCGGCCGAGGTCCAGCCCGAAGAACAGCGCCAGCAGCAGCACCAGCCCCACCAGCAACCACCACCGCTTGTCCAGACGCATCTCGTTCTTTCTTGGTTCGTCGAGGCATGTGCGCCTTCGCTGCTTCATAGACGCGCTGGCGGTACGGATCCTTACAGACGCCGGGGTGTAAGCAATTCACGCCGGCGTTCGTCCATGGGGGATCGACGACCAGGAGACCCGATGAACTCGACCCCCATCCATCCGCGCATCGGCATCTTCGGCGGCAGCGGCCTGTACCGCATGGAAGGGCTGACCGACGTTCGCGAGCAGGTCCTCGACACGCCTTTCGGAGCGCCGTCCGACGCATTCCTGCTCGGCCGGTTGGGAGGCGTGGACGTGGCTTTCCTGGCGCGACATGGCCGCAGCCACGGCTTGATCCCCAGCCAGATTCCGTTCCGCGCCAACGTCTATGCGATGAAGGCGCTGGGTGTGCAATATCTGCTGTCGGTCTCGGCCGTCGGCTCGATGCGCGAGGACATCGCGCCGCTGGACATGGTGCTGGTCGACCAGTTCATCGATCTCACGCGCAAGCGCGAAGGCAGCTTCTTCGGCGATGGCGCGGTGGCGCACGTCTCGCTGGCCGATCCGGTGTGCGCCGTCCTGCGCGACGTGCTGGCCGCTTCGTTTGCGGATACGGGGCTGGCCGATGTGCGCCTGCACACGCAGGGCACCTACGTCTGCATCGAAGGGCCGGCGTTCTCGACGCGTGCCGAATCGCGCTGGTACCGCAGCCTGGGCGCCGCGGTGATCGGCATGACCAACATGCCCGAGGCCCGCCTGGCCCGCGAGGCCGAGATGGCCTATGCCACGCTGGCGCTGGCCACCGACTGGGACTGCTGGCACCCGCACCAGGCCTGCGTCACCGCCGAGATGGCGATCGCCAACCTGCAGGGCAATGCACAGCGTGCGCAGCAGGTGCTGGCCCATGCGGTGCGCCGCATTGCAGCCAACTGGCCGGTGTCGGCAGCGCACAGCGCACTGGGCGCGGCGCTGGTGACGCCGCCGGCGGCCATGGCGGCCCCGGTCCGGGAGCGGCTGCACGCCTTGATCTCGCGCTTTCTGTGAAACCGGCTCGAAATCTGCGGCAGGCCTGTAAGACCTCGACGACCTGCCTCGTCTATTCGCCACGAAGGCCGTGCTCGGCACGGCGCTTCGGCCAGTCCCACCGCTAGGTCCATCCACTGTTTCAGGAGATTCCCATGACCCAAACCACCCCCAAGTTGCCCGCGATCGCCCTGGCCCTGGCGCTGGGCGCCGCGTTCACGGCCTTGCCCGCCGCCGCACAGATGGCCGACAAGGACAAGTGTTTCGGCGTCGCCTTGAAGGGCAAGAACGACTGCAAGGCTGGTGCCGGCACCACCTGCGCTGGCACGTCCAAGGTGGATCACCAAGGCAACGCCTGGTCGCTGGTCCCGAAGGGCACCTGCGAAAACACGGTCTCCAAGACCTCGCCCACAGGCTTCGGCCAACTTGCCGAGTTCAAGGAAAAGAAGGCCTGAGCGGCGGACCCTGCCGAGCACCCCGAGCCGCCGCCCATGTCTGCCGCTGATCAAGGCCTGCGCCACGCCACAGTCGGCTCGCCGGCCGCGGGCGTGCGCGGCGGCGCGCCCGGCTTGCCGTGGCGCGCCGGCATTGGCCTGAAGCCGGAGCACTTCCGCGAGGTGCTGGCCACGCGCCCGGACATCGGCTTCTTCGAGGTGCATGCCGAGAACTACATGGTCGACGGCGGGCCATTCCACCACTTTCTGGCGCGCGTGCGGGAACACTACGCGCTGTCTCTGCACGGCGTGGGCCTGTCGATCGGTGGCTCGGATCCGCTCGACGAATCGCATCTCGACCGGCTGGCCGCATTGATCGAGCGCTACCAGCCGGCTTCATTCTCCGAGCACCTGGCGTGGTCCAGCCACGGCGAGGTGTTCTACAACGACCTGCTGCCGGTGCCCTACGACCGGCAGACGCTGGCCCGCGTGTGCGAACACATCGACCGCGTGCAGGAGCGGCTCGGCCTGCGCATGCTGCTCGAGAACCCGTCGACCTACCTCGAGTTCGAGGCCTCGACGATGAGCGAGACCGCGTTCCTGCGCGAGGTGATGAAGCGCACCGGTTGCGGGCTGCTGCTGGACGTCAACAACGTGCACGTGTCGTGCACGAACCACGGGCGCGACGCGATGGCCTACCTGCGCGAGCTTCCTTTGGGAGCAGTGGGCGAAGTTCATCTGGCCGGTTTTGCGCGCGACCAGGACGCCGCCGGTGCGCCGCTGCTGATCGACAGCCATGGCAGCCCGGTGGACGAGGCCGTCTGGGGCCTCTTTGCCCACGTCATCGCGCAACTCGGCGCTGTGCCGACGCTGCTCGAACGCGACAACGACGTGCCTGCCCTGCAGACGCTCCTGGCCGAAGCCGGCCGCGCCGAGGCGACGATGGGTGCGCGGGCCGAACCGCGGCGCTGTGGCCTCTACTGGGGCGGCGCATGACAGGCGCGGCGACGCTCCCCGGCAGCCAGCGCGACTTCGCAGCTGCGCTGCTCGACCCGCAGCGCGCTGTTCCGCCGGGACTGCGCACCTGGAACGGCTCGGACCCGGCAGCGCGCCTGGCCGTGTACCGCAACAACGTCGTCAGCTCGCTGGTCGATGCGCTGGCCGACACCTTTCCGGTGGTCCAGCGACTGGTGGGCGTTGAGTTCTTCCGCGCCATGGCAGTCCTGTTCGTGCGTGAGTCGCCACCACGCTCGCAGGTGCTGGCGCACTACGGGCGCGACTTCCCAGCCTTCGTTGCCGCGTTCGAGCCGGCTCGAGGGCTGCCCTACCTGGCCGACGTGGCGCGGCTGGAGGTGGCGCGCGTGCAGGCCTATCACGCGGCCGATACGGAATTGATCTCCGACGAGATGGTGAGCTTGGCGCTGGCCAGCGGCGAGCGCATGGGCGAGCTGCGTTTGGTGCTGCATCCCTCGGTCCATACGCTCGCGTCGCCTCATGCCGTCGTGACCTTGTGGGCGGCGCATCAGGTGGACGGTGACGACGTTGCGCAGGTCGACGTCGACGCGCCGGAGAGCGCCCTGATCCTTCGCGTGGGCCTCGAGGTGCTGGTCCTGCCTTCGGCCCTCGGGACGGTCTGTTTCGTCGAGGCCGTCCGTGAGGGCCAGAACCTGGGTGACGCTGCGGCGCGCGCCATCACGGCCGCGCCCGGCTTCGATCTCAGCGGCACCTTGACCCAATTGCTGGCGCACGGCGCGCTGAGTGCTATCCATCTTCCACCGAGGTTGTCCTCATGACCACGTCCGCATCGTCCACCGCCCGTGCCGGCCATCGCGCCGCCTCATCCGGCGCTTCCTCCATGGCGCGACTGATTGATGCGGCCATCGGTGTGTTCGAGCGCATCCCGCACTCGCTGATCGCGTTCATCGCGCGCTTCTCGATCGCGGCGGTCTTCTGGAATTCAGGGCAGACCAAGGTCCAGGGCTTCGTGGTCAACCTGGTCTCCGGCGAGTTCAAGCTCGGCTGGCCGAGTCTGTCGGATTCGGCGCTGGCGCTGTTCCAGGACGAATACAAGCTGCCGTTCATTCCGCCCGAGTTCGCGGCGCCGATGGCGGCCACGGCCGAGCATCTGTTCCCGCTGTTGATCCTGATCGGCCTGGGGACGCGCTTCTCGGCCCTGGCCCTTCTGGGCATGACCCTGGTGATCCAGCTCTTCGTCTACCCCGGCGCCTACGCGACGCACGGCACCTGGGCCGCGGTGCTCTTGGTTCTCATCGCTCGCGGGCCAGGCATGTTGTCGGTGGATCACTGGCTCGCGTCGCGCCGGGCGGCGATCCGATGATGGCCGCCGGCCGACCACTTATCAGCCGTCGCTCGCCCGCCTGGTGCGCGACGCCACCCCATGTCGAGTCGCGCGCACGCGCCCCTCAACATGTCCGCACCGTTGCACGGGCTCGGTGAGGTCCCTTTCCTTCCCCTCGACTTGATCCATACACAGGAGATCTCCATGAGCAAGCTTTCATCCCACCTGACCAAGGCCTTGGCCTCGGCCGTGGTGACCGCCGCCGCACTCGGCGGCAACGTCATGGCCGCCACCTGCGCGGGCGCCAAGTGCGGCCCGAAGAAGATGGCGGCCAAGTGCGGCGCCTGCAGCGCCAAGGGTGCTGCCTGCGCGGCCAGCGGTGCCAAACACAAGATGAAGGCCAAGGCGAAATGCGGCGCGAAGTGTGGCGCCAAGTGCGGTGCCACCAAGGCCAAGTGCGGCGCCTGCGGCGCCAAGAAGTGACCCGTCGAACCCCACAACCTGAAGGAGACACGACATGAACTCACTTTCATCGACCCTCGCCCGCACACTGGCCTCCGCCGTCGTGACCGCCGCCGCCCTCGGCGGCTGCGCCATGATGTGCGGCGCCAAGAAGTGCGGCGCGGGTACTTCCGCGCAAGCCTGCGGTGCGTGCAAAGGTAAGTGCGGCGCCTGCAAGGGCAAGTGCGGTGCTTGCGGCGCGAAGAAGAAGTAGGAGCATCGCCACCAGTTGCCTCGGCTCCCGACCTGTTGTCGGAGCTGAGGCCGTATCGGATTTCACCTGCACCCCGGGATGAGTGCCCATCCATTGCTGCGCCGTCGTTGGCGGCAGGCGTCCGACGAAGTGTTTGCCTCGGACCTGAGGCAGGCACGCGACAGCGTGGCCGCGTTCAGCCAAACCACGGAGGCCTCGGGTTCCCTGCTGCAGAGCTGGATCGAAGGGCGGCCCGTCGTCGAGTTCGAGCACTATCCGCCCGACGATGTGGTCGACTTCCGCAACGGCTCGCAGTTCTACTACCACGCCCACCGCGACGGCGACCAGGAACACGGCCACCTGCACCTGTTCTGGCACGCTACCGCGTCGGGGCGACGCCGATACCTGCGTCCCGGCAATCCACGATGGGTTCGCACGGCGCCGACGCATCTGTTCGCGATCTCGCTCGATGCCCGGGGGCTGCCGGTGGGTCTGTTCACCGTCAATCGCTGGGTCACCGACGGTCACTGGTTCGATGCCGCGACGACGCTCTCGTTCGTCGACCGCTTTGCACTGGATGCTGTGGAAAGCCATGCAGCTTCGTGCCGCTGGCTCACCAACTTCGTGAGGCTCTACCGGCCCCTGATCGAAGCGATCCTGTTGAAGCGCGATGCTCGCCTGGCCCGACGCGCATCGCTCGAAGACGCATTGATCGACCACCGCCTGGAGGTGCTGAGTCTTCAGCCCATCGACTGGGCGGCCGACCTGGATGCGCTCGAAGCCGAGGCCGCACGGCGCGGCTTGTGACGTGGTGAGCTACCAGCGCAGCAGCAATGGACCCAGCAGGGCGCCCAGGGCTGCGGGGAGCAGCACCCCTGCCGTGTACCAGACCAGCACGAACAGCGGCGACAACTCTGGGCAGTACAGCGCATACCCCAGCGCACCCAAGCCGCCGGCGAACAGGCCCGCGGCGAAGCCTGCCCATCGTGGCCTGGTCGGCGCCAGGCCGCGCAGCGCCCACATGGCAGCGGCGAGTGCCGGCACCGAGAGTGACGCCACGCGCCAGGGGCAGGAGGTCCAGGACCGCCCGAGCAGCAGATCGAGGCGCTGTGTCTCACCGGCTTGCGTCCACACCGTGACCGCCAGCAACGCCATCGCCAGCACCACCCCGACGACGGCCCAGAGCGCCCGTCGCCACGGTGTGCCCGGACGGGCGATGCGGTCGACGAACCAGGCAGCGGACAGGATCAGCGCGACGACGTACCCAAGCTTCACTGCCAGCGCCACACCCATGTCCGTGAGGCTGGCATTCAAACCCAGTGCACCAATTGCACCGGCGATGCTTCCGGCAGCCCCCAGGCTTGCGGCCATCGCGACGCGGCGTTCCACCGCATGGCGGGGTGCCGGCCCGGCCTGGCGTGCCAGCAGCTCGACGAGTTGCTCGGTCTTCATGGCCTGCCCCGGATCAAGCCGGCCAGGCGCTTGAGGCCACGATGGACATTGACCTTGATGGCCGATTCCGACACACCCGCGCGCCGCGCTGCGTCGGCGACCGAGAGGCCCTCGAGCTTGGTGTCGACGATGGCCTGCCGCTGCGCCGCTGTCAGGCTGCCCAGAAGCTGTTCCAGGTCGTGCTGGACGCCGGCTTCTTCATGGATCGCCGGATGCAGGTCATCCGGCAGTTCGTCGAAGGACTCGAACAGACCTTCGCTGCGCCCACGGCGCCGCCACAGATCGACCAGCTTGTGGCGCGCGATGCCATACACCCAGGCCGTCACCGGAACGCTGGTGTCGTAGGTGCCGCGCTGCAGGTGCAGCGCCAGCAGGGTTTCCTGCACGAGATCCTCCACGTCAGGGGACAGGCCGCCCATGCGGCGGGCGAAGTAGCCGCGCAGCCGGTCGGCGATCAATGCCAGGGCTCGTCGATACGCGGCTTCGTCGCCCGCATGGGCGTCCAACCAGATCGGCCGCAGTTGATCTTCGAAGTCGTTGCGCAATCGTCACCCTGTATTTCGTCGGGCGCGGCGATCCGGTTACACGGACAGCCGAAAAAAAGTTCTGGCGTCGCTGTAACCGAAGCGCGATGTCAAACGAACTTGCCCTTCGTCGCGCTGGCGTTTCGGCAGCGCCATCTCCCACCCACCCCTCACCTGCTTGAAAGGCCGAACCATGAAGCTCGCCCGTCTCATTGTCGCCGCCGCCCTCGTCGGCAGCGCCGCGCTCGCCCACGCGCTCGATATCAAGCCCTATTCGGCAGACGCGCTTGCCAACGCGGAGAAGGCGGGCCAGCCCGTCGCGTTGCACTTCCGGGCCGACTGGTGCCCGACCTGCCGTGCTCAGGACAAGGCACTGCAATCCTTGAAGGCGGAGAAGGGCCTGGACATCACCGTACTGTCGGTCAACTACGACACCGAGAAGGACATGAAGCGCCGCTTCAAGATCAGTTCGCAATCGACCCTTGTCGTGCTGAAGGGTGACAAGGAATCGGCCCGACTCGTCGGCGACACGTCCTCGTTGAACATCATGATGGCTCTGAAGTCGGCACTCTGATCGTCGCCGGGCATGTCGATCGCACTCTCGCTGCCGCAACTGGGGCTGAGCCTGGCGGCGGGCGGATTGACCACGCTGTCGCCTTGCGTGTTCCCCTTGCTGCCGCTGGTGCTGGGCGGCGCGCTACAGGGCAACCGCTTCGCGCCGGTGGCGATGGGCGCCGGCATGATCGCCTCCTTCGCAGCCATCGGGATGGTGCTCGGTGCACTCGGCCCGTCCTTGGGCATCGACGCCGACACCGTGCGCACCGCCGGGGCGGCGATGCTGATCGCCTTCGCGCTAGTGATGCTGGTGCCAGCCCTGGGCGAACGCTTCACGCGATGGATGTTGCCGATCGCCAGCACGGCGAACGCCGCGTCGGCCAAGCTCGATGGCGGATCCGTCGTCGGCGCGCTGCTGCTGGGCGGCGTGCTGGGGCTGGTCTGGAGCCCGTGCTCGGGGCCGCTGCTCGGGTCGGCCTTGACGCTGGTGGCCAGCGAAGGCGGAGTCGCGCGCGGCGGGCTCGTGCTGGGCATTTTTGGGTTGGGCGCGGCAATCCCGCTGGTCGCCGTGGCCTATGCGTCGCGCAGAGGTTTCGTTGCCGTGCGTGACTGGGTGATGGCACGCATCGAACGCGTGCGCCATGTCTTCGCCGTGCTGCTGGGCGCCATGGGCGTGGCCATCCTGACCGGTGGCGACAAGTGGCTGGAGGCGCGCGTGCTGCAGTGGTTGCCGGACGCCTGGGTCAACCTGACGGTTGGCATCTGATTTCAACAAAGAGGGAGACCTGATGATCAAGAACACTCTGATCGTGGCGGCACTGGCCGCGGCTGTTGCCGGCTGCGCGACGCCGCCGCCCAATGTCCCGATGAAGGCGCTAATGACGGCGCCGGCGCCGGTCACCTTCGATGGCAACGTGGCCGGTCAGGCCACCGATTTCGTCTTCATGCTCGTGCCGGATTCGAACCCGGCTGCGCCGGGCTTCGGCATGCGCGCCGGCGAGTCGCTGCGGCTGGCGTTGCCGGCGGCCTTCAAGCGCAACACCACGGTAGCGATCAGCGCCGACACGGACGTCAACCTCGTCCTGACCAAGGGCTGGCCCCAGGGCGCGGTGAAGCTGGCCGGGCAGTACCGCGTCGGTTACGACGAGAAGGGCAATGCGATGGTCGTGACTGCGGCCCAGGACGTACCTGCCGAAGGCGCCAATGCGCCGGGCATCAAGGTCATCCACCTGCGCGGGCGCAGCTTCGTCAATCCGATGCCGGGCGACTTTCCCGTCCGTGTCGATCATGTCGCGAGCGACGGCAAGGTGCTGGCCACCTGGCAGGGGCAGCTCAAGGTGCTGGACAGCGCGCCGACGGCACGTCTGGCACCGACGAACTTCCATCTCGCGCCCGGCGTGAACAGTGACTTCCAGAAGGTGACCCCCGGTCAGGTCGCCCCGTACGCGCTCGGCCTGCTGCTGTGGGGAGCGCAGGGCGCTGCACTCAACGACGTCGGCATCGCGCCGCGCGACCTGACGCGCTTCCCGCGCTACACCGGTGGTCTGCTGGTGCAGGACAGCAATCACGACGGCAAGCTCGACCCCGCCACGGACACGGTGGTCGGCGGCATCATCGGCGCAGCACCGCAGGGCGCCACAGGGCAGGCGGCGACGAGCCCCATGGGAGCGAACGGCGCGCTGGTGCTGTCGGGTCAGACCGTGCGCCATGCCGCTTATCCGCCCGCCGCCGGCGGTGGCAAGCCGAATCCCGGGCTGCTGACCATCCAGTTCAAGGCGGGTTCGCTGCCGGGCTTGTATCGGCCGACCGTCGAGCTGATCGGCGGCAACGCCTATCAGTTCACGATCGAGGCGATCGCTCGCTGAAGTCGCTTGTTCCTACTGCCCTGGCCCGTCTGGAGGTCACCGACCGGCTGGGTCGCCGCGTTCGCCGCAACGTCGTTGTGACCGCTCGAGATCGTCCAGTTGCATGAGCAGCGATGTGCGGTCTTCGCGTGCGACCACGCGCCAGTGGCGACCGGTCAATGCGCCTTCCAGCGCCCACAGCAGGTTCAGGCTGGCGTTCGCCCCAGAAGCCTTGACTGCGAAGTAGGCGGCGACAGCTCCGAGTGCGCGCAAGTCCTGCTCGGAGTGGATGCCCACGCCGTTCAGCATGCGGACAGACGCGGGGCCGAGATTGGCGAGCGGCTTCATCATCGCGTTGCCGGCGCGCCGGTGAGGCTGCGAGCCCGCCAGAGCGGGTAGAGCCCCACCAGGCCGAGCAGCGGACCCGGCAACAGCAGCCAGGCGATGTGCGCACCCCAGTCACTCAGTTCGCGCGTGCCGAGGTGGATCGAGACCATGGTGATGGCGAACCCGATGGCATTCTGCAGGGCCAGTGCGCTTCCCAGCACCTCTGGCGGGCAGGCTCCGGCGGACAGTGCCGAGAAGTGAGGCGAGTCCGCCACCACGGCGCCGCCCCAGACCAGCAGCAGCCCGCCTGCAGCCCACGCGTTCCAGCCGGTGCTGACGGGATAGACCATGCAGCACAGGGCCGACACCACCAACGCAGTGGCCGCCACCCGCGCACTGCCGATGCGCTGGCTCCACCAGCCGCCGGCCATGCAGCTGACCGCGCCGATGCCGATGACGGCGAACGACAGGCCGAACTGCGCTGGTGTGCCGGTGCCGGCCAGACCGCTCAGCACGACCATGCTGGGCACCAGGGTCCACATCGCGTACAGCTCCCACATGTGCCCGAAATAGCCCAAGGCCGAGGCCCGGAACGCCGGCACCGAGAAGGCCCGCAGCACCTGACCCAGCCGCAAGGCCGGCGCATCGCGGCGGCGCTTGAAGTGAGGACCGTCGCCGAGCCACATGACCATCAGCGCGCCGGCCAGCGCCAGCGCCGACGAGACGCCGATCGTCGCCTGCCAGGAGGTGCCCAGGCCGGACAGTCGCACACCATGCGGCAGCGCGGTGCCCAAGGTGAGCATGCCCACCAGCAAGGACAGCGCCGCGCCGGCCTGTTGCGGCACCCAGCTCACCACGAGCTTCATGCCCAGTGGGTACACGCCGGCGAGGCATACCCCGACCGCGAAGCGCAAAGGCACGCCCGAGGACATGCCGTCGGCGAGCAGCGCGAACGCTCCGTTGAAGATCGCGCCCAGCGCGGCACAGAACGCGAAGATCCGGCTCGCTGGGAAGCGGTCGGCCAGCCCGGTCAGAGCAAAGGTCAACGTGCCGAGGATGAAGCCGGCCTGCACCGCATTCGTCAAGGCGCCGATCGCCGACGGCGCGATGCCCCAGTCGCGCACCAGATCGTCGGCCGCGCTGTTGACCGAGAACCACAGCGACGTGCCGAACAGCTGGGCGACCACGATGACAGGAACCGGCCGCCGAAGCATGGACGCACCTGCGGCAGGGGGTGGCGCTATGACCGCGAGAGCACGCGTTGCCGTAGCGCGTCGAAGTTGTCTTCGATGAAGTCGTACGCCATGTTCGGATTCGGGTCGGGCGGGCCTTCGGGCCCCCACTCATCGGGCCGCCGGACGAATGCGGTGCGAAATCCGGCCTTGTGAGCGGCGTTCAGGTCGAAGTTGTGGCACGCCACCATCAGGATCTGCGAGGGCTCGAGCGCCATCCAGCGCGCGGCGGTAGCGTAGGCCTGCGCATGCGGCTTGTAGACGCCGATCATTTCGCAGGAGATCACCGCATCCCAGGTGACGCCGTTGCGGCGCGACACATCGACCACCAACGCGGTGGGCAGCATCGTGAACGACACCACCGGGAACTTCTCGCGCAGCGCCGCCTGCGCAGCTGGAAAGTCCGGCCAGGCGTCGAGCTCGTGCCAGGCGCGCCAGAGGCGATGCCGCTCGGCGTCGTTGAAGGCGCTCAGGCCATGCTGGGCCAGCACCTCGTCGAGCGTGCGGCGGTGCACGTCGTCCATGTTGAAGCCTGGATGCTCCGTATCAGCGATGTGACCGACGATGCCCTTCATCGCGCGCCGTCGCCAGTCGTTCGCGACGGCATCCCAGTCTAGGCTGATCGCGTGAACGGCACCGACCTGCGACAGCGCGGCGACCAGCCCGCCATGCCAGTCCAGGACGGTACCGCCGGTGTCGAATGCCAGGGCACGGATGTCCATGGGCGGTCCCCTTGTCAGTTGGTTCGTGGTTGCGCGGATCTCGCGCGCACTCTACCGGTCAGCGCCTGCAAGCGCCTGGGCGGGCGAGAACTTCGGCCCCTGGCTGATGCGTTGGAAGTAGGACTCCCAGGCCGGCGTGCCGGGCGGCCATTGCGCCAGGAACTCGCGCTGCCACCGGTCTGCATCGAAGCGCACCGGCAGCAGTGACACCCATGCGCCGGCCATGTGTGATTCGTGCAGCACCGGGTGCGGCGAGGGCGTCGTCGCGATACGGGTGCACAAGCCGGACAGGTCGCCGCTGAAATTCGGCATGCCAGCCGCGCCGTTGTTCACGACGACGGCTTCTCGGCGCTCAGCGTGCCCCACCTGTCGCAGCGCCGGCAGACAGGTGTGCGTGCTGGCGAAGACGTCGACCTGTGCTGCTTCGAACACCGACTCTCGCCAAGCCGCCTGGGTTGGATCATCGAGTGCGTTCACGTCGAAGCGCCAGCCCGCGAGCGACTCGGCGTCGCCGTGCACGACGCCGACGCGGCATTCGCCGACGCGGTAGCGCGCGACCATTGGCAATTGGGCGATGCGCTGCAGCAGCCCGCCATGGCGCCGTGCCGTCGCCTTGAGCGTCGCGTGGATCCGGTTCGAGCGCTGCACCACACCGGCATCCACGCTGTCGGGGTAGGCGCAGCCGCAGCCTGCGTCGTCCAGCTGCGCGTCGAGTTCGGCTTCGACATTGCCGAGGATCGCATCGTTGGCCAGTACACGCAGGTTGATCTCCGCAAACGCCCGGTCGTCGACATTGAACCAGTTGAAGTCGCCGTTGAAGCACAGGGTGGGGGGCTGCGCCTCCGTGCGCGCCATCTGCTCGATGGCGTCGAGCGCGGGCACATTGCCGTAGAGCCCGCCGACGACATAGAGCGTCTGGGCTTCGCGCGTTTCGGCCGCGGCGATGGCGCGCGGCCCGTAACGGTAGCGTAGCGGGCAGACCCGACCCGGCGTGCTCATGCCGCTGATCCAGCGCTCGCGACGCCAGTGCCGGCCCGGTAGCGCGGCAGCAGCAGCGGCAGGAAGAAGCCCGCGGTGCACAGGGCCAGCCCATAGAGGTTCGTGCCAAGCAGGATCGCGTACTTGCCGCTGCCGATGGCCCAGGCTGCCGGGATCAGGTTCACGGCTTGCAGCACGCCCAACACGATGCCGGGCCAGAAGGCCAGGTGGAAGGACAGCGGCGAGTATCCGACCCGGCCCGAGAACAGGAAGATCGGCGCCAGGCCGATCACCATCGTGCCGCTGATGGTCGTGGCCTTGAGGATGTCGGTGCCGGCGATCATCGGCAGGTTGCCCAGCAGCGCAAAAGCCACCATCGTCAGCGAACCGATCGTCAAGGCCTTGGGCGACGGCAAGCGGCCGGCCAGCACCGGCAGGTCGCGTGCCACCAGTTTAGAGAGCGACGTGAAGGTCGAGTCCAAGGTCGAACCGGCAGACGTGACCATCACCACGATCATTGCGAACCAGCCGGCGAGCCCCAATCCGCGCGCCACGTCCGCGGGCACGTTGCCGCTGGCCGCGATGCCTTCGAGCCGCGCATGCACACCCACCAGGCTGAAGGCGAAGATCGCCACGAAGCCCAGCACGCCAGCGACGATGAAGGCGCGCAGCATGGCCTTCTCGCGCGTGATGAAGCCGCGGTCGGTCAGAACCGGGTCATGGAAGGGGTACGACAGGGTCTGCAGGAGTGCCACCAGCAGCAGGTCGCCACCCGCATCCAGTGCGAAGTGTCCTTGCGACAGCAGCACGCCGGGCGCGTGCGCCGGCAGCACGAAGGCCAGCACCACGCCCAGGAACAGGATGAACACGACGGCCTGGATCACGTCGCTGAAGATCGAGCTGCGCAGGCCGCCCTTCAGGCTGTAGAACAGCACTGCCGCGGTGAACAGCAGTGCCGCTCCGATGAAGCCGGCCGAGCCATTGGCACCGTAGTAGCCACCGACCACGGCGGTGTTGCTCCAGACCTCGTTGAACAGCCGCACCAGGATGGCCAGCGAGAACGCCAGTGCGGCGCCGCGGCCGTACTTGCCGATCAGGAAGGGCACCAGGCCGGTGGCTCCCTCGCGGGTGCGCAGGCGGTAGATCACCAGCCCCGCCACGGGGATTGACAGCCAGTAGGCGGCGTAGGCCAGCCCGCCAACCACGCCGTAGGTGGCGCCCAGGTTGGCCGCATTGGTCACGGACTTGGCGAAGATCCAGCTGATGAAGATGCTCAGCATCAGCGCCCACTCCGAGGCCGGTCTCCCCTGGTCATCGTGGCCGCGAAAGAAGCCGGCCTCGTCCTTCGAGCGCGGCACCACCAGGTACATCACGGCGCCGAAGACCAGCAGAAAGCCCCAGAAGAACAGTCCCTGCCATTCACTCATGTCGCGGTCCTCGAAGTCGTTGAATCAGGCGCCGCAGCTCGGCGCAGAGGCGGTCGTGGCCTCGAGGGCGCCGCCGCAGCTGGAACCCTGGCCGGCGGTGCAGCCGAAGCAGTGGTCGGCCACACGGATGGGGCGGTCGTCCAAGGCTGCAGCCGTGATGTCGGAGATGTGCAGACGGGGCTTGCCCGCCTGCTGGATCGGCAGGCCCAGCTGCTGGTTGAAGTCGCAGTCGTACAGGTAACCCTGCCAGTCCACGCTCACGAGGCTCCGGCACATCACCTGTTCGAGGTTGTCGTCCCGGTGTGCGCTGCGCAGCAGGTCCATGTAGCTGTTGAACTGGCCCTTGGACACCAGCATCGAGCCGAATCGCTGGATCGGCATGTTGGCCAGCGTGAACAGCTGGTTGAAGAC
This sequence comes from Piscinibacter sp., assembly GCF_050175855.1. Lineage (GTDB taxonomy): Bacteria > Pseudomonadota > Gammaproteobacteria > Burkholderiales > Burkholderiaceae_C > Piscinibacter. The sequence goes on from NZ_JBFXIO010000001.1 coordinate 60,944, forward strand.
GACACCGAAGTGCGCCGCCAGATGCCGCTTGTAGTCGCGCTCCAGCGCCTCCTGCGGCGGAGGCAGGCTGGCGCCCTGCGGGTTGTAGACGAGGTTCAGCGTGAGGGCGCTGCCCGGCTGGCCGTAGCCGAGGGCGTTGAGCCGTTGCAGGCCCCGAATGCTCGCGTCGAAGGTGCCCTTGCCGCGCTGGCGGTCGACGTTGTCTTCCAGATAGCAGGGCATCGATGCCACCACCTCGACGCCATGCGCGGCCAGGAACTCCGCCAGGCCTTCCTGGCCGGGTTCCTCCAGGATGGTCAGGTTGCAGCGGTCGATGACCCGCACCCCTCGGGCCCGGGCGGCCACGACCAGGTCGCGGAAGTGGCGGTTGAGCTCAGGCGCGCCACCGGTCAGATCCAGGGTGCGCACGTCCGGGCTGCCGGCCAGGAAGGCGATCACCGCATCGATGGTGTCGCGCGACATCTCCTCGGTGCGGTTCGGGCCGGCGTTGACGTGGCAGTGTTGGCAGCTCTGGTTGCAGCGGTAGCCCAGGTTGATCTGCAGGGTGTCGACCGTGCGGCGACGCAGCGCCGGAAAGTCGGTGCGGAGGAGAAGGGGGAGGGTGGCGTGCATGTCGATCCGTGGTGGCTTCCCCTTCCTAGACGGTCGCCGCGGCGATTCCTTACAGCTGGTGGAACCGTCGGCGTAAGAAAAATGAGGCATCGACCGTCTGAGTTTCTTGTCGAGCCGAATACCTCGCATCTGCGTGGCGTTCGGACCGCCGGACCTTGAGTTCTCGGCTGCCGGAGCCGAAAACGCCGATATCAGGAAAACCCCGAGGATTCCCCATGGCCGTCGAAAAGCGCGTCCTGCTCGCCCGACCGCATGCCTTCATCGTCAACCAGATGCGCCCCTTCCTGCTCGAGGCGGGTTACACACCCGTCGGAGCCCAAAGCGTGGAGCATCTGGCACAGGAACTGCGCGGGACCTTCCACGGTGCGATCATCTCGACGGCTGTCAGCTCGACCGTTGACGCCGATGCCGCGACGGTGTTCCGCCTGGTGCGCGAGAAGCTTCCCCGGCTGCCGATCGTTTTTGCGGGCATGGCGGACGCCGCCACGATGAAACTGAGCGCGGAGCGCGCAGTGAAGGCTTTGGTCAGCACGCCCACCATCACCAGCCCTCAGGACCTACGAATCTCGACCGCTGCGGACCGCTCAGCCACGTTCCTCGTGCTGCGCAAGGAAGATCTCATGCCGGGAGAGTCGCAGGAGGCTGCCATGCGCGCTTTGCGCACGCTCTTCGGTTAGAAACTGGACATGTCGACGATTCCACCGAATTCGACCCCTGGTGCTGCCGAGTGCGGCGACAGGCTGAGCCCGTCGTCCGTCATCGCACTGATGACCAGTCGGCGCATTGCATGGTCCGCGCTGAAGGTGTCGCTGGTGGTCGGTACGGTGCTGAACGTGGTCAACAATGGCGAACGACTGATGGCCCACGGCAGCGTGAGCCTCTGGCAGGTCGTCATGAACTTCGTCGTGCCGTTTTGCGTGTCGAGCTACAGCGCGGCGCGCAACGAAGTCCAGCGTGCAAAGGGCGGGTGAATGCGGCGCGCCTCGTCCCCATCTGTCGGACCGGTTCCCACGTCGGCTTCGAAAGAGTCGATGCAAGGCATCAGTGCCGAGGCCCTGCTGTCCCTGCGGGCCGACATGCTGCGCTTCGCCCAGCTCCAGCTGCGCAATACCGAGACGGCGGAGGACCTGGTGCAGGAGTCCATCGAGGCGGCGCTTCGCAAGTCGTCTTCGTTCGCGGGCCAATCGACGCTGAAGACCTGGGTCTTCGCGATCCTGCGCAACCGCATCATCGATCACCTGCGGCAGGCGTCCCGTACCGTGACGCTGTCCAGCCTGGTCGACGACGGCGAAGATTGGGAGGAGCGCCTGGATGCGCTGTTCAACGAGCGCGGCGCCTGGCGTGACGGGCCAAGGCCGGTGGCGTGGCCAAACCCCGAGGAGTCGATGCAGACGAGGCAGTTCTGGGCCGTGTTTGAGACCTGCCTGGATCACCTTCCTCCGGCCACCGGCAAGGTCTTCATGATGCGTGAGTTCCTCGGGTTCGAGTCCGACGAGATCTGCGCGCAACTGGGTATCACGACGAGTAACTGCCACGTGATCCTGCATCGCGCCCGGCTGAAGCTGCGTGGATGCATGGACACCGGCTGGGGTCGTCCGGAGGGCTCGACATGCTGAACTGCAAGGAAGTCACCGAGGTCTGCTCGGCGGAGATGGAGCGGCCGTTGCGTCTGGGCGAGCAGGTGTCGCTGCGCACGCACCTGATGATGTGCACCGGATGCTCGGAGTACCGCAGGCAGCTGAAGACCTTGCGACAGGTGATGCAGGCCTACGCGGAAGGCAAAGCGATTGCCGACGACGCGGCGCCCGGCCAGGGGAACGGTTGATCGTGGAATGATGCGGCCGATCCTCCGCCGAGCGTGACCGCGCAGAGGCTCCTCGTCCGCGGAGTCCCCACGCTGGTCGTCGTCGGATTCGGAATACTTGCCGCCGAGTTGCTTGAACGCGTCGAGCTTCCCGAAGGCATGACGCTTCCGCGGGAAGACCTGGACCTTGAGGCCGCGCTCGCAGCGTCCGCCGCCTGTTTCTAGTGTCCTGTCCCGTTAGTAAGTGGCATTAATCATGCGTGCCTGTGCGGTATCTTGGGAACGGAGATACCGCGATGAGGACGGGCAGGCCGAAGGCTGAGTTGGTGTTGTCGGACGAAGAGCGATCGCAATTGCAGTCTTTCGCTCGCAGCCGCTCGCTGCCGTCGGGTTTGGGCCACCGAGCGCGCATCATTCTCAGCAGCGCCGAGGGCGAGGCCAACAACTCGATCGCCGAGCGTCTGAAGCTGACCAAGGCCACTGTGGGCAAGTGGCGCGCGCGGTTCATCGAGCGACGCATCGCCGGGCTGTACGACGATGTCCGTCCGGGCAAGCCGCGCACGATCGACGACGAACGCGTGGCGCAGTTGATCAAGACCACGCTGCACACCAAGCCGGCCAACGGCTCGACGCACTGGAGCGTGCGCACGGTGGCCGCCGAGACCGGCATCTCCAAGACCAGCGTTCAACGGTACTTCCAGCTCTTCGGGCTGCAGCCGCATCGCACCGAAAGCTTCAAGCTGTCCAACGACCCGTTCTTCATCGAAAAGTTGCGCGACGTGGTCGGCCTGTACCTGAGCCCGCCGGACAACGCGCTGGTCATCTGCGTGGATGAGAAGAGCCAGTGCCAAGCGCTTGAGCGTACGCAGCCGATGCTGCCCATGGGATTCGGCTATGTCGAAGGAGTCACCCACGACTACAAGCGCCATGGCACGACCACGTTGTTCGCGGCGCTGAACGTGCTCAACGGCGCGGTGCTGGCGGCGTGCAAGCCGCGTCACCGGCACCAGGAGTTCTTGTCCTTCCTGCGCGAGATCGACAAGGCCGTGCCGGCCGAACTGGACATCCATTGCATCGCCGACAACTACGCCACCCACAGCCATCCGAAGATCAAGGCGTGGCTGGCGGCGCGGCCGCGCTGGCACATGCACTTCATCCCAACCTACAGCTCTTGGCTCAACCAGGTCGAACGATTCTTCTCGCTGATCACCGACAAGGCCATCCGCCGCGGCTCGTTCACCAGCGTCAAACAACTCGTGCAGCGCATCGACCACTTCGTCTCGGCCTACAACACGAACTGCCAGCCATTTACGTGGACCGCTACCGCCGATTCGATCCTCGAGAAGCTGCATCGACTTTGTTCACGTATCAGCGGGACAGGACACTAGTTGACATAAACATTATTGTCGCGCATTGAGCGTTTGGACGACAATCGCACCAGAAGCATACGAGATGAGCGCTGCTCCCGCCAGCGCTGGCTCGGCCAGGGAACTCGTCGCCCTGGTGGTGCGGTGCTTCCGCACTCTCATCGAATCTCGCGCTTGGGCCGGCGGTCGTTGCAAGACTTCTGTCAACTGTGCACAATGATTCCATTTCTGATGCGGTGGATCCTATGGACAGCATGACCTTGGAACAACTGCGCGCCACTGCGGCCGCCGGCGGCGTCGCCGGTGTCACGCTCAAGGGCCAGGGCGGCGCCTTCATGCTGCGCATCGCCACCCGCAGCGGCCAGGACGCCGTGCTGGCCAAGGCCCGCAGCACCGAGCCGCGCCGCTTCGGCAATCCAGCCTCAGCCATGATCCTGCTGCGCGAGGTTGGCATCGCCGTGGCGCAGCTCGACGCCACCGACTGGAACCCCGATGAGAAGGACATGAGCCGCAGCCGCTCCAGCCAGGCCGAAGCGATGCGCACGGCCCACCAGGCCGCGGCCCACAACCGGTGGCTCGCCGCCGAGATCCAGGAATCGCTCGACGATCCGCGCGCGAGCGTCCCGCACGACGAAGTCATGGCGGCCATGGACGCCGAAATCGACGCGATCGAGCTTCAGCGTGCCGGCTCCGCGCGAAGGAAAGGCGCATGAGCACGACGCCGCGCCAACCGGAGCAGGTCATTGCGCAGGCGATGCTGGCCGCCGCCGCTGAAGCGCCGCCCCCTGCGATCACCGCCGAGGAAGTGGCGGCGCTCGAGCGCCTGCTCGCGCATGCCAGGCGAGATTCCGGGCAGAGCCGGGTCGTTGCGGACTTTCTGCTGGCTTGGTGGAACACAGGCAGCTGCGGTGCCTTCGACCTGACCTCGCTGTGGGCACTGGACACCGACATCGTGGCCGACATGACGACCGTGTTCGGCCTGATCGGCCGCGTGCACCGCTACCCCGACAGCCTGGGCTACGAGGCCGAGTTCAAGGCCATCGTGCAGGCCTGGAGGCCGGAGCTCGGGGACTGATGCCGGGGGCCGACTACAGCATCGCCTGGCGCCCCAAGGCTCTGGAAGACCTGCGCAGCATCGTCCGCTACATCGCCCAGGACAGTCCTACCCGTGCACGCACCTTCGGCAAGAAGCTGCGCGAGAAGGTCCAGCCGCTGGCCCAGCACCCAAGGCTCGGCCATGAGGGCCGGCCCGGGCTGCCGGCCGGCGTTCGCGAACTCGTGCTGCACGCCAACTACATCGCCTTCTATCGGGTGATCGACACCTCTCGCACCGTCGAGATCCTTCGCGTCAAGCACGTGGCGCAGCAAACGCCGTGAATCGCAGGGGCGCGTGCGCACAGGCGACGGAACGGCTGACCATCTGAAATCGACGGCCGATTTCGACGGGGGGTTGGACCGGGGTTTCGAGTTGCGCGCTCCCGCGGTCAGCCGCACGATGGGGCGCCCTGCACCTGCTTCGCCATGAACCCCCGGACATCACCGTTGCGAACCGCGCTCGCCGGCCTGTGTGGTCCTTCTGGACAACGGGATCGGCCCAGCGCCGACGGCCTGCTCGCGGTCGCCGGGCTTCAACTGCAGGCCTACGATCCGCCGGCGAGCTTTGCGGACCCGCGGCTCGATGCGCTCTGTCGGGAGGCGGCGCGAAGGGGCCTGGTGATCACCGACGTCCAGGGTCGACTGGTCGGCGATCTGCGCGCGGTGTCTGTCAACGAAGTGCTGCCGGCTTTCAGAGGCCGTTGACGAACCCGTCTGCGCCCGCAGCGCGCGCGGCGATGCAGCGTCGGCGCCGATTCACGCTGTGTTCGATGCTCCGCTCGAGTTGCTCAGGGGGGCCGCATTGGCCGCGGTGGTGCGACCTTGCGCCAGGGTCTGGATGATCGTGCCGACCATCTTGTCGGCCTTCGAGGGCTTGGCGACGTAGGCGTTGAAGAGATGGCCCTGCTCCTCTGCCAGTCCGAAGGCGCTCATGGCGATCAGCCTCGTCTCGCATTCCGGGTAGCGAGACCTGAGCCGCCGCGCAAGTTCGTAGCCGTCCGCACCGGGCATCTGGATGTCGACCAGCGCTACCTCGAATGCCCTCGAACCGAGCTCTTGCAGCGCCTCGTCCGTACCAGGCGCTTCAACGCACTCCGCGCCCTTGGCGCGCAGGAGATCCGCCACGGCGCTGCGAACGGAGTCCTCGTCATCGACGACAAGCACGTGCAGGCCTGACAGGCTGGCCGAGCCAGAGAGCGGACGAAGCGGCTGCTGGTCCAGCACCTTCACCGGGATGTGCACGGTGGCCCGGGTACCGCGCCCCTTCTCCGACTTGATCTCCGCAGTTCCGCCGAGTTGCGCGACCAGGGATCGCACGATCGACAGTCCGAGCCCCAGGCCGCGCGCTTCGCGGGTGCCTCGAAACCACGGGTCGAAGACATTCGGCAGGACCTCTTCGGCGATGCCGCTGCCCGTGTCGCTCACCCACAAGGTCATGCTGTGGGGCCCGTCGCCATCCACGTCCGCGTGGATCTCGATGTGGCCATGGCTCGTGTACTTGACGGCGTTGCTCACCAGGTTCCCGATGATCTGCTGCAGGCGCATGTCGTCGGCATGCAGCGAGATGGCCGGGACGGTGACGCGCACGTCGACCCCCTTGCGGTTGGCCAATTCCCGGAGTTCGGTGATCGACGCGGCCACCACTTCGTCCAGCCGCACCGGGCGCTCGCGGATCTCGTAGCCCGCGGCCTGATTGGCCCGCACGAAGGCGGCCAGGTCGTTCGCCTGGTGCATCAGTTGGTCGGCCGCTCGTGACAGCCGCTGGACCGGCTCCTGAAGGCCTTTGGACCTCTCGTCAGCGGTCTTGAGCGCGAGCAGGTCGGCCAGGGCGACGATGGTCTGCAGGGGCGTGCGGAACTCGTGCGAGACCTTCGCGATGAACAGGTCCCGTGTGGCCGCCGCTTCGTTGCGGGCGGACTCGGCCGCCAGCTTGGCTTCGGTGAGTTCCAGCTCCGCGAGGCGCGCGTGGTCAGCCCTCAGGCGATCGCGTTCGAGCAGTGCTCTCGCGAGCCGTTCGCCCGCTGCCTTCGACAGCTGCGCCGACCGATGCATCGTGAAGCCGAACCCGGCCACGATGGCGGCCAGCCCGATCGAACGCAGGCCGTCGAAGGCCAGATGGGCGATGACCAGCGATGCCACCTGCGGCACGATCATGTAGAGGTAGGCACGCCCTGCCAGCGGGGCATACAGGGCCGCCACGCCGGCCGATCCTGCCAGCAGCATCGGGTAGGCGATCTGTGCGACCTCTTTGAGGTGCGGGTAGATGGCCAGCGCACCGTAGCCCCACATGAGACCGGACAGGCCCGCGTTCAGCTCGACCTCGCGTCGCGCTGCCCGCGCCATTGCCTCGTCGAAGGGTTCGCGCAAACGGTAGCGCTTGCTCATCGACCAGCGCCAGCCCGATGCGGCAAGCCCGAGCGCGCCGAAGACCGTTCCCGGCGTGCTCAGCCCGGCCTCGAATGCCATGTACACGACCAGGGCGACCGCGGCCAGCAGCAGCGGTACGTTGGCCACCGCGGAGACGACGGCGTTGGCAGTCATCGCGCGCCCCGTCTCACCGGCGTCGGGCGAGTAGTCCCCGCCAGCAGCCTTGCCCGCGACTTCGACCTGCGGTCCCTCCGCGGCCCTGCCCTGCTCACTCATGTCTCTGTTCGCCCTGAAATTGGCCCGTCTGCCTGCTCCAACGGTTCGTCGACCGATTCTGTTGTCCATGCCCCAGGGTGCTCGGCGTCTGCGCGCCGTCAACCCCGCCTGCAAGAGGTACGCAGATCGTCTCGATCTGCATCCAAACGCACTCACGTGAACGCAGAGTTTCCACGTTCCTTCTGCAATGCGGCCCGACCGATCGAAACAGGCCCTGCAAATCGTCTGTAGCGCGGCGCGACCTCAGGCGCGCTGCCACCAATCTTCCCGCCAGTCGGCGAACTCACCGATCGCCCCAACGAGCGAGTTGATGGGTACCCCCCAATGGGGGCCAACCTCGCAGTGCACCAGTACGAGGGCCTGGCGGGCGGTGCTTCGTCGCGTGCACTGCCGGACACCGGGCGCCTCAATTCCGAACCAACGGCGCCGCCGCTTGGCCTCCCCTCCTGGCTTGCTTTTTGGGGCTTGGCGAACTGGCTCCGACCGGGGAACTTGGGGAAGCAACGTCCCCGCCGTTGGTTCGGTTTTATGATCCCTCCCGATGGCCCCCCAGAACCTCGACCTGTTCGACGACGCCGACCCGGCTGACCAGGTGCGGGCGTACCAGGAGGCCTTCGATCAGTGGCTCGATCACCAGCGCACGGCAGCCTCGCGCAAGATCACATTGACGTCCTCCATCCGCGCCTACACGGTGCTGTGGCAGGCTTTCGCCGAGTGGTGCCTGAGTCAGTCACCCGTGATCGGCCTGGACGGCATCTCCGAAGCGGACCTCGGCGCCTTCATCAACAGCCGGCTCGAACCCGCCAACGCGGCTCGTGCAAAGCCCAGCCGGCTCAAGGAGGCCGGGAAGTTCACGCCGCGGCACGCATGGCGCTTGCTGAAGTTCATCAACAGCGTGCTGGAGATCCGCGCACAGGCCACCGGGTCCGCCGCCCCGAACCGAGCGGCGTCCACCCTGCTTCAATCCCGTGAGGATTGGCTCTATGCCAACGCCAATCGGCGCGACGCACTGCCCGACTACCTGGCCCCTGCCGAGGCCCGCATCCTCGTCAACTACCTCTCCGCCGGGCTGCCCCGTTCGGGCCGTAGGGGCGCCGACATCACGTGGCAGGAACTGCGCAATCGCACTGCCGTCGCGCTGCACCTGGGCTCCGGGCTGACCCCCGCGGACGTCCGCATGCTTCGCCTGACATCCCCCGTGCAGCGCACGGGCGAAGAGAAAGGCGTGCCGGGCACCGTCCACGTGCCCGCCTACGGCGACAGCCCGGAACGTGAAGCACCGGTGATCAAGTGGGCAGGCCGCGTGCTGGCCTACTGGCTGCAGGTGCGCAAGGAACAGAAGCTCGCCGGCGACTTCCTGTTTCCCGCAACGCGTACTGGCAAGCCATGGGGCAAGGTGACCCACTACGACGCGGTGAAGGCGGTCCTCGAAGCCTCTGGCATCGACAAGAGCCTGGTCGAAGGCGGTGCCTACCGCCTGCGCCACACCTTCGCGCTGCGCCAGTTGCGCCGCGGCAAGTCACCGGACCTGGTGGCCAAGTGGCTCGGGGTGGTCGAGATGCGGGTGATGGACCGCTACCGGCGCGTCGACTACTCGAGTGAACGCCCGGACTGACCGCGGCTGGCACAGGATCCTGCAGCACGAGCCCATGCCCGCCGACCTGATGGCCATCGCCCACGTCCGCAGGTTGCTGCTGGAACTCGGCATAGAGGAAGCGCCGGAGCAGATCGTCCCGGCCGCGCTCGGCTATTCGGTTTGGGTGTCGCTGCCCATCGCAGAGCTGGCAGGCAGAACGCCGAAGGAACTGGTGGCCGACGCTGAAGGCAGTGCCGCGCTTCGCCGCTGGATCGTCGCGCGCCTCGGCGTCGGCAGCTAGGCGCCGGCGGCCATCGACTCGGTCTCCTGACCCGCGGCTTGCGGGATCGGCGTTGCCGTCTGCTCACCCGAGACTGGAGCGGGTTCATCGGCGCGCTGGTCGGTTGCAGCCTCGCCCGCGAAGGGCCCGTCCTGGTCGGGGTTGGTCGAGGGCGCCGGTCGTGGGGCCTGCGGCCGCGGCTTGGCAGCTTCCGCTGCCAGCCTCGCGTCACGTTCGTTCATGCGACGTCGCACGCCCATCCAGAGATTGCGCGCCTTGGTCGAGATGCTCAGCACGACCCGCTTGTACAGGGACCGGCGCGTCTCGAGCTCGCGTTCACTGATGATCTCCTCGATGGCCAGCGTCTCCATCATCGGCATGATGATGTCGAGCTTGTGCATCAGGTCGAAGTAGCGCCGGCCGAACGAGGACGTGATGCCGATCTCTTCCTGCAGAGGCACCGTGTCGTAGGACGCCAGCGTCTCGATGTTGTGGTGTTTGAGCAGTGCCTCGGCCTGGTCGATGGCTTTGTTGATCTCATCGGTCGCCGCGTCCAGGGCCTCGCGGATGTTCTGCTCGATGCGCTCCACCACCTCGTGATCGAGCTTGGCACGACCGAGCTGGCTGATGAAGTACATCGACGCCTGGAAGCTGTAGAAGCAGCGCGCGAACATGCGTTTGGCATGCGGGCTGGAGAGGTGCGTGGTCCGCTTCAGCGAGGCGCCTTCGACCTTGCGAAAGTCCGCCCGGTACTCGTCCTTGTTCAGAATGCGCTCGTTCACCTGGCCGGTGTCGATGACGGCGAGTCGGGTTGAGGTCATGGCACGCTCCGTTGTCCAAGTGAGGTTGGGCGGGTACCGCAATCATCCCGACCACCGCCGGCGCGCGCCACCGGAAAGGCGGGTCGAAACCCCCCTCCAAATCGACCGTCGCCTCGCCGTTGACAGCGCACGGCGCCGGGCGCTAAGGTTCGCGTCTGTGCAGTAGCTGGCCCTGCACCCCAAAATCAGGCAAGCCCTCCAGAGCGTCGAATCGACGCATCGCCCGGCCCCCCGGGCACATCCGCATCCGCCGATCAGCCTTTCGAGGCGCGACCCGTTTCGTCGTGCGCCGAAAGGTCTCTCCCGATCGGTAGCTGGCACACCGATCCAGCGGCTCTCGCCGCCCAAGCCAGCCCTATACGCCGGTTCATGACCGGCCACTCACTCAACCCCCGCGGGGCAACTGCTGCCCCTTCGGGGATGGGCGTTGCTTCGCGTTCCCATGGAGGCAGCAATGCTCAACATGAGTGTCGCCAACGCATGCATCCGAGGTTCGCTGTTCGACCTCGACGAACCCCCATCCATCCCCGGCCGTGCCGAAGCCGTCCACACCCTGCAGCTGCACCAATTGCCGTTGCAGACCCAGGACGCGCTGCAGCAGTTGATCGCGATCGAAGACGCTCCCGAGTGGAGCGAGTCCGCCGTGGTGCAACTGCACTGGGTGCTGCTGCAGGAGCTGAGAAAGCTCACCGATCCCGAGACGCCGCTGGAAGAGAAGATCGAGACGCTCGACTGGGCATTGACCAGTCCGTCGAACGATCACCTCCCCTTCTCGTTCGCCTCGTGCGTCCGGGTCGTCGGCACCAGCCCCATGTCGCCCACGGCGTACTTCGGCCGGGTCGACGTCGACGAGTTGCGCCAATGGCTGCTCGTCAACGCGCGGCGCTGGCTTCGCGAATCCATCGCGCGCTACCCGCAGTGGGCCCAGGAGCTGTTCTACAGCGACCCCCACTTCGCCGCAGCCCAGCTGACGGCGAATCCCCAGTGGCTCAACGAGCAGATCCGGCGGCACGAGGCATCGACATCGTCGCAGGCCGCCCAGCGAGACCTGTTCGCGCTGGCATCGCACATCGGTGACGAAGTGCAGGAGGCCGCATGCCCGCTCAACTGATGCGTCCCGAGGTGCTGCTGCTGATCGTCTTCGTGCTCTGGGGCATCGCCGGGAAGCTGGACGAGCCTCTCGAGGGCTTCGACCCGGAGCCCGTGCAGGCCGAGGCCGCCGCAACCGAGGGCGGCGCGGCCGCGCAGTCGCTGCACCTGCTGTGTGTCGTGGAGGAAGCCGGGCCGGGCTCGGTGCGCCAGGCCCCCACGCCCGTCCTCACGGCGTACTCGCCGACCCCACATGGGGCGGCAGGCCGCCACGCCGCAACAAGCCGCCGTCTGACGTGCGTCGTCACCGACGAACAGGAGACCCCGTGAACCACCTCAACCTTTCCATCCGCGCGCTGCCCATGCAGCGCCTGCTGCCGGTGCGGTCGCTCGACGAGTTCGAGCATCTCGTGAAGGAAAGCGAAGTCCTCACCGGCGCGCCCGGCCGCGCGTTCGTGGTCGCCGGCGCCGATCGGCCCGCCTACCAGGTGCATGCCGATGTCGCTGGATTCCAGATCGCCCGGCTCGACGGCGCCATGCCGCACGAAGTCCTGGCCACGGCACGCGAACTGGTCAGCCACCCCATTGGAAGCGCCATGGCGTGCGGCCTGCTCTACACGGAGCCGTTGCCGCAGTAGCGCAACTCGAACGACCGGCCTTCGCAGGTCGGTCCTTTCAAGGAGAACACCATCATGTCGATGAACCTTCCCTCCATCGGCTCCGCACAGACCCCCTACGGCCTGGCCAGCATCCACGTCGGCCGCTATCCCGTCGGCGGCGCCCTGTTCGTCGAGCTCTACACGGCCGACGACGAGATGCCGGAGCCACTGGCCATGCTGAGCTGCAACCTGGCGCCTTCGGGTGTCACGCTGGCCGACGACGAGTTCTGCGTGAAGTCGTGGTCCGAGAACGAGCCGCTGATCG
>NZ_JBFXIO010000002.1:0-50865 GCF_050175855.1 Piscinibacter sp.
AGGCGCGCCTGCTCGACGGCACGCCGGCCAGCGGCCACCAGACCAGCGAGAAGACCGGCGGGGCCTGGGTGCAGGTGTCGCGCCTGGGCATGCCGCTGGTCAACGAGGTGGTCATCGGCCTGAAGGACAAGGACCGATTCAACGCAGCCAAGCCGGCCGACGACACGCAGTTCGCCGACTACGTGACCCACCCGACGCTGCCGGCGCTGCTGGAGATCGCGCTGGGCATTCCCGGCACGGCGCCAACCAACTTCCCGCGCACCGACCTCGTCACCACCTTCCTCACCGGCATCCCGGGGCTGAACCAGCCGCGTTCGGTGCAGGCCTCGGAGATGCTGCGGCTGAACACCGCGATCGCGCCGGTGCCCTTCGCGCAGCAGAACCGTCTCGGCGTGGTGGGCAACCTGCTGGCCGGCGGCAGCGACAACGCCGGCTTCCCCAACGGCCGCCGGCCGAAGGACGACGTGGTCGACATCTCGCTGGTAGCGGTGATGGGCGGGCTGTGCGTGGCCAACGGCGACACCAACACGCTCGGCCTGGGGACGGCGTGCAAGCCCTCGGCCGCGCCGCTGGGGGCCACCGCCTTCCAGCTTCACGACGCCGTCGACCAGGCCACGGTGCCGCTGCTCGCGGGCTTCCCGTACCTGAACACGCCGATCGGCGGCACCCGTTGAGCGGAGGCAGCATGAGCAAGAACCTCTTGATCCTGCTGGCCACCGCAGCGGCGCTGGCAGCGTGCGGCGGCGGTGGAAGCAACGACGCGCCACCGGTGACCGACACCGTGCCGCCCGCGGCCACGGCCTCGCCGCAGGCCTTCACGAGTTATGTCGGCTCGCTGCCGGCGGACGACACCGGCGAGCCGCTGAAGCTTGACGGCGTGCTGCCGCCGGCGTCGGACACCGACGAACCCGCCCCGTTGCGCTGAGGGGGCGGGTGATGGCACCGCCGATCCTCACCCGCCTCGCAGCGGGACTGTTCTGCGCCGCGATCGGGCTCGTGGCGACGGCGGCGCCTTTCACGCCGTCCGGCGACGAGGTCGTCATCGAGCGGTTGCCCACGCGACAGAGCGCCGAGACCCGCCGCCAGCGCGCCGTGCTGGCGCGCGATCCGGGGCAGCTGCCGCTGGCGCTGGCCACCGCACGATCGGCCATCGAGCGGGCCCGGATGCGCGGCGATCCGCGCGAACTCGGGCTGGCGCAGGCGGCGCTGAAGCCCTGGTGGATGCAGCCCGCACCACCCGCGGCGGTGCGGCTGCTGCGCGCCACGATCCGGCAGAGCCAGCACGACTTCGATGGCGCGCTGGCCGATCTCGACGCGCTGGTGGCCGATGCCGCCGCGCCGTTGCCGCTGCGCGCGCAAGCCCTCCTCACGCGCGCCGCGGTGCGGCAGGTGACCGGCCGGCTCGCGCTGGCCGAAGAGGACTGCCGCGCGCTGGCCACACCCGATTTCGCGGCCTTGGGCGCGGCACTCGCGGTACCGGCACGTGCCTGCGTCGCCGAGCTGCACAGCCTGCGCGGCCAGCCGCGCGAGGCTGCCGCTGCGCTCGCGGCACTGGCACGCGAGGTGCCGGGCGACGGCTGGCTGGCGTTGGTGCGCGCCGAACTGGCGCAACGGATGGGCGACCACGCCGCGGCCGAAACGCTGTTCCGCAAAGCCACCGCCGGCACGCCCGGCATCTATGCGATCGCGGCGCGCGCCGACTGGCTGATCGAGCGCGGCAGCGCCGCTGAAGCGCTGGCGCTGATCGAGCCGCACGGCGTCGAGGCCGACGCGCTGCTGCTGCGCCGCGCGATCGCCTGGGAACGCCTTGGAGATTCGCGCGCCGCGGCCGACGCCGCCACGCTGCAGGCGCGCTTCGACGCGGCACGCCTGCGCGGCGAGAACCTGCACCTTCGCGAGGAAGCGCTGCTGGCGCTGGAACTCCAGCGCGAGCCGGCGCGCGCGCTCGCGCTGGCCGAACGGAACTGGGCGCGTCAGAAGGAACCGGCCGATGCCCTGCTGCTCGCGCGCGCGGCGCAGGCCGCCGGCCGGCCACTGGCAGCTGACGCGCTGCGCGACTGGGCCGCCATCGATGTGCGCATCGCCGCTGCCGGCAAGGACGCACGATCATGAAGCTCCGTCACCTGTTGGCTCTGGCGCTGGGATGTCTGGCCGGCGCCGCACAGGCGCACAAGTCCAGCGACGCTTACCTGCGCTGGCAGGTCGACGGCACACGCATCGAGCAGCGCGTGGACATCGCGCTGCGCGACCTCGACCGCGAGCTCGTGCTGGATGCCGATGGTGACGGCCAGCTGCGCTGGGGCGAGGTGCGCTCGCGCTGGTCCGAGATCGAGCGCCTGGCCGACGCGGCAATCGCGATGCGTGCCGACGAGCGCGACTGCCCGGTGACGAGCCGTGGCACGCCGCTGCTCGACGAGCACACCGATGGCCGCTATGCGGTGCTGCGGCTGCAGCGCGACTGCGCCGCAGCGGTCGGCTCGCTCACGGTGAGCTACCGGCTGTTCGCCAAGAGCGATGCGGATCACCGCGGCATCGCCCGCCTCGATGCAGGCGGATCCACGCAGCAGGCGGTGCTGGTGCCAGGCGAGGCGACGCAGCGCTTCTCGCTCGGCAGCAAAGAACACAGCCCGCGCTCCTTCGCCGGCTTCGTCGCTGAAGGCATGCACCACATCGCGATCGGCCTGGATCACATCCTCTTCCTCGCCACGCTGCTGATCGTCGCCGTGTGGCGCCGAGACGGCCGCGGCTGGGCGCCGCGCGAGACCGCGCGCTCGGCGTGCGCCGAGACGCTGCGCCTGGTGACAGCCTTCACCGCGGCGCACTCGATCACGCTCGGGCTGGCTGCGTCAGGCGTTCTCGCACCGCCCTCGCGCTGGGTCGAGTCGCTGATCGCCGCGAGCGTGCTGCTCGCAGCGCTGGACAACCTGCGCCCCTTCTTGCGCGCGCCGCGCTGGATGATGGTGTCGCTCTTCGGACTGGTGCATGGTTTCGGCTTCGCCGGGCCGCTGCAGGATCTTGGCCTCGCGCAGGGGCAGCTGATGCTGCCGCTACTCGGCTTCAACCTCGGCGTCGAACTGGGCCAGCTGGCTCTGGTGGCGCTGCTGCTGCCGGCGGCCATTGCGCTGCGCCGCGCGCCACTGTATCGGCGCGCGCTGGTGCCCGGCATGTCGGCGGCCGTGGCGCTGCTGGCGCTGGTCTGGACGCTGGAACGCAGCCTGGGCTGGGCCCTGCTGCCGAGCTGAACGCGGCGGTGTCGTGGAACACTGTCGGTTCCCGACACTGCCTTCCTGCCATGGCCCCGATCTTCCACATGATCAACGGCGCGCCCGACCCTGTCGCGCCCTTCAGCCACGCCGTCGAGGCCGACGGCTGGGTGTTCGTCACCGGGCAGATGCCCTTTGCAGGCACCTCCATCGACGAGCCCTACCCCGAGGGCATCGAGGCGCAGACCCACCAAGTGATGAAGAACCTGCAGACGGTGCTGCAGGGCATCGGGCTCACGCTGGCCAACGTGCTGCAGATGCGCGTGTACCTCACGCGCTTCGAGCAGGACTATGCGGCGATGAACGAGGCCTACGCGAGCTGGTTCCCGGCCGGCCGCCGGCCGGCGCGCACCTGCGTCGGCGTCAACGGCCTGGCCAAGGGCGCGCTGATCGAGATCGACATGGTGGCGCGGCGCTGATCATCCGCCCCAGGCCACCGCATCGAAATCGCGCTGCAGCGCGCGCCACACCGTCGGCGCCGTCAGCGGCATCTGCACCTGCTCCGCCTCGCGGCCCAGGCCCGCGCCGGCCAGCGCATCGACCACCGCGTTGACCACCGCCGGCGTGGCGCCGATGGTGCCGAGCTCGCCCACGCCCTTCACGCCGAGCACATTGGTGGTGCAGGGCACCGAGGTGTCGAACACCGTCTTGAAACCGCGGAAGACGTCGGCGTGCGGCAACGCGTAGTCCATGAAGCTGGCGGTGAGCAGCTGGCCGCTGTCGCCGTCGTAGCGCACCGCCTCGCACAGCGCCTGGCCGATGCCCTGCACGGCGCCTCCCTCGATCTGGCCGCGCACGATGGTCGGGCTGACCACGCGGCCGATGTCGTTGACCGACGCATAGGCCGCGATCTCCACCGCGCCGGTGTCGGGGTCGACCTCGACCTCGCACACGTGGCAGGCGTTCGGCCAGCTCGGCGCGCCGGCGGTGGCGCCGCCCTCGGCGGTGATGCGCGCGGCCGGCTGCTTCGCAGCCAGCTCGAACAGGCCGATGCCGCGGTCGGTGCCGGCGATGGTGAAGCGGCCGGCGCGGTATTCGATGTCGCGCGGCGCGGCCTCCAGCGCTTCGCCGGCGAGATCCTTGGCCACCTGGATGGTGTTCTCCGAAGCCACCTGTACCGCCGCCCCGCCGGTGAACAGCGAGCGCGACCCCGCGCTGCCAAAACCGTTGGCGCGGTCGGTGTCGCCATGCACCACGCGGATCTGGTCGAGCGGCACGCCGAACACGTCGACCGCCAGCTGCGCCAGGCTGGTGTTGATGCCCTGGCCCATCGGCATGGTGGCCACCGTCAGCTCGACGATGCCCTCGGGCAGCACGTTGACCGTCACCTGCTCCGACAGCGCGTTGCCGCCGGTCCACTCGAGGAAGGTGGCGATGCCTCGGCCGCGCAGCCGGCCCTTCGCCTTCGATTGCGTGCGCCGCGCCTCGAAGCCGCCCCAGTCGGCCAGCGCCAAGCCCTGGTCGAGCATCTTCTCGAACTGCCCGACGTCGTAGGTCTGGCCCATCGGGTTCTTGTAGGGCATCTGCTCGGGGCGGATCATGTTGCGGCGGCGCAGCTCGGCGCCGTCGATCTTCATCTCGCGCGCGGCGGCGTCCATCAGCCGCTCGATCACGTAGATCGCCTCCGGCCGCCCGGCGCCGCGGTAGGCGCCGGTGGGCGTGGTGTTGGTCATCACCGCGGTCAGGTGCAGCGAGATCGCGGGGATGTCGTAGATGCTGGTCGACACCCACGGCCCGATCAGCAGCTGGATCGCCACACCCACCGTCATCGCATAGCCGCCGACGTTGGCCACCGAGCGCGTGCGCAGCGCCAGCACCTTGCCGTTGGCGTCGAGCGCGAGCTCGGCGCGGGTGACGAGGTCACGGCCGTGCACCGAGGCGCTGAACTCCTCGAGCCGCTGCGCGCACCATTTCACCGGCCGGCCCAGCGTGCGCGCTGCGTGGCCAACCACGATGTCTTCCGGGTACAGGCCGGTCTTCATGCCGAAGCCGCCGCCCACGTCACCCACCGTCACGCGCACCTGCTCCTTGGCCAGGCCGAGCGAGCCGGCCACGCCGTCGCGCACGGCCGTGGGCATCTGGCTGGACAGCGTGATCAGCAAGCGGCCCGTGGCGGCATCGGTCTCGGCCAGCACCACGCGCGGCTCCATCGAGGCCGGCGCCAGGCGCTGGTTGACGAGGTCCAGCGACACGCGGTGCGCCGCCGTGGCGAAGGCCGCTTCGGTGGCCGCGGCGTCGCCATGGCGCATCTCCGCCGCGATGTTGTCGGGCGCAGCCTCGCACAGCACCGGCACGCCGGGGCGCATCGCGGCCAGAGGGTCGGTCACAGCCGGCAGGTCTTCGTAGTCGACGACGACGGCTTCGGCGGCGTTGAGTGCCGCCTCGCGCGACTCGGCCACCACCGCGGCCACCGCCTCGCCGACGTAGCGCACACGATCGAGCGCCAGCGGGTGGCGCGGCGCCGAGGCACCTGGCTTGCCGTCGGGGCGGGGGAAGGGCACGGCCGGGCCGATCGGCTTGACGCCGGCGGCGTGCAGGTCGGCGCCGCTGAACACCGCCAGCACGCCAGGCATCGCCTTCGCGGCGCTCGCGTCGACGCCGAGGATGCGCGCATGGGCGTAGGGAGAGCGCAGGAAGACGAGGTGGGTCTGCGCAGCGCGCGCCAGGTCGTCGGTGAAGCGGCCCTCGCCGCGCAGCAGCGCCGGGTCTTCGATGCGGCGCACGTCCTTGCCGCTGCCGTAGCGGCCGGCCTCGACCGTGGTGGTGCTGCTCATGCGCGCTCTCCCTTCGCGGCCAGCGCCTGCGCAGCCTGCTGCACCGAGGCGACGATGTTGACGTAGCCGGTGCAGCGGCACAGGTTGCCCTCCAGCGCCTCGGCGATCTGCGCCTCGCTCGGGTTCGGCTCGTGGCGCAGCAGCGCGCACGCCGACATCAGCATGCCCGGGGTGCAGAAGCCGCACTGCAGGCCGTGGCAGGCCATGAAGGCCTCCTGCAGTGCGTGCGGCGCATCGCCCTTCGCGAGGCCCTCGACGGTGGTGACCGCGCGGCCCTGCGCCTGCAGCGCCAGGATGCTGCAGCTCTTCACCGCCTCGCCGTCGACCAGCACGGTGCAGGCGCCGCACTGCGCAGTGTCGCAACCCTGGTGGGTGCCGGTCAGCGCCAGCGGGCCGCGCAGCAGTTCGACCAGCAAGGTGGTGGGGGCCACGTCGGTCTCGACCGCTCGGCCGTTGACCGTGATGCGCAATGTCGTCATGGAGTCACCTTTCGTCGGGCGATCGCCATGCTAGTCGCTTCGCCCGCCGGCCGCAGGGGCGGGGATGTCCGGATCGCCGAGCGCTTCGCGTGGTACCGCTCAGGAGGACCCCATGACACCCCCGACGATCGACAGCTTCACCACCCGCACCGGGCAGCGCGTGCACCTGCGGCCGGTCTGCCCGCAAGATGCCGAAGCGCTGGCCGGCATGCTGGCCGGCCTGTCACCGCTGGCGCGGCGCCGGCGCTTTCACGGCGCCGTCAACGCCGTCTCGGCAGCCCGCCTGCACGACATGGCCGGCGCCGACGGCCACCGTCAGATCGCCCTCGTCGCGCTGGCCGAGCACGACGGCACCACGCGGCTGGTGGCCGACGCCCGCTGCGTCACCGATGCCAGCGACAGCGCCGCCGAATTCGCCCTCGTGGTGGCCGAAGGCTGGCGCGGCCGGGGCATCGCGCGGCGCTGCGTGGCGGCGTTGCGCCGCGCTGCCGCCGACGAAGGCCTGCACTGGCTGTACGGCCACGTGCTGGCCGACAACCTGCCGATGCTGGCCCTGATGCGCCGCTGCGGCTTCACGCTCAGCCCGCACCGTGGCGACGCCGGCGTGGTGGTCGCCGAGGCGCGCTGCCTGCCGGCGCCCCCGGTGCCGCCTTGGCGGCACGACGCATGGCGGCCGGCCCCATGCACCCTGGGGAGGGCGTGAGCGATGGCCAGCGTCAGCGCCCCCCGTTTCCAGGCGCCGCGCCTGGCCCTCGTGCTCGGCAGTGGCGGCGTGCGCAGCGTCGCTGCGCTGGGCATCGCCGACGTGCTCGCCCGCCACGGCATCCGCCCCGACCTGGTGGTCGGCTGCAGTTCGGGCGCACTGTTCGGCGCGCTGATCGCCGCGGGCACGGCGCCGGCCGAGGGCCTCGCGCAGGCCCGGCAGCTGTGGTCGCAGGAGCTCACCGAGCAGCGCAACTGGCGCGCCTACGCGCAGCTGCTGGTGCCACGCTGGGCCGGCTTCGACGCCGACTTCGCGCTGCGCCACGGCACGCGCATCGCCGAGCGCATCGAGGCGGCCTTCGGCGCGAGCCGCATCGAGGCGCTGCCGACCCCGCTGCGCATCGCCGCGACCGACGCCGCCACCGGCGAGCCCGTGCTGTTGACGCGCGGGCCGCTGGCCACCGCGCTGCGCGCGAGCATGGCCGTACCCTTCCTGTTCCCGCCGGTGCGCATCGACGGCCAGCGCCTGGTCGACGGCGTGGTGTCCGACCCGCTGCCGGTCTCGGCCGCGCTCGACGCCCGCGTGGTGCTCACGCTCGGCTTCGAGGGCCGCATGCCGCGCCGCATCGACAAGCCCTCGCGGCTGGTGGCGCAGGTCAGCACCTCGCTGCTCAACAACCTGATGCGCGCGCGGCTGGAGACGGCGGCCGCGCGCGGCCAGCGGCTGCTGCCGGTGGTGCTGAAGCTCGATCGCGAGGTCGGCCTGTGGCAGACCGGCGCGATGGCCGAGGTCTTCGAGGCCGGCCGCCGCGCCGCGCAGGCACAGTTGGGCGAGATCCACGAGGCGCTCGCCGCGGACGCGGGGCGTGCGGTGGCCTGAACGCGCCGCCGTGGCTCTTTGGAGGGATTGCGATGGACCGGTGCGGCGCGCAGGATCGTTGCCCGCCCGTCGCCGACGGGCTTCCTGCCTCGAGCCCTGTCCATGGTCACTGCCGAGATCGAGAAGGCGGCGCCTGCCGCCGACGTGCTGTTCGCCCAGCTGTACCACGAGCTGCGCCGACTGGCGCGCTCGCGCCTGGCCGGAGGCGGCCGCCACACCCTGCTGGACACCTCGGCGCTGGTGCACGAGGCCTTCATGCGCATGCAGCGCGGCGGGCTAGTGGCGCTGAAGGACCGCGAGCACTTCCTCGCCTACGCCGCGACGACGATGCGCTCGGTGGTGATCGACTTCGTGCGCCGCCGCCAGGCCGGGCGGCGAGGCGGCGAGGCCGAGCACGTGACGCTGGACACCCGCGCCGGCGAGATGCTCGGCACGAGGGACGACGAGATCCTCGAGGTGCACGAGGCGCTGCAGATGCTCGCGCAGGTCGACGAGCGGCTGGTGCGCGTGGTCGAGATGCGCTACTTCGCCGGCCTGACCGACGCCGAGATCGCCAGCGCGCTGGGCGTCACCGACCGCACGGTGCGGCGCGACTGGGAGCGCGCCCGGCTGCTGCTGGCGCAGATGCTCGGCCGCTGAGACGATGAAGCCGCCGCAGGACCCCGGCGAGCTGCGGCGCCTGAACGGCCTGCTCGAGGCCGCGCTCGCGCTGCCGCCGGCGCAGCGCGAGGCCTGGCTGCGCGGCCTGCCCGCATCCGACCACGACCTGCTGCCGCTGCTTCGCCAGCTGCTCGAGCGCGCCGGCACCGACGCCGGCGACGACTTCCTGCGCGAGCCGCTGGTGCTCGACGGACCCGGCGGCCTCGACGAGGCGGGCCTCGAGCCGGACGCCCCCGGCGACTGCATCGGCCCCTACCGGGTGCTGCGCGAACTCGGCCACGGCGGCATGGCCACGGTGTGGCTGGCCGAGCGCACCGACGGCAGCCTGAACCGCCAGGAGGCGCTCAAGCTGCCCCATCCCGGCTGGGCCGCCAGCCTGGCGCAGCGCATGGCGCGCGAGCGCGACATCCTCGCCTCGCTCGAGCACCCGCGCATCGCGCGGCTGTACGACGCCGGCGTCACCGCCGAGGGCCGGCCCTGGCTGGCGATGGAGTTCGTCGACGGCACGCCGATCGACGTGCACTGCCGCGAGCATGCGCTGTCGATCGAGGCGCGCCTGCGCCTGTTCCTGCAGGTGGCCGAGGCGGTGTCGTACGCGCACGGCCGGCTCGTCGTGCACCGCGACCTCAAGCCGAGCAACATCCTCGTCACCGCGGCCGGCGAGGTGCGGCTGCTCGACTTCGGCGTGGCCAAGCTGCTCGGCGACGACGGGCCCACGCAGGCGCAGATCACCCGCCTGATGGGCCGTGCGGTGACGCCCGACTACGCCTCGCCCGAGCAGGTGGGCGCGAAGCCGGTGGGCGTGGCCACCGACGTCTACTCGCTCGGCGTGGTGCTCTACGAGCTGCTCGCCGGTGTGCGGCCCTACCGGCTGCCGCGCGACACGCCGGCCGCGCTCGAGGAGGCCGTGCTCGCCGCCGACGTGCCGCCTGCGAGCAGCCGCGTGGCCGACCGGCGCGTCGCGCGGGCGCTGCGCGGCGACCTCGACACCCTCCTCGCCAAGGCGATGCGCAAGGAGCCGGCCGATCGCTACCGCAGCGTCGAGGCCTTCGCCGCCGACGTCGAACGGCACCTCGCCGGCGAACCGGTGCTGGCGCGGCCCTACAGCCTGGCGCAGCGGCTGCGCAAGGCGATGGCGCGGCACCGCCTGCCGCTGGCCGCCGGCGCGGCGGTGGCCGTGGCGCTGATCGCCGGCACCGCGCTGGCCACCTGGCAGGCGCGTGAGGCGCAGCGCGAACGCGACCAGGCGCGTGCGCTGCTGGCGCGCAACGAGGCGATCAACGAATTCTTCACGCTGCTGTTCAGCGAGGCGGTGGCGCCCGAGCAGGCCGATGCGGTGAAGGCACTGCTCGACCGCGGCTGGCACATGGTCGGCCCGGCCTTCGGCGCGGTGCCTGAGAACGAGGCGGCGATCCTGCGCATCCTCGCCGAGTACTACAACGACCCTGACCGCAGCGAGGCGATGCTCGCGCGCGCCGCCGAGATCACGCGCGGCTCGGCCGATCGCACGCTGCGCGCGCAGATCGACTGCGACCGCGGCCAGCTGCTCGAGTCGCTCGGCCGAACCGCGGAGGCGGTGCAGATGGTGGAGCGCTGGATCGCCGATCCGGGCACGCCCGACCTTGCCGCGGTGCATTGTCTGCAGATGCGCGGCGCCATCGCCGCCAACCGTACCGAGGCGGCGGTGGCCCTGCGCTCGTCGCAGGCGGCGCTGGAGCGGCTGCGCGCCGCCGGGCAGGCCGGCGGCGACATGGAGGCCGACCTGCTCGGCGACATCGCCTTCGCGCTGCACGCCGGCGGCCGCAGCGGCGAGGCCGAAGCCTGGTTCGAGCAGTCGCAGCAGCGCTACCGTGCGCTGAACCGGCAGGACAGCCTGCACGCGCGCGTGATGCTCAGCAACTGGGGCGTGGTCGAGCTGGCCACCGGCGACGTGCAGCGGGCCCTGGCGCGTTATGACGAACTGCTCGACAGCCACCGTCGCCTGATGGCATGGCGCGATCCGCCGAGCTGGGTGCTGGGCAACCGTGCGCTGGCGCTGGAGCGCACCGGCCGTCACGACGAGGCCCTGGCCGCCTACGCCGAGACGCTTCGCGCCAGCGAGGCCTCGAAGCACGCCCAGGGCAGCCGTTACGGACTGGTGGGCATGGCCAGCGTGCTGGTCGCGACCGGCCGCCTCGACGAGGCGGATGCCGCGTTGCGACGCGGCGCGGCGCTGCCCGGCGCCGAGGAAACGGGCCACCCGTCCGTCATCCGCGCGGAGTGGGTCCGGGCACGCCTGATGCTCAAGCGCGGCCAGGCGGCGCAGGCGCATGAAGCGCTCGACCGCCAGCTCACGTTCCTGCGCTCGATCGGCGCCAACCCGTCCTACATCGGCATGGCCTTGCGCGAGCGCGCCGAAGCCGCGCTCGACCTCGGCCGGCCCGCGGCGGCGGCCGACGACGCCCGCGAGGCCCTGGCCATCGCGCAGCGCCTGCAGGCCGGCAAGCCGCACTCCGACAGCACCGGCCTCGCGTGGCTGCTGCTCGGCCGGGTCGAAGCGGCGGCCGGCCGCGCCGACGAATCACATGCTGCGTTGCAGCAGGCTCGCGAGCACCTGGAGGCCGCTGCCGGCCCGCTCAGCGCCGACGCTCGCCGCGCGCACTTGCTGCTGGGCGGCGAAGCGACGAACTAGGGCCTGCATCCAGGGGGATGCGGTGACCTCGGCAGGCGCCCATACTGGGTCCGACAGATTCACGGAGAGATGCCATGGACATGCCATCGATGGACGTCACGCCAATCACCGCCGGCGTTGCCCCGACCGTGATCGTCGCACCGGCGCAGGTGCCTTCGAATCCGCGCCTGGCGTGCCGATGCGAAGGCTGCGGCGCCGTGGTCACCTTCGACTCGCTGATCGTCTCCTGCCGCTGCGCCGACGACGGCCGGCCGGCCGACTCAGCCCCGCGCTGAGGCGCGAGCCAGCAGCGCCTCGGCGCCGGGGTAGGCGTCGCGGCGAATCGCCACCTTGCGCGCGAACGGGCTCCACGAAACGCCCGACGCCAGCGCGTCCTTGAACCCGGCGGCATCGACGATCCAGCTGCCGCCCAGCAGCGTGACACCGCGCGCAAACAGCGGATCCGGCAGGCAGCCCGCACCCGGGCCGATCAGCGAGACCCGCTGCGCAGCCCGGCAGTGCGACAGGATGGACTCCAGCGTGTCGTTGAGCAGCACGGTGCTGGTGGACAGCACCTTGTTGCAGGCACCGAGGTCGGCCGGGTCCAGCGAGACGCGCCAGCCTTCGCGCAGGCCGGCGAGGTCCTGGCGCAGCTCGATCACCGTCAGGCGGGCGCCCGTCTCCAGCACCTGCTTCACCAGCGGCGGGAACAGCCCGACCATGCCGACGTGGTCGCCCGGCGCGAGGTCGAGGTCGCCGATCGAGCCCTGCGCCGGCGGCGGCTCGTAGCTGGTACGGTCGAACCAGTGGCGCGTCAGCGCGTTGACGGCGGCGAAGCCCAGCGTGCGTTCGAGGCCGCTGCTTTCGGCATAGCGCCGCGCCAGGTCGAGCGATGACATGCCCACCACCGCGTCGTCATCGACGCCGCGCAGCCCCGCCAGCGTGTCGCCGAGCAGCACGAAGCTCAGGCCCAGCGAGCCGTCGTCGAGCTCGATGGCGCAGAACTCGCCGTCGCGGCTGCCGTCGGCTGCGGGTGGCGGCAGGTGCAGGCGCTTCACGCGCGGCAGCGGGCCGAGGGCGGCGAGGCGCTCCAGCAGCGCCAGCAGGTCGGTGGCGATGCGGCTCATGGCTGCGCCGCCACCATCACGGCATAGGCCTTGAAGACGGCCGTGGCCGCCGCACCGACCTTCAGGTCGAGCGACTCCACGCCCTCGTTGGTGACGCTGGCGCTCAGCGTCATGCCGCCGGGCAGCGTCAGCGCCACGAGCGAGGACACCGCGCCGCGCTCGATGCGCGAGACGGTGCCGGCGAGCTGGTTGCGCGCCGAGAGCTGCCAGCCGGCGAAGTCGGTGACCAGCACCACCGCCGAGGCCTTCACCAGCGCCAGCGCCTCCTTGCCCTTCTTCAGCTTGAGGCGTTTGGCGGCATCGGCCGTCATGGTCGAGACGATCCTGTCGCCGCTCTTGAGCGCGATCGTCACCGTGGCCGACACCGGGCCGAGGTCCAGCGCCTCGACGACGCCGGCGAACTGGTTGCGTGCAGTGGTCTTCATCGACATCCTTCGAAGCAGGCCGGCCAGCGCCGGCAGTTCGGCCAGGCGCGCCTCCTGGGCGCGCAGGAACTCGCGTTGTTCGTGCTGCAGCGTGCGCCAGGCACCGAGCAGGCCACGAGCCGCCTCGGTCAGCCGGGTGCCGCCGCCGCCTGCGCCGCCGGTGGCCGTCTCCAGCAGCGGCGCATGGGCGAGGTTGCCGGCGCCCTCCAGCATCAGCCAGGCGCCCTTGTAGCTCAGGCCGGCGGTGCGCGCGGCCTTGTTGATCGAACCGGTGGCCTCGATGGCCTCGATCAGCGCGAAGAAGCGCGCGTCGAGCCGGCCCGCGAGCTTGAGATCCGCGCTGATCAGGTTGCCGCCCATGCCCCGATCATTCCATCAGCGCCACGGTCTTCACCTGCGCCCACACTGTCAGGCCCACGGCCAGGCCGAGCGATTCGGCCGAACGCTTCGTCAGCCGCGCCACCACCGGCACGCCGCCGACACGCACGCGCACCAGCGCCAGCGCCGGGTGCTCGTCGTCGGCGATCGCCTCGACCGTGCCCGGCAGCTGGTTGCCGATGCTGGTGCCGGACTGCTGCGTTCGCGTCAGGCTGACGTCGCGGGCGAGCACGCGCAGGCGCACGCGCCGACCCACCGGCGCGCCGTCGTCGCGGGCCCAGAAGCGGCAGGCGCCGCCGTCGACGTCCAGCCGGGCCAGCTGCCAGTGCACATCGCGCTCGGCCACCACCGCGTCGAGCACCACGCCGGCGTCGTCGCCGAAGGCCACCGGCAGGTCCAGCCGCGCCAGCATGTCGGCCACCGCGCCATGGGCGAGCACGCGGCCGGCGTCCATCAGCACGAGGTGGTCGGCCAGGCGCGCGACCTCGTCGATCGAGTGGCTGACGTAGATCACCGGGATGCCCAGCTCCTCGTGCAGGCGGTCGAGGTAGGGCAGCACCTCGGCCTTGCGCCGCGCATCGAGCGCGGCCAGTGGCTCGTCCATCAGCAGCAGCCGCGGGCTGGTGGCCAGTGAGCGGGCGATGGCCACGCGCTGGCGTTCGCCGCCGGACAGCGTGTCAGGGCGGCGTGCCAGCAGGTGGCCGATGCCGAGCAGTTCGACCACCTGGTCGAGTGCGATGCGGCGCGCTGCGGGCGCGATGCGCTTCAGGCCATAGGACAGGTTGCCCTGCACGTCCAGGTGCGGAAACAGCGCCGCTTCCTGGATCACGTAGCCGATCGCGCGACGGTGCGTGGGCACGAAGGCGCCGGACGCGTCGTCCTGCCAGACCTCGCCTCCGAGCGCCACGCGGCCGACGGCGCGTTCCAGCCCGGCGAGCGCGCGCAGCACCGTGGTCTTGCCGCAGCCCGACGGGCCGAACAGCGCGCTCACGCCGCGCGCCGGCAGCGCGAGCGACACGTCGAGCGTGAAGCCGCGGCGCGGCAATGCCAGCCGAGCCTCGATCATGCGGGGCGCTCCCCGCGCCGCGGCCGATTCACCACGTACAGCGTCACCAGCACCACCAGCGCGAACACCACCATGCCGGCGGCGAGCCGGTGGGCCTGCGCGAACTCGAGCGCCTCGACATGGTCGTACAGCGCCACCGACAGCACGCGCGTCTCGCCGGGGATGTTGCCGCCGATCATCAGCACCACGCCGAACTCGCCGACGGTGTGCGCGAAGCCAAGCACGCTGGCCGTCACGAAGCCTGGCCGTGCCAGCGGCAGCGCCACGGTGAAGAAGCGGTCCCAGGGGCTGGCGCGCAGCGTGGCGGCGGCCTCCAGCGTGCGTTCGGGGATCGCCTCGAAGGCCTGCTGCAACGGCTGCACCACGAAGGGCAGCGAGTAGATCACCGAAGCCACCACCAGCCCGGCGAAGGTGAAGGGCAAACGGCCCAGGCCCAGCGACTGCGTGAACTGTCCCACCGGGCCGTTCGGACCCATCAGCAGGAGCAGGTAGAAGCCGATCACCGTGGGCGGCAGCACCAGAGGCATGGCCACCAGTGCCGCCCAGAAGGGCCTGCTGCGCGAATGCGTGCGCGCCAGCCACCACGCCATCGGCGTGCCGACGGCGAGCAGCAGCACCGTGGCCACCGCCGCCAGTTCGGCGGTCAGGCGCACGGCGCTCCATTCGGCGGGACTCAGCATGGCGCGCCGGCCTCAGGGGCCGTAGCCGAACTCGCGGATAACGGCCCGGGCCGGTTCGCTCTTGAGGAAGTCGAGCAGCGCACGCGCCGCCGGGTTCTTCTCTCCGGACTTGAGCAGCACCGCATCCTGGCGGATCTCGCCGTGCAGGTTCGCCGGAACCGGCCAGTACGAACCGCCGGCAGGCTTGCCCGGCACGGCCACCTGCGACAGCGCGACGAAGCCGAGCTCAGCGTTGCCGGTGGCGACGAACTGGAAGGTCTGCGCGATGCTCTCGCCCGTCACCAGCTTCGGCGCCAGCACGTCGGCCAGGCCGCGCGCGCGGATCACCTCCATCGCCGCCGCGCCGTAGGGCGCCACCTTGGGGTTGGCGATGGCGATGTGCTTCACCTTGCCCGAAGCCAGCACCGCGCCCTGCGCGTCGACCACGCCCGGCTGCGCGCTCCACAGCGCCAGCCGACCCAGCGCGTAGGTGAAGGCGGTGCCGGCGATGCCATGGCCCGCGGCGACGAGCCTGCGCGGCGTCTCGTCGTCGGCGGCCAGCAGCACCTCGAACGGCGCACCGTTGACGATCTGCGAGTAGAACTTGCCGGTGGCGCCGCTGGAGACCTTCAGCACATGGCCGGTGGCGGCGGTGAACTGCTCGCCGATCTTCGCGAACGGACCGGCGAAGTTGGCCGCCACCGCCACCTGGACTTCTCCAGCCCGGGCGAGGGCCGCGAACGCGAAGGCGAGAGCGAAGAGAAGCGGGCGACGCATGGGCTGGTCTGAGGCAAATCGTTGTGTATCGTAATACATAACGTTGCGATTCTCCCGCCGGTTCGCCTGCCGATGCGCGACACCGTCATGCCGCGCAGGCGTCGTTCGTCTTCCCCGGGAGCGACCACAATCCCGTGGGCGCCGCACCGGAGAACCCCATGAGCCAGTACCTTCTGCTGCTGCACGAGACCCCCGCCGACTTCGCCCAGCTGAGCCCGGCGGCGATGCAGGAGATCATCGAATCGCACCGCGCCTTCGCCGAACGCCTGGCCGGCCGCGGCCAGCTCGCCGGCGGCGAGAAGCTGTGCGACGACGGCGGGCGGCACATCCGATTCCAGGACGGCCGACCGCTGGCCACCGACGGCCCGTACGCGGAGGCGCACGACGTGATCGGCGGCTACTACGTGATCACGGCCGACAGCGACGCGCAGGCCGAGGCCATCGCCTGCGAGTGCCCGCACCAGGGCGGCGGGCGCTGGATCGAGCTGCGCAAGATCGACGCGATGACATGAACGCCGGCCAGGCGCTGGCCGCTGTGCTCGCCCGCGAGCGGCGCCGCGTGGTGGCGCACCTGGCACGCTCGCTCGGCCTGCCGCAGCTCGGCCTGGCCGAGGATGCGGTGCAGGCGGCGGCGCTGCGGGCGCTGGAGCGCTGGCCACTCGATGGCCTGCCGGCCAACCCGGCCGGCTGGTTGTACCGGGTGGCGCGCCACGAGGCCATCGATTCGCTACGCCACGACGGCCGCGCCGAAGCGCTGCCCGACGACGAATCGCAGCTGCCCGTCCACCCTGCACCGGCCGGCCGCTTCGGCGGCGAGCTCGACGACGACGAGCTCGCGCTGGTCTTCGCCGCCTGCCACCCGCTGCTGCCGCCGGCCACGCAGGTGGCACTGGCGCTGCGCACCCTGGCCGGGCTGGAGCTGAAGGCGATCGCGCCGCTGGTGTTCGCCAACGAGGCGGCACTGGCGCAGCGCCTGGCCCGTGCCCGCGAGATGCTTGCCGGCCAGCCGCTGCGGGTGCCGGCCGGCCACGAACTGCCCGCGCGCCGCGAGGCGGTGGCCACCACGCTGGCGCTGATGTTTCACCTCGGCATGCGCGCCGGCGGCCGGGCGGGCAGCACCGAGGGTGCACACGATGCGATGACAACCTGCTGGGAGGCGATCCACCTGGCCCGCGCGCTGGCCGCCCATCCGGCCACGGCGCATGGCGATGCCGATGCACTGGCCGCCCTGCTGCTGCTGCACGGCGCGCGGCTGAGCGGTTCGATCGACGACGCCGGCGACATCGTGCCGCTGCCCGGCCAGCCCCGCGACCGCTGGGACGCCGGCATGATCCGCATGGGCTTCGTGCACCTGCAGGCCTCGCAGCGCGCCGCGCAGTCCTCGCGCTGGCACCTGCTGGCCGGCATCGCCGCCGAGCACGCCATCGCGCCCGACCACGACCGCACCGACTGGGCCGCGATCGTGCGCTACTACGACGCGCTCCTCGCGCTCGACCCGTCGGCGGCGCCGCGGCTCGGCCACGCGATCGCGCTGGCCGAGGCCGGCGAGCCGGCGGCGGCGCACTCGCGGCTCGAGGCCTTGCTGCCCGAGGTGCCGACCGCGCTGCGCGCGCACACACTGGCCGCGCTCGCCCGGGCCCACGAGAGGCTCGGCGACATCGGCGCCTCACTCGATCTCCTGGCGCAGGCCGAAGCCTGTGCCCCGCACCCGGCCGACGCACGCCTGCTGGCGCGCCGGCGCGAGGCGCTGGCCGAAGGCCTCAGGCGATCTTCACGTACTCGTACTCGCCCGGCTGGCCGTTGATGCCCATGCGCGGCGGCGCGATCCAGCTGGCGTACTGGCCCGCCGCAGTGCAGGGCTTCATCAGCGACTGGATGAAGGCACCGTCGGCCTCGTTGGGCAGCCACTCCCCCTGGCCGGCGGCCCACTCGGCCTCGGTGAGCAAGCGGCCGTCGGGGCTGATGCGATGGCCGGCGAATTCGCCGATGCGACGGTTGAAACCCTTGTGCGGCTGGGTCAGCTTGAAGTCGATGCCGGCCTTCTCGATCGCCTTGTTCCAGCGGTCGATGCCGCCCTGGCAGTCGGCGATGTAGTCGTCGAGCAGCCGGCAGTTGATCGCGCGCAGCGCCGGCACGGCCTCGTCGACCAGCTTGCCGCCGACCACGCGCGTGACGTCGTAGGTGGCGTCGTGCAGCTGGTGGTCGTCGGTGAGCTGGGCCTCGTTGAAGCGGCCCTTGAGGCCCGAGTTGAAGGCGTCGGCGGCGTTGCTCGAGATCTCCGCGCCGAACAGGTCGCGCGTCACGCTCATGTGGAAGTTGGCCTTGCGCTGCAGCAGCGGCAGGTCGACCACGCCGAGCGCACGGATGCGCTCGACGTCGTACGGGTCGGTGATGCCGGCCTTGTTCATCGCGGCGCAGGTGGCCTCGATGGTGCGGCCCACGCCGGTCTCGCCGACGAACAGGTGGTGCGCCTCCTCGGTGAGCATGAAGCGGCACGAGCGCGACAGCGGGTCGAAGCCGCTCTCGGCCAGCGCGGCCAGCTGCATCTTGCCGTCGCGGTCGGTGAAGTAGGTGAACATGAAGAACGACAGCCAGTCCGGCGTGCGCTCGTTGAAGGCGCCGAGGATGCGCGGGTTGTCCTGCTGGCCGGAGCGGCGCTCGAGCAGGGCCTGGGCTTCCTCTCGGCCGTCCTTGCCGAAGTGCTTGACCAGCAGGTAGACCATCGCCCACAGGTGACGGCCTTCCTCGACGTTCACCTGGAACAAATTGCGCATGTCGTACAGGCTCGGCGCGGTCTTGCCGAGGTAGCGCTGCTGCTCCACCGACGCCGGCTCGGTGTCGGCCTGGATCACGATCAGCCGCTTGAGCAGCGAGCGGTACTCGCCCGGCACCTCCTGCCAGGCCGGCTCGCCCTTGTGCTTGCCGCACGGGATGGTGCGGCCCTCGACCTTGGGCGCCAGCAGGATGCCCCAGCGATACTGCGGCATCTTCACGTAGCCGAACTTGGCCCAGCCCTTGGGGTCGACGCCGACCGCCGTGCGCAGGTAGACCTCGGCGTCCTGGAAGCCGTCCGGCCCCATGTCCTGCCACCAGTCGAGGTAGCCCGGGTGCCAGCTCTCCAGCGCGCGCTGCAGCTGCTTGTCGGAGGCCAGGTCGACGTTGTTGGGTATCGAATCGTCGTACTTGACCTCGACGAAGCTTTCGCCTCGCACGGATTCCGGTACTTCGATCAGCGTGTCGGTTGTCTCGCTCATGGGTGCTCGCTCCTGGTGGATGATTCGCGGAATGCACTTTCATGCATATCTTGTTCAGCGCGATGCGCAGGATGCTGCATGTCTCCAGGCGAGTTTCTGATCTGGATCAGACTCCGGCGGAATCGCGCGACGCCTCGCCGCCTTCATCTCGGCCTCACGTCGGCCGCGCCCCCGGCTGGCATCATCGGCTGCATGCGCGTGCTGCTGGTCGAGGACGACACGATGATCGGCGAGAGCCTGCGCGAGGCGCTGCGCCGCCAGGGCATGGCCTGCGACTGGGTGCGCGACGGCCGCGCCGCCGAGGCCGTGCTGGCCAGTGAGCGCTTCGATGCGCTGCTGCTCGACCTCGGCCTGCCGCATCGCGACGGCCTGGAGGTACTGCGCGGCCTGCGGGCGCGCGGCGATGCCACCCCGGTCATCGTGCTCACGGCGCGCGACACGCTGAGCGACAAGGTGAAGGGCCTCGACGGCGGCGCCGACGACTACCTCGTCAAGCCCTTCGAGCTCGACGAGTTGCTGGCGCGGCTGCGCGCGCTGCGCCGCCGCCACGAAGGACGCACGCGCCCGCTGCTGCAGGTGGCCGACCTCACGCTCGACCCGGCCACGCGCGAAGTCATGCGCGCCGGGCGCCCCGTGCTGCTGTCGGCGCGCGAGTTCGCCGTGCTGCAGGCCTTGCTGGAGCGGCCCGGCGCCATCGTGTCGCGGGCCCAGCTCGAAGACCGGCTCTACGGCTGGGGCGAGGAGCTGGAGAGCAACGCCATCAGCGTCTACATGCACCAGCTGCGGCGCAAGCTCGGCGACGACCTGCTGCACACGGTTCGCGGCCTGGGCTACTACGCGGGGCCGGCCAAGGACGCGGGCGCTTGAAGGCCGAGCCGCTGCTTCGATCGCTGCGCGGGCGGCTGTTCGCCTTTCTGCTCGCGCTGGCCGGCCTGACCGCGCTGGCGGTGGGCGGTGCCACCTACGTCAGCGTTCGCGCCGAGGCCGACGAACTGTTCGACTACCACCTGCGCCAGATGGCGCTGTCGCTGCGCGACCAGGGCCGCATCGGCGAGGACGAGCGCGAGGCGCTGGCCAACCCCGAGTTCGACTACGTCGTGCAGGTGTGGTCGGTCGACGGGCTGACGCTGTACAGCAGCCGCCGGCCCGCTCATGCGCCGGCGCTGCCGCAGCGCGCCGTGCTCGGCTACAGCCAGGTGCGCCTGGGCAGCGAGGAGTGGCGCGTGTTCGCCGCGGCCACGCCGCTGCGCGTGGTGCAGGTCGGGCAACCGCTCGCGGTGCGCCGCCACCTCGCCACGGCCGCGGCGCTGCGCAGCGTCGCGCCGATCGCCGTGGCTGCACCGCTGGTGGCGCTCGGCCTGTGGTGGATCATCGGCCTGTCGCTCGCGCCGCTGCGACGCGTGACCCAGGCGGCGAGCACACGCGGCGCCGACAGCCTGGCGGCGCTGCCCGACGAGGGCCTGCCGCAGGAGCTGCAACCGCTGGTGGGCGCGTTCAACGGCCTGCTCGGCCGGCTGTCCGAAGCCTTCGAGGCACAGCGCCATTTCGTGGCCGATGCCGCTCACGAACTGCGCACGCCGCTGACGGCGCTGAAGCTGCAGATCGGGCTGCTGCAGGGCACGCCGGCCGGCCCCGAGCAGAACCAGGCCATCGCCCGGCTGCGCGCCGGCGTGGACCGCGCCACCCACCTCGTCGAGCAACTGCTCGCGCTCGCCCGCGCCGAGCCGGGCGCGGCCACGCCGACGAGCGAGCTCGACCTCGCCGCCGTGGCGCGCGAGGCCCTCGCCGATGCCGAACCGCTGGCGGCACGCGCGGGCACGCAGCTCACGCTCGACGCACCCTCGCCCGTGGCCCTGCACGGTGATCCGCAGGCGCTGCGCAGCGCGATCCGCAACCTGCTGGACAACGCCGTGAAGTACGGCGGCCGGCAGGTGCGGCTGACCGTGCGCGGCAGCGATGCGGGAGGCTGGCGGGTGCGCGTGGAAGACGACGGGCCGGGCATCGCGCCCGAGCAGCGCGAGCAGGCGTTCAGGCGGTTCCAGCGCGGCCCCGGCCGGGAGGCCGAAGGCAGCGGGCTGGGGCTGGCGATCGTGCAGGCGGTGGCGAAGCGCCACGGCGCTGCCGTCGAGCTCGGCACCAGCCCCTCGGGCGGGCTGGCGGTGGAGCTGCGCGCGCCCGCCTCGCCGTGACCGCGGCGAACCGGCGCGCGCTGCTCAGACATCCCTAAGTTCCGGCGCCCAGAGTAGACGCACAGTCAGTGTCGACTGGAAGCGCTCGAAAGGAAGGATCATGAAGCTCGGCAACATCGCCCTGGTTCTCGGCCTTGCGGCCGCGACGATCGGCCCGTCCGCGAATGCAGGCGACCATCGCAAGGAATCGAAGAACCCTCGGCGCGCTTCGGCGGGCATGCAGGCCATCGTCGTGACCCCCAAGGCCGGCGAGCCGGGCCACGGCTGGCAGTACTTCTCGGATGCGCGCAAGGCCCGCGCCGTCGTCATCAGCCCGGCTGGCGACTACTACTACAGCCGTGGCCAGGGACTGCAGCTCGTGTACAGGTCGAACCCCACGACCTGAGCGGTCGATCTGTATACTCCATTAGGTATGTAAACGGGCCGGGCGACCGACCCTGTCCCCTGTCTCGCGAGGTCTGACATGTACGGATTCACCACCACGCTCACCGGGCTGTCGTTCGACGAAGCGCTCGAGCGGACCACTGCCGCCCTGAAAGCCGAGGGCTTCGGCGTGCTCAGCGACATCGACGTGCAGCGGGCGATGAAGGAGAAGCTCGGCGCCGAGATGCGGCCCTATCGCATCCTCGGCGCCTGCAACCCGCCACTGGCGCATCAGGCCCTGCAGGCCGAGCCGGACATCGGCCTGCTGCTGCCGTGCAACGTGATCGTCCGCGAGGAGGCACCGGGCCGCGTCGTGGTCGGCTTCCTGGACCCGCAGACGATGGTGGGCCTGGTGGGCAAGCCCGGCGTGAAGCCCGTGGCCGACGAGGCCGAGAGCCGGCTGCGCCGGGCCTGCGCTGCGCTGGGCGGCGGCGCTTCGGCGGCCTGACGCACCGGGTGCGGTTCGCGCGGCGTCGCGAACCGGTCCTCATCTTCGCCTCACCTCCCCCTCACCTGCGCCTCATCCCGGCTTTCTAGAGTGCTCCTCATCCGCTGCCATCACGCAGCGTCCCGATGAAAGGAGCCTCCATGTCCCGCAAGCTCACCGCCACGGCCGCCGCCTCGGCGCTGCTCGTGCTCTCTCTGGCCACCACCGCAGCCGATGCCTGGACGCTGCCCTCCTGGTTGCATCGCGGCGACACGCCAACCAGCGCGACGGTGGCCGCCGCCGCGCCGGCGGCACTTGCCACGCTGGCCGCGGCGCCGCTGCCGGCGGGCCAGATGCCCAACTACCGCGCCATCGTGCAGTCGCAGGGGCCGGCGGTGGTGGGCGTCACCGTGGCCGGCCTGCGCAACACTTTCGACAACGCCGAGGACGGCCCCGACCTCGATCCGTTCTTCCGCTTCTTCCGCGGCATTCCCGGCCTGCGCATGCCGCCGCAGGGCGCGATGCCCTTCCGCGGCCAGGGCTCGGGCTTCATCGTCAGCCCCGACGGCCTGGTGCTGACCAATGCCCACGTCGTTCGCGACGCGAAGCAGGTGACGGTGAAGCTCTCCGACCGCCGTGAATTCTCGGCCCGCGTGCTCGGCAGCGACCCCGCCACCGACATCGCCGTGCTGAAGATCGATGCCAAGGGTCTGCCGACCGTCACGCTGGGCGACCCGCGCAGCGTGCAGGTGGGCGACTGGGTGCTGGCGATCGGCGCGCCGTTCGGCTTCGAGCAGACGGCCACGCAGGGCATCGTCAGCGCCAAGGGCCGTTCGCTGCCGGGCGACAGCTACGTGCCCTTCATCCAGACCGACGCGGCAGTGAACCCCGGCAACTCCGGCGGCCCGCTGTTCGACGCGGCGGGCCGCGTGGTCGGCATCAACGCACAGATCTACTCGCAAAGCGGCGGCTTCCAGGGCCTGGCCTTCGCCATCCCGATGGACGTGGCGCTGCACGTCAAGGACCAGATCGTCGCGACGGGCAAGGTCGAGCATGCGCGGCTGGGCGTCACGGTGCAGGACCTGTCCGCGCCGCTGGCCGCCTCGTTCGGCCTGTCGGCTCCCGACGGCGCGCTGGTGTCCAGCGTCGCGCCGGACAGCGCCGCCGCCAAGGCCGGCCTCAAGCCGGGCGACGTGATCACCTCGGTGGGCGGAGAGCCGGTGCAGGTGGCCGGCGACGTGTCGCAACGCATCGGCCTGGCCAAGCCGGGCGAGCGCCTGACGCTGGGCATCTGGCGCGACAAGTCACGCAGCGAGCTGGCCGTGACGCTGGGCCATGCCGAGCCGGAAGGCCGCCAGGCCGCTGCCGACGCGTCGGGGGGCTCGCTCGGCCTGGCCGTGCGGCCGCTGCAGCGCGACGAGCTGCGCAGCGCCGGCCTGGACCACGGGCTGCTGATCGAGCAGGTCTCGGGCCCGGCGCAGCTCGCCGGCGTGCAGCCGGGCGACGTGCTGCTCGCGCTCAACGGCAAGCCGGTGCGTGGCATCGATCAGGTGCGCGAGGCGCTGCGCGCCAAGCCGAAGTCGGTGGCGCTGCTCGTCAGCCGCGACGGCCAGCAGATCTTCGTGCCGGTCAACCTCGGCTGAGGGTCACGCCAGCGTGGTGCCGAAGAAGCGCATCGTGCGATCCCACGCGATCTGCGCCCAGGCGGCGTCGTACTGCGTCATCGCGATGCGATTGCGGCCCTGCGCGGTCTCGTTGGCGAAGGCGTGGTGGGCCAGGTAGCGGAAGCCCTCGTAGCAGACGTTGGCCTCCTTGAACTTCGCCTCCAGGCCATCGACGCTGGCGATCGGGAAGGCGCCGTCCTGCGTGGCCCAGTGGGCCTGAAGCGGCGCCTTGATCTTGCTGGCGTCGACATATTCCAGCGGCGGCAGGCCGTACCAGATCACGCCGGCGTCCATCTCCGGCACCATCGTCGAGGCCAGCACGGTGAGCGCACCTCCCATGCAGTAGCCGGTGACGCCGACCTTGCCTCGGCCGATGTTGCGGCCCTTGAGGTACTGCACCGCGCCGCGGATGTCCTGCTGCGCGGCCTCGCCGAAGTTCAGGCCGCTCATCAGGTGGTGGGCCTCCTCGGCCTCCACGGTGCTCTTGCCGCGGTAGAGGTCGGGCACCAGCGCGGTGAAGCCGGCCTCGGCGAATCGCTGCGCCACGCCGCGGATCTGGTCGTTCAGCCCCCACCACTCCTGGATCACCACCACCGCGCCGAGCGGCTGGGCGGCTTCGGCGAGATGGCCCTTCACGGTCTGTCCGTCGGGGCGCTTGAATTCGATGGTCTGTGCCATGGTTGTCTCCTGCGTGGGGTGGTTCGAAGCGAAGCGAGTATGCCGCCTATGATGAACCCATGTTCGGTGCCATCGCCGGCGACGTGATCGGTTCCGTCTACGAGCGGAACAACGTCAAGACCAAGACCTTTGCGCTGTTCGACGCGGCCAGCCGCTTCACCGACGACACGGTGCTCACGGTGGCGGTGGCGCGCGCGCTGCTGCACGGCGAGTCGCCCGGGCGCGCGATGCGCGAAATGCACGGCCTCTATCCGGAGGCCGGTTTCGGCCCGACCTTCCGCGCCTGGATCGAGGCCGGCGACGGCGCCGCGCCGCCGATGAGCGCGAGCAACGGCGCGGCGATGCGCATCAGCCCGGTGGGCTGGGCCTGCGCCACGCTCGACGAGGTGATGGACACCGCCGAGCGCTTCACCGTGGTGACGCACGACCACCCCGAGGGCGTGAAGGGCGCACAGGCCACGGCCGCCGCGGTCTTCCTGGCACGGCAAGGCGCGGGCAAGGACGCGCTGCGCGATCACGTCGAGCGGGTCTTCGGCTACGACCTGTCAGTGGCGCTGGACCAGGTGCGACCCGGCTACGCCTTCGACCTCTCGTGCGCCGGCACGGTGCCGCACGCGATCCGTGCCTTCCTCGAGGCGCACGACTTCGAGGATGCAGTGCGCAACGCCGTCTCGATCGGCGGCGATTCCGACACGCTGGCGGCCATCGCCGGCGCCATCGCCGAGGCGCACTGGGGCGGCGTGCCGGCGCCCATCGCGCAGGCCGTGTGGGAGCGCCTCGATGCACCGCTGCGCGAGATCACGCAGCGCTTCTGCGCTGCCTACGCGCTGCCCTTCACAGGCGGCGCAGCATCGTCAGCAGCATCCGGCTGAGCTTCGCCTTGCCCTCGGTGTAGGGCGGGAACAGCAGCTTCAGCGCCGACAGCGGCCCGCCCTTGAGCACGGCGCGCTCGTGCGAGAAGGCCTTGAAGCCGAAGACGCCGTGCGCATTGCCGATGCCGGAGTGGTTGACGCCGCCGAACGGCAAATTGCCGTGGGCGAACTGCATCACGCACAGGTTGACGCAGAAGCTGCCCGAACTGGTCTCGGTGCGCTGCTTCTCGGCCGCGGCGCCGTCGCGGCTCCACAGGTACAGCGCGAGCGGCTTGGGCGCGGCGTTGATGCGCGCGATCACCTCGTCGAGCGCGTCGAAGGCGGCGATCGGCAGCACCGGGCCGAAGATCTCTTCCTGCGCGATGCGCGCGGCGTCGGGCACTTCGGCCAGCAGCGTCGGCGCGACGTAGCGCTTCTCGGCATCGTGCGCGCCGCCGGCGAGCACGCGCGCGCCCTGCGCGACCGCCTCGTCGACCAGCGCCCCCACGCGCTGAGCATGGCGGGCGTGGATCATGCGGCCGAGCGAGGGGCTGGCGGCCACCGCCGCATCGTCGCTGCCGAAGCGCTCGGCGAGCACCGTGCGGCACTGCGCAACGAAGGCTTCCATCACCGAGCGGTGCACGTAGAGGTGGTCGGGCGCCACGCAGGTCTGGCCGGCGTTGACGAACTTGCCCCACATGACGTGCTCGGCGGCATGGCGCAGGTCGGCACTCTGGTCGACGACCACTGGCGACTTGCCGCCGAGCTCCAGCGTCACCGACGTCAGGTGCTTCGCCGCCGCGGCCATCACCACCTGGCCGACCGCCGGCGAACCGGTGAAGAACACGTGGTCGAAGGGCAGCGAGAGCAGGTGCGTGGAGGTCTCGACCGCGCCCTCGACCATCGCCACCTCGGCCGGCTCGAACACCTCGGCCACCAGCTGCCCGATCACCGCATTCACGTTCGGCGTGAACTCCGAGGGCTTGAGGATCACGGCATTGCCCGCGGCCAGCGCCGACACCAGCGGGCCGACCAGCGTGGAGACCGGGTAGTTCCACGGCCCGATGATCAGGCAGCGGCCGCGCGGCTGGTAGACGATGCGAGCGCTCGTGCCCAGCGTCATCAGCGTCGGCGCAGCGCGGTGCGGCCGCATCCAGCGCTTGAGGTGCCGCTGCGCATGGCGGATCTCGTCGACCACCGGCAGCAGCTCGGTGAGGTCGACCTCCACGGCGGGCTTGCCGAGGTCCTTGGCGAAGGCGGCGGCGAAGGCCTCGCGCCGAGCCATCAGCGCGTCGAGCAGGCGGCCGAGCTTCGCACGGCGTTCGGCCACCGTGCTGCGGCGCAGCGCCAGTGCGCGCGCCGCCTGATCGGCAAACAGGGCGTCGATGACGGCGGGCGAGGTCTCGCGATCCAGCGGGTTGCACATGGCGATCGGTTCGGCGGGTGGCGGCCGATCATCTTGCCCCAGCCGGCTCCCCGTGGCGACGCACCGGGCCGCAAATCGACTCGACTGCGCTCTCTACTTCGCGGCGCAGGCCGAGCGCGAAGCCGGCCTCGGCCACCACGAACAGCGGGCCGATCACCAGGCCCATCAGGTCGTCGACGAAGGCCGGCTTGCGGCCCTCGAAGACATGGCCGATGAACTGGATGACCCAGCCGACCACGAACAACCCGACGCCCCAGCCCAGCCAGGTGGCGGTATCCATCGCGCCGAGGCGATGCGCCAGCACCACCGCGAGGCCGAGCAGCACGCCCATCACCACGCCGTAGCGCACATCCAGCCGCAGGTAGTACAGCGTGGTCAGCGCGGCCACGGCCAGCGCGGGCGAGAGCGGCCAGCCCTGCCAGGCGATGGACGGCCGGGCCAGCAGCACCGCCACGGCCACCACGATCATCGGGATGCCGACGAAGTGGGTGGCGATGTTGCGCCGGTCACGGTGGTAGGCGCCGTAGCCGGCGAGTTGCTCGATCAGGGTCTTCATGGGCTGTCTCCTCGAAGGGGCGGCGGCACGCGCCCCAAGGCGCGCATGATCGGCGCCGCCGGCCGCCGCGTCTGTCGGCCAGCCGACGGTTCAGGCGCGATTCAAGCGCGGGTGCGCGTAGGTCCCGAGGCGCGGCCGCCGGGCCGGCGGCGACACTCGCCGCATGCCCGGCCTGCCGACGACCGACGAACTGCATGCACTGCTCGCGCGCGGCCGCTGGTTCGCCTCGCTCGCGCCTCTGCAACAGCGCCAGTTGTTCGAGGCCGGCGCGCCGCGCAGCCTGGCCGCCGGCCAGGTGCTGTTCCGCCGCGGCGACGCCAACACGGGCCTGTACGCCGTGCTCGCCGGCGCCATCCAGGTCGGCGCCCCCGGTTCGGCGGCACGCGAGGCGGTGCTGGGCGTGCTCGAGCCGCCGCAGTGGTTCGGCGAGATCGCCTGCCTGGACGGCGGCACGCGAACGCACGACGCCCGCGCGCAGAGCGCCGCCTCGCTGCTGCACGTGCCGCTGGCCGCGCTGCTGCGACTGGCCGAGGACGATCCGGCCTGGTGGCGGCACCTCGGCCGGCTGCTGGCGGAGAAGACCCGCGCGCTGTTCGCCGGTCTCGAGGATCTGGCGCTGCAGCCGGCACCGGTACGCGTGGCGCGGCGGCTGCTGGCGATGTCCACCGGCCACGGCATGCGCGCCGACGGCGCGGCGCTGCGGCGCCTCGCGGTGAGCCAGGAGCAGCTCGGCGCGATGCTCTCGCTGACGCGCCAGACGGTCAGCGAGGTGCTGCGCGACTTCGAGGCCGAGGGCTGGGTGCGGCGCCGCTACGGCGCGGTGGAGCTGCTCGATGCCGCCGGGCTGGAAGCCGCCGTGGCCGCGGCGATCGAGGCGGCCACCCTGGGCGCCTCCAGCGAGATCTCGCGCAGCGCGCCGGTGGGCGGGTTTCGCAGGCCGACGAAGTAGAGCCCGGGGATGCCGCTTTCCTCGCCGAAGCGGTCGGGCCGGCCGCGCTCGTCGGCGATCG
Organism: Piscinibacter sp.; assembly: GCF_050175855.1. Lineage (GTDB taxonomy): Bacteria > Pseudomonadota > Gammaproteobacteria > Burkholderiales > Burkholderiaceae_C > Piscinibacter. The sequence continues at coordinate 28,319 of NZ_JBFXIO010000002.1, forward strand.
CCCCGAAGCCCTCGATCAGCGTGTGCAGGCCGGTGCGGTAGCCGGTGGCGAAGACGATCGCGTCGAAGGGCTGGTTCGAGCCGTCTTCGAAGGTCACGCCCGACGGCGTGAGCGCGGTCACGCCGGGCACGACGCGGATGCGGCCCTGCTTGACCATCGCAATGGTGCCGATGTCCAGCAGCGGGATGCGCCCGAAGCGCTCGATCATCGTGTTCGGGCCCAGCGCCGGCCGCACGATGCCCCAGCGTGAGAGGTCGCCGACGGCCAGCTTCAGCGTGGTGACGGCGATCGCGTCGCGCAGCGCCAGCGGCAGGCGCGACAGCAGGATGTTGGTCGGCTGCGCGGGGCGGCCGAACAGGTCGCGCGGCGCCACGTGCACCGGGCCGCGCACGACCATCGCGACCTCCACGCCGTGTTCGGCCAGGTCGAGCGCGATCTCGGCACCGGAGTTGCCGCAGCCCACCACCAGCGTGCGCTGCCCGCGGTAGGGTGCGGCATCGCGGTAGCGCGACGAGTGCAGCCGGCGGCCGCGGAACTCGTCCAGCCCGGGCAGCGCGGGCACGAAGGGCTCGCGGTTGTAGCCGGTGGCCACCACCACCGCGCGCGGCCGGATCTCGCCCCCGCTGGTGTGCACCAGGAAGCCGCTGCCGTCACGCCGCACGCGCCGCACCTCCACGCCGAGCAGGGGCTGCACGCCGTGCTCGGCGGCATAACGCTCGAGGTACTCGACCACCGCCTGGCGCGAGGGGTAGGTCGGCGCCTCGGCCGGCCAGGGCGTGAAGGGCAGCGCCGAATGCTGCTTGACGGTGTGCAGGTGCAGCCGCTCATAGTGCCGCCGCCACGAGGCCGCCAGCGACGCCTCGCGCTCGACCACGGTGTGCGCCACGCCGGCCCGGCGCAGGCAGGCGGAGGTGGCCAGCCCGGCCGGGCCGGCGCCGATCACGAGCACTTCATCTTCGTGCGACATCGGCGCATGATCGCCGCCGGCCGTGCGGCTGTCGATCCGGGGCCACCTCGATCGTCGTGGCGATGCGGCGGAGCGATCCGCCGGCCCGCGCTGCTCGGCCGCAGCCCTCATCGAAGGAACCGACATGACCGCATCGCCCACCCCCTTGCTGCTGATGGTGGCCACGCGCAAGGGCGCCTGGCTGTTGCACGGCGACAGCCGGCGCCAGCAGTGGCGCGTCGACGGCCCGCACTTCCTCGGCCACACCATCAGCCATCTGGTGCTCGACCCGCGCGATGGCCGCACGCTGCTGGCCGCCGCGAAGACCGGCCACCTCGGCCCGACGGTCTTCCGCTCCACCGACCTCGGCCGCAGCTGGAAGGAGGCGAGCCAGCCGCCGGCCTTCGCCAAGCCCACCAACGGCCTGCCGGCCCGCGCCGTCGACCACACCTTCTGGCTGGCGCCGGGGCACGCCAGCGAACCGGGCAGCTGGTACGCCGGCACTTCGCCGCAGGGGCTGTTCCGTTCGGCGGACGGCGGTGCGACGTGGACGCCGCTGCCGGCCGTCAACGACGACGCGCAGTTCCGCGAGTGGATGGGCACGGTGCAGGACGGCACGCCCGACGGCCCGAAGCTGCACTCGATCATCGTCGACCCGCGCGACGCATCGCACCTCTACTTCGGCATGTCCGGCGGCGGCGTGCACGAGTCGCACGATGCCGGGCGCAGCTGGCACACGCTCATCGAGGGCATGCAGGTGGTGGAGGGGTTCGATCAGAACACCGTGACCTTCCACGACCCGCACTGCATTCGCCTGTGCCCGACGAACCCCGACCGGCTCTACCAGCAGAACCACTGCGGCATCTACCGGCTCGACCGCCCCGACACCGCCTGGCAGCGCATCGGCCGCGCGATGCCGGCCGACGTCGGCGACATCGGCTTCCCGATGGTGGTGCACCCGCGCAACCCCGACACCGCCTGGGTATTCCCGATGGACGGCAACGACGTCTGGCCGCGCACCAGCCCCGGCGGCCGGCCGGCTGCCTATGTCACCCACGACGGCGGCGCGAGCTGGCAGCGCCTGGACCACGGCCTGCCGGCCGGGCAGGCGTGGTGGACGATCAAGCGCCAGGCCATGACGGTGGACGCGACGGCGTCGCCGGCGCTGTACCTGGGCAACAGCGGCGGCGAACTGTGGATCGGCCACGAGGGCGGGCAGCGCTGGGAGAACATCGCGCGGCACCTGCCGGAGATCTACGCGGTGGAAGTGGCGGCGCTGCCATGAAGGTGCTGGTGCCCGGCGCGTTGCGCTCCTACACCGGCGAATCGCGGGTGGAAGCGGCCGGCGACACGCTCGCCGCCCTCTTCGCCGACCTGGAGCGCCGCCACCCGGGGCTGCGCTTTCGCGTCGTCGACGAGCGCAACGAGCTGCGCGCGAACATGCGCGTGTTCGTCAACGGCCGCTGCGTGCGCGACCTCGGCCACGCGCTGCGGCCGGAGGACGACGTGGCCATCGTGCTGGCGCTCAGCGGCGGTTGAATCCCGCCGCGGCGCGTTCAAGGGACAATCGTCGCCTGCCCGATCGGGGCCTCACTTCCTTGTGGATCCGGCCATGGACCTGAAACTGCCCATCACCATCATCGACGAGCTCAGCGACGACGAGATCCGCGCGCAGGGCGAGCTCGACCTGGCCAGCGGCGAGATCCGCAACGTGCGCTACGAGGACTACGACGCCGCCACCCAGGGCGTGCCCGCCTCGCGCAAGGACTACGAGTTCAGCGTCGGCATCCTGCGCAACGGCCAGCGCGAGGTGGAGTTCCGCGTCGAGGCCGATGCGCTGGGCGGCCGCTACTCGGTGACGCCCAGCGAGCTGCTCGAGTTGAAGGGGCGGGCGGCGAAGCTGTTCAGCCAGCCACCGCAGAACATGCACTGAGCTCGGCGCATCAGTTCAGGTTGAGGCCGCTGACCGGCACCGGCGTGGCCGAGAACGGCTCGCTGCTGCCATGGCCGAGCTTGCCGTAGACGGGGCGCCCGCTGTTGTCGTTGCCCATGCGGTTGTCACCCCAGGCCCAGACCGTGCCGTCGGCACTTACGGCCAGGCCGTGGCCGATGTCGTTGCGGCCGAACGCGATGGCGACCACGTTGCTCAGGTTGATCACCGGCGCAGGCTGGGTTCGGAACCCGGGGACCAGCGAGCCGCTTCCGAGCTGGCCGGTCTCGTTGATGCCCCAGGCCAGCACCACGCCATCGACGCCGCGCAAGGCCAGCGAGTTCATGCCGCCCGCGGCGATGGCGGTGATGCCCGACGTGAGCAGCGTGGCCGTCGGCAGGGGGCGATCGGTGCTGCTGCCGTCGCCCAGCTTGCCGTTGGCGTTGCTGCCCCAGGCCCAGACGCTGCCGTCGCTGCGCAGCGCGAGCGAGTGGTCGGTGCCGGCGGCGATGGCGATCACCTGGCTCAGGCCGGCCACGGCCACCGGTGCGTTGCGGTCGGTGGTCGTGCCGTCACCGAGCTGGCCGGCGCCGTTCGCGCCCCAGGCGCGCACCGTGCCGTCGGCCAGCAGGGCCAGCGAGTGGTTGCCGCCGCAGGCGATGGCGGTAGCGTCGGTGATGCCACTGACCAGCACGCTGTACGGTGGCGCGGCGGAGGACCCGAAGGTGCCGTCGCCGATCTGGCCGTTCATGTTGGCACCGAACGCGCGCAGCACGCCATCGGCACGCCGCAGCAGCGAGTGCAGGCTGCCGCCGCAGACCTCGACCGCCTCGGGATGGTTGAACGGCGGAGTCACCGGCGATTCGCGGCTCAGGTTCGTGCTGTCGCTCAACTGGCCGAATCCGTTGTAGCCCCAGCCGCGCAGACCGCCGCCGTTGGCCACGATGGCCAGCCCGTGCGCGACGCCGGCCCCGATCGTGGCCACGTTGCTCAGCGGTGTCCCGCCGGGCACGTTGCGCGACTGGTCCCCCGGCCCAGCGCCCAGGGTGCCCGAAGCGTCAGAGCCCCAGGACACCACACTGCCGTCGGCCAGGCGCGCCAGCGAGAAGTCGGCACCCGCGGCGATGCGCTGCGCCGCCGCTGCACCGAGTCGCTGGCCGGTGCCCGGGCAGCTGCCACCGCTGCCATCGGTTCGCGTGTAGGTCGAAGTCTTGGTGAAGTGGTTGGCATCCTGCAGTGACCAGGTCCCGGTCTCGGTATAGCTGCCGGCCAGCCCGCCGCTGTAGGTGAGAGTGCTGCCATTGAGCGTGCCGGTGAAGGTGGCGCCGTCGGACTGCGAGGTGAAGTTCACGCTCGTGCCGTTCTGAGTCACGGTCAGGGTGTCCTGCCCGCTGAAGCTGCCGCCGCTGCCGCTGCACCGGTAGCTCGAGACCCAGGTGCCCGTCAGGTCGAGCCCGGTGGTGACGGGCGAGAAGGTCGCGGTGCAGGTGCGCGCGGCGCTCATCGTCACGCTGGCGCCGCAGCCACTGCCGCTCCAGCCCGAGAAGGTGAATCCCGCGGCCGGCGTCGGCGTCAATGCCACCACGGTGTCCAGCGTGTAGGCCTGGCTGCAGTCGCTGCCACAGTCGATGCCGCCGGGAATGCTGGTGACCGTGCCGCTGCTCGGCGGCGTGACGGTCACCGTCAAGGTCGCTGTGGCGGCAGCAGCTGCCGTGACCGAGAGCCGCGCGGCCTGGCTCAGGCTGCTGCCCTCGAGATTGGCCACGCGCACGCGGAAGCGGGCGCCGTCATCCGCCGCCGCGCCGGTGGGCGGGGTGGTGTAGCGGTCGGCCGTGGCACCAGCGATGTCGGAGAAGTTCGCGCCACCGTCGTCGCTGCGTTGCCACTGGTAGGTGAAGGGCGGCGTGCCGATGGCGACCACGCGGAAGCTGGCCGTGGCCGGCTCCACCACGCTGGCATCGGCTGGCTGGGTCGTGATGGTGGGCGCGAGGTTGCCGACGACGAACCAGCTGAACGACGTGACCTGCGCGGTGACGATGCCGGCCGCCGCGGTGGCGCCGGCCACACGCTCCCAGGCGCCGGCCGCATTGGTCTTGTACAGCGCCGGCGCAGCCCCGGCCGGCACCGATGCGGCGTCGTAGGGCACACGCACCGAAACCGCCACGGCAAACGTGGTGCCATGCGGCGTGAAGGCGTAGGTCGGCCCGAAGGTGCTCATGCCCGCGGGCAGCGCCGGCGCCCCGCGGCTGTCGCGCTCGATCGCCACGGCGGCGTCGGCGGCCAGCGCGCCGGCGGGTACATCGAGCCCGGCGCCATCGGGGCCGCTGGCGCTTCCGCCGGCCGCGCCGATGGTCACGGTCGACGGCCCGCTCGATCCGCCTCCACAGCCGGCCACGAGGCCGAGCGTCAGCAGTACGGCCACCAGGGCCAGGGTGTGCAGCAACCCGCTGCGCAGCATGTTCATGGTTGGCTCCTAGTTGAGATTCAGGCCGGGCACGAGCCGCGGACGAAGGGCTCCGAGCGTGGTGCCGTCGCCGAGCTGTCCATTGCGGTTGCGGCCCCAGGCCCAGACCTGGCCCTGCGCGTCGAGCGCCAGCGTGTGCAAGTTGCCGGCGGCGATGGCCCGGATGGGTGGCAGGTCCTCGACCACCCCAGGCTCGGTCCGCCGCGCCATTGAGACACCGCCGAGCTGGCCCTGGCTGCCGGCACCCCAGGTCATCACCCGGCCGTCGGCCAGCAGCACCGCCACGTGGTCGTCGCCCACGCTGATGCCCACCGCCACGTCCGGCAGCGGCACCACGGCCGGCGCATGGCGAGGCTCGGTGTCGCCCGAGCCGAGCTGGCCCAGGTCGTTCTGACCCCAGGTCACGACGCGCCCGTCGCCCAGCAGGGCCACACCGAACCCACGCCCGAGCGACACGTCGACGGCCGGTCCCGGCAGCGGCACGGGCGTGGGCAGCAGGTAGGCCTGGTCCTGCCCCAGGTGCCCGCCGGCCACGCCCCACACCCACAGGCGGCCCTGGCGGTCCAGCGCGGCAGCCGCCTCGCGGCTGGCCGCCACGCGGACGATGCCGGCCAGGCCGGTCAGTTCGACCGGTGTGTCGAACGCCGGCACTGTGCTGCCGTCGCCCAGATTGCCGGTGTCGTTCCAGCCCCAGCTCCAGACGCGCCCGTCGGCCGTGGCCACGATGCTGAAGGAGCCGCCCGCCGCCGCGGCGGACACCGGCCCACGCGCACTGCCGGGTCCGAAGCCGGGCACGGGCCTGGTCTCGAAGCCCGCCACCGGCGTGCCCAGTTGCGCGCCTGCGCCGCTGCCCCAGGCCAGCAGCTCGCCACTGCCCGCAAGCGCCAGGCCATGCAGTTCACCACCGTCGAAGCGGGCGACGCCCGTCAGCCCGGGAATGGCCACGGGCGTGAGCAGGTCACCGCCGTCGTTGGTGCCGCCGAGGCCGTTGCCGTTGCTGCCCCAGGCCATCAAGCGGCCGTCGGCCGTGAGCGCCAGGCTGGCGTGGGTCGAGGTGCCCAGTCGCACGGGTGCCAGAGCGGCACCGGCACGCACCTGCAGCACGGCGGGCGGATCGAGCACCACGCTGCCCAGGCCGTTGCTCACCACCACGCGCACCAGCGTGCCGTTGTCGGCCGCACTGACGTTGGAGACGGTGTAGGTCGCGGCATCCACCGGCGGCTGCACCGGCGCGAAGGCGTTGCTGCCGCTCGGCTGCGTCTCCCAGCGATAGCCAAGATCGCTGCCGGTCGCATTGACGGTGAAGCTGCCGCTCTGCCCCGCGAACAGCGGGCCCGGCGCAGACAGGCCCAGGATGGCCGGCGCCACCGGCGCCGGCGTGACCGTGAGCTGCGCTGACCGGCTGCACGAAGCGCCGCCGCGGTTGGCGGCCTGCAGCGCGAAACGGGCGCCGTCGTCGGCCAGCGTCGCGGCGCCGATCTGCAGCACCGCTGCGGTGGCGCCGGCCACCGTGACCCAGGGCGCGGCGCTGCAGTCGGCCGGACAGGCCGTGCCGCTGCGCGTCGGGTCCTCGCAGCGTCGCCATGTCAGCGTCTGCGGCGTGCTGGATCTGCTGGCGGCGCTGAAGCGGGCGCTCTGGCCGGCGGTGACGGCCAGATCCGCCGGCGCGCCGATGAACACCGGCACCGCCGGCCGGACCCGCAGCGACAGCGGCTCGCTGGCCACCTCGACGCCCCAGCGCCCCATCACCGGCGGCTGGCCCGCGCCGGTGGACCCGATCGGTCCCCACTGCTGCACGGTGACGTGGAACAGCGCACCGTCGTCCGCCATGCCCACGGGGTCGATCAGCAAGGTGTCGTTCGTTTCGCCGCCGAGAGCCGAACCGTTGCGCCACCACTGGTAGGTGACGTAGTGGCCCGGCCGCGAGCCCCATGCAGCATCGGCCCGCAACAGCACGAAGCCGCCCTCCTGCCAGACGAAGCTGCGCGGAAACACGGCCACCGCGATGGGAAAGCCGGCGGGGTCGATGAAGAAGCCGGAGAGTTCGGAGATCGCGGCGACCAGTCGTGCGCCGTCGTTCGATGCCGCCAGCGTGCGCCACCCCTGCTGGCCGGCATTGGTCTTGAGCAGCGTGAACGGGCCTGCACCGGCGTCGGCAGGCACGGGCACGCTCAGGGTGACCGGCCGCGCGAACACCAGGTCGTGCGGCGTGATCGACAGCATCGGTGAGGCCAGCGAGGCACCGGCAGGCACGGCCGGCAGGCCGCGGTCATCGACCGCGATCGTGATGTCGGTATCCGCCGCCAGCGCGCCGGGCGGAATGACCAGCTGCGTACCGCCGGGCCCATCGACCGTGCCGCCGGCGGCCGCGCTGACCGTACGCGTCACGCTCGTCGGCGCCGGTGCAGGTGCCGCGCCGCCGCCGCCCGAGCCGCCGCAGGCGGCGACGAGCCACGCCAGCACCAGGAGCACAAGGCCTGTCGGCGATCGCCATGGGGGAGTGATTGCATTGCCGGCGCAGTTCATCGAATGCTCCTGGTTGCGGGCGTGGGTGGCTCAGGGGAAGAAGCGCCGCACGCGCAGGGCGTAGCGTTCCGACGGGGCCGCGTGACTGGTGGCCAGCAGGGGCGAGTCCACCGCGACCCATTCGTGCGACACCGTCAGCGGCCGCTCTGCCGTGGTGCTGGCGAGGGCGGCTGCGGCGCCCACCCAGGCCTGCGTGGCGCCGTCGCGTCGCAGCAGGGCCAGCGTGGTGCTGCCGGCGGCGCTGTCTTCCAGCACCACCGACGCATGCATCGGGAAGCGCGCGAAGTCCACCTGCGTCAGGCGGCGCGGGTCGTTGGCGAGCATCGTGCCCCGATCGGCCCATTGGCCTGAAGACCACTCGACCACGCGCAAGGTCACCGGCCTGTCCGTCACCGCATAGGCCACCACCGCGCCGCCGACCTGGGGAAACAGCGCGAAGCGATCGACCCGGCCGCCACCGGGCACCACCTGCGCACCCAGCGGCGTGAAGTCGAAACCGCGCACCACGCGCAGCGCCTGCGCGGCGCCGGTGCCTTCGCGCCAGGCAATCACCGGTTCGCCGTCCAGATCGGCGCCCATGCGCAGCTGGTCGACCACGCCGCCGACCGCCGGGCCGGCGCCGCCCGCCGCGGCCACCCAGGCCGTGCCGTCGAAGCGCCTGAACTGCACCGCGCCGTCCTCCAGCCAGGCCACCATCGGCTGGCGTTGCGCGTCCAGCGCGATGGCCGGCTGCGATGCGCGGCTGCCGGCGCGCTGATTCAGCGGCACACCGGCCGCACCGACGCTGTGCCATGTGCTGCCGTCGAAGCGCGCCACGAACACGTTCTGCTGGATGCCGTCGCCCTGGATCCAGGCCACCACGGGCTGGCCGGTGACGCTGGTCACCAGGGCCGGCTCGCTGGCGGCGGTGATGCTGCCGGCATTGAGCGCCGTGCCGCCCAGCGTCACGAAGCCGTTGCCCTCCAGGCGCTTGACGTACAGGCGCGCCACGTCACCGCCCAGCGCCTCGACATGGGCCACGACCGGATGGGCACCGTCGCGCGCCAGCGACGGCGCCGGATCGACTTCGCTCTGCGTGGCCAGCGGAGCCCCCAGCTGTTGCCAGCCCGGGCTCTGCAGGTACGGCGCCAGTGCCGACTGGAAGACGGCGGTGCAGCTGCGCGCGGAGTCGAGCGTGACCACGCCGTCGCTGCAATCGCCGTCGCCGGTCCAGGCATAGAAGCGCTGGCCGGGCGCGGCCTGTGGCGTCAGCACCAGGCGCGTACCGACGTTGAATCCCATGGCGCACACGCTGCCGCAATCAATGCCCGGCGGCTCGCTGCTGACCGTGCCGCCGCCCTGCACGGACACGCTCAGCGGCAGCTGGCTGGAGGCCGTGGTCTGGATCTGCAAGGTCTCGATGTCGACCGCGGCACGCAACCGGGCCGTCACCTGCACCGTCTCGGGCACCGCGGTGACGCGGGTCGCCACCGGCGTCGGCGTGCCCGCCCCGCCCGCCGGCACGTTGAGTTGCACGGGCAGGTCGGGCCATGGCGGCTGCGCGCTCAGCGACACCACCAGGTCGATCGGATACGTCGGAGTGGTCGTCAACTGCAGCGTGGTGGGCTGGCCGCCGGGCACGCTGCCGGGTGCGATGGTCAGCTGCAACGCTGTGGGCTCCGGCAGCAGCGTGGCGAGCTGGCCGCCCGCGATGCTGCCGGTGTCGGTGTCGGCATTGGTCCAGGTGACTTCGACGAGACCCTGCTCGATGCCGGCCACCGGCCGCGTGTTCAACGCGAAGCGCAGTTCGCTCTGGCCCGGCGAAATCTCCAGGGGGCCGGAGGGCAGGTCCACGCTGCCCGCAGGGAGTTCGGTGCGGACGGTGAAAGTCGCGGTCCGTGCCGCCGGCGAGGCCAGCCGAACGACGACCGGCAGCGTGTCGCCCCCGAAGGTGTAGCGCTGCGGAAAGACGGACATCACGGCCGAGCGACTCTCCGGCCATCCCGCGCGGGCCGGGTCGCGGCCGTCGCAGCCGGCCAGCACGGCCAACAGCAGCAGCCCCAGGCATCGCAGCAGCCCACTCATCGCGACACCCGCACGAAGTAGCCGATGCCGTTGTGGAACGCCACCGCTTGCAGGCCGCGCGCGCGGTACATCGCGGCCTCCTGCTCGGCCCGGCGCATCGTGACGAACGGTCCGAGGGTGCCATCTGCATTGACGCCGCCGGGTGCCGACTGCGCACAGCCGTTGCCCAGCCTGCCCTGCGGCTGCGGGTTGCCGGCGTAGCCCCACACGCCGGTGCGCCGGTTCAGCCAGTAGTTGCCGTCGGGCACGGTCGCGCATTGCAGACGGTCGTAGTGCGCGGCCTGCGCATCGCTCAACCGCTCACCGTTGACCACCACCCAGCGCGTCTGCCCGTGCGCCGCCGCGGCAGCGGCCAGCGCCAGTGCAGCCAGGCCGATCCGTGTAGCCATGACCATGGCCCGCTCGGCAGGCACCGGTCCCGGGCCAGACGCACCACCCGGGCGCGCAGAGTTGATGCACGAAGGCGTTGCTGTCGATGCAGTCATGGTGTTGCTCTCCCTTCCGTGTCGGTGTCGTCGGCCATCGGGCCTTGCGTCATCGGGCGCGATGCGAGCACGAAGTCGATCAGCGACTGGCGGTCGTCGAAGTGCCAGCTGCGCTCGGGTTCGAACTCGCGCACGACAGCGCGAAACGAGCGCTCGCCCGACCAGAGGCGAAGCAACAGCAACCGCGGCTCGACCATGCTGGAAGCACCTGCCGGATGGGCCCAGGCCCGATACCGGAAAGGCTAGGCAGGGTGCCGTTTCGAGGCCGTTTCCTGGCCGTCCGGCCGCGATCAGCGCGTGCTGGCGATCTCCAGCAGCGTCGTCGGCAGGTCAGGAGCCGGACCGTGGCCCGGCGCGGCGTCATGCAGCAAGGCTTTCGCCTCGGCGAGCACCGGGGCCTGAGTCAGGCCGCTGCCGAGCAGCCCGCACAGCCAGCGGGACGCACGCTCGTGGTCGCCCAGGGCTAGCGAGGTGCGCGCGGCCACCGGCACCAGCGCCGCGCCCATCATCACGTTGCCGGTCTCGCCGGCCAGCGCCGCGGCCTCACGCAGCAGCGCACGCGCAGCGCCGGGCTCGCCGCGGGCCAGCGCCGAGCGCGCGTGCAGTTCCATCGCCCAGACCCGTGCCGTGTGCACGCTCGTCGCATGGGCCACCTCGTCGGCACGCCGCAGGTCGCCGTCGGCGAGATCGTGGCGGCCCAGGGCCTGCAGCACTGCGGCACGCTGGCAGTGCACGTAGGGCTCGAAGATGCGGTAGCCGATGCGCCCGGTTCGCTCCACCGCAGCATCGGCATACACTAAGGCAGACTGCGCGTCGCCGCAGAATGCGTGGGCCTGCGAGAGATTGAAGTCGTTATACATGCGCTGCACATCGTTGCCGACCTGCTCGTTGAGTGCGATCGCTTCGCGCAGCGACTCGATCGCCAGCGTGTACTCGCCGAGCATGATGGCCGCCATGGCCCGCGCATCGATCATCGTGGCCATCTGGCGCGCGTCACCGATGCGCCGTGCCAGCCGCAGCGCGTCGTCGAAGAGCTTCGCCGAATCGGCATGGCGCCCTTGCCGGCGCGCCGCGTGGGCGAGCGTGCGCAGAGACAGCAGCGTGCCGGCCTCGTGCTGCGACGCTTGAAGCACCGGCAGCACCTGCTGCGCCATCGCGATCGCCTGCGCATAACGCTCCATCCAGAGTTCCAGCCATGCCTGGTGCGCACGCAGTGCAGCACCTTCGGGCGTGTCGTCGCGCAACGCGTCGGCCGCCTGCGCGAACAGCTCGATCGCTTCCTGCGGCCGCCCCTCGGCGACGTGAAACCACGCGAGCACCTCGGCGGCCAGGTCGAGCTCGGGCCGGGCCGCATTCGCGACCCAGTGGCTCCAGGCATGCAACAGGTTGGCGCGCTCCGCGGCGAGGGCAGCGCACTTCGTGGCGTGCTGACCATCGACCAGTCCGTAGTGATGTCGCAGGTGGGCCAGCGCCCAGCGGCCATGGCGTTCGCGCAGGCTCGCCAGCGTGGCGGGGACGCGACGCAGCTGCTGCATCGCGTACTCATGCAGCAGCGCATGAGTCGACAGGCGCGCCGGACCATCCCTGCGCAGCATCGACTTGTCGGCCAGGCTCGCCAGCAGCGGCAGGGGCACGTCGGCCACTTGCGCGGCGGCCTCGCGCGTGAAGCCGCCTCGAAACACCGCCAGTCGGCAGAAGGCGTCGCGCTCTGCAGGCGTCAGGAGCGACCACGAGTGCTCGAAGCTGCGCGCGAGCGTGTGCGAGCCATCGTCGATCCAGGCCAGACCGGTCGCGAGGTCTCGCTCGATGTGCCGGCATGGCATCAAGCGCACCCAGCCGGCTGCCAACTCCAGTGCCAGGGGCAGCCCGTCGGTGGCGGCGCAGATGCCGCGCACGGCCTGCCACTCGGCGGCCAGTTCGAACTCGGGCTGCACGCGCCGGGCCCGCTGGTCGAACAGTTGCACCGCCGGATGCTCCAGCACCTCGTCCATCGTGGCGCCGGACGGCGGGGCACCCATGCTGGCCAGCGGAAACAGCCACTCGGCTGCAACGTCCAGCCGTTCGCGTGAGGTGATCAGGATGCGCAGAGCCGGCGAGGTCTCCAGCAAGGCGACCAGCTGCTCCGCAGCATCCACGAGATGCTCGAAGGCATCGAGGACAAGCAGGCCGGGACCACCCGGCCAGTGGCGGGCCAGATGCGACAGTGCCTGGCTGGGCAGCGGCAGGCCGGGCATCACTTCATCGGCAATGCGGCCGACCAGGGCCGACGGGGTCAGCACGTCTTCCAGCGGCACCCACCAGACCGGCCGACCCGAAGCAGCCCACTCCTGGGCCAGCCTCCTGGCCACACTCGTCTTGCCCACACCCCCCGGCCCGACGAGGGTGAGCAGGCGGCATTGCGGGTCCGCCAGCCGCGTGGCAAGGCGCGCCAGTTCGGGCTCGCGGCCCAGGAGCACCTCGGCGACGCTGCGCACTGGACCTGTACCGCCCAGGGGCCGCTGAAACGCCGCCGAGATTTGCTGCAAGCGAGTCGACGGTTCGATGCCAAGGCTCTCCACCAGCCGATGCCGATAGCCTCGGAAGGCATCGATGGCTTCCTGGCGTCCGTCGGCGGCCAGGCCCAGGCGCAGCCACGCTGCCATGGCGTCTTCGTCGAGAGGGTCGACCTTCAGCAGCACGCGGCACCACGGAATGCCCGTGGTCGGATCGGCCTGCTCCAAGGCAGCCAGCACACCGCGTCGCCACGGGGTCAGGATCCGGGCCCTTTCATATTGAAGCCACGCTTCGAAAGCCGGGCTGACCGGGCCCGACTCGACGCCGTCGAGCGGGGGGCCCTGCACGAGTTCCGTGGCCCGATCCCATGCCTGCGCGGCCACGGCCGCTTCGAACTCGGCCAGATCGGTCGACGGGCACCAGCGAAGCCCTGTCTCGGCCTCCTCGAGTTTCGGTAGGCCGAGCTGTCGAACCTCGAGCAGCAATTTGCGCAGGTTCGTGCGCGCACTGGAGGGCTCGTGCTCGGGCCAGAACAGTGTGGCCAGCCGCGTGCGCGTGACCCACGACCCCGTGACGGCCAGGTAGGCCAGCAGGCGATATCGCCGCTCCGGCTGGAACGCCATGCAGTGGCCGTCGTCGAGCGTCAGATGGGGACGTCCGAACAGTCGCAGTCGCATTTCCGCCGTCAGAGTTCAGGGCCGGGCGCAGCTTCGAGGCTGCGAGTCGGGGCGTCAATCCCTCACGCTTGTCCGCAGGCCAAGGACTTCCGCGAAGGGTCTCGCCGCGACGCGCGCCGCCCGGATTTCGTCGATGCCGGCGGACGTGGGCGCGCGCTGGCCGGACGCGTCGGACAGCAAGAAGCGGTCGTGGGTGCGGTTGATGCTCAGCGTCGGCTGCGCTGGCGCGCATGGCGAGGAACACAGCTGAAGGCACGCAGCCCCCTAGTGGCATGGCCTGGCACCCCTAGTTCGTTCGACGCGCCGCCGCGGCAGCTGTGCTCCAGTGCGAGCACAGGACTGACGACGCGGAGGTGGTGCCATGGCCCGACGTGCGAGCAGCGTGATCGATCCCGGCCGGCGGCGCACGCTGGCCGCCGCCGCCATCGGCGCCGCCGGCCTCTGGCTGCCCTCGGCCAGCCGCGCGGCGGTGTGGGGCAGCATCCCGGCCACCGCCGGCACCGTGTGGGCCACGCCGCCGGATCTGCGCATCCTGGAGATCCATCTCTATGGCGGTCTCTCGATGTGGGAGACCTTCTATGCCCGCGCGCCCGGCGCGGCCAACCGCTTCCGAGGCTTCGACGCCGAGATCGCCGCGCTGCCTTTCGCCGGCTGCGATGCCGCCTTCACCGACCCCGCGCTCTCGCCCTTCGCCAACGACGCCAATGGCCGGCCGGTGCACCTCGGCCCGGCAACGCGGCCGCTGTGGAAGCCGGCCATCCTGAACAAGATGCGCATCGTCGTGCTGGCGCACGAGTTCCAGCCGCACGAAGCGGCGATTCCGCTGACGATGACCGGCCAGCGCCTGGGCAACCCGAAGCTCGCGGGGCTCGGCGCAGCCATCCAGCACCACTTCGTCTCGCGCGACATTGAAGCCGGCCCGCCGCCGCCGCGGCCTTACTCCTACGTGCTGTGGCCGGAGACCTTCAGCTTCCCCACCGACAACCTGCAGGCCTCGGCCGCCATCGGCATGCACCCGGCGTATGCACGGCCGCTGGTGCTCAAGGTGGGCGCCGGCCTGCCGGGATTCCTGGGCTCGCTCACGCGCAGCGGCATCCGCAGCGAGCGCGATGCGCTGCTGCGCCAGTATGTCGACCAGTACAGCGCCAGCCTGCGTCACGGCTCGATGCTGTCCACCACCCCCGCGGGCCGCACGCGCTCGAAGGGCTTCGCCGCCTTCGAGTCGAGCAGCTCGATGGTGTTCGGCGCGGCCTCGCTGCACGGCCTGCTCACCGCCCCCGGCTCGCCCGCACCGCTGGCGCTGCCGAACGATGCGGCCTGCCCCAGCGCGGGCACCTTCGAGAACATGCCGGCTCACGGCATCCGCCTGGCGGCCTACCTGCTGGCGCAGACCGGCGCCAACGCGCCGCGCTACGCCTGCGTGATCGACAAGGGCATGCAGACCGCCTCCGGCGGCGGCGCCTACGACACGCACGGCGGCGCGCACGCGAGCGTGACGAGCGGCAACCTGTTCAACATCTGCAAGACGCTGCGCGAACTGGTCGATGCCGGCACGCTCGACCTGAGCAAGACCATGGTGGTGCTGACCACCGAGTTCGGCCGCACGCCGACGCGGGCAGGCAGCGGCCGCGACCACTGGCCCGAGGGCTTCTGCCAGGTGCTGATCGGCGGGCCGGTGACACGTGGCGTGTCCGGAGCGCTGCTCGACGGCAACGCCCCCGGCGTGAGTGCAGGCGACGACGGTCGCGCGGACCCGGCACGCCACTTCAGGCCCGCCGACCTGCGTGCCGCGATCCTCACCGCCTGCGGAATCATGCCCTTCGAGAACGACGCCTATGCGGTGCCCGACATCAGCTTCTCGACCGCCGGCTCCAGCCACGGCGACCTGATGCGTGGCCTGAAGACCCAAGTGCTCGGCGCCTAGGGAGGCAGCACCATGAAGACACCGTCCGCTCGCATCGTTCGCTGGCTCGCGCTGGGGCTCGTCGCCCTGGTGGGCGGCTGCAGCCCGAGTTGTTCCCTGTTCACCACCATTCCCTCCGACGACGCGGGCGATGTGTCGTTCGTGCGCCAGGCGGTGCCCAAGCTGCTCGGCCGCAAGGTGCGCGGCACCGAGGAGACCCGCCTGCTCGTGGACGTGATTGCCGCGACGCCCAACGGCCGCGGCCGCGAGGAGGTGCTCGGCGCGCTGATGCACGACCCCGAGTTCAGCACGCACTGGCAGGAGAACCTGGTGGACATGCTGCGCGTCAACCGCAGCGGCCACAAGGCGCAGACCGGCTGCTACGGCCCGCCGCTGCGCGCCAGCAGCGACGCGGCGCTGGCCGACTTCCTGCTCGCCCGCCGCGCCGATCTCGCCGGCTTCACCGGCACGCCGCCGTCGGCCTTCAACATGAGCGACGTGCTCGCCTCCTCGTTCGCCGCCGACAACGTGTTCGCGGCCTACTCGGCGCACCTCTTCGCGATGCAGAGCAAGCCGCTGCAGGGCGCCGAGGCGAACGAGGAGAACCAGCGCACCGACATGGCCGAGACCTTCATGCACGCCTACCTGCACCGCAAGAGCGAATGCATGCAGTGCCACAACAGCTCGTTCTCCACCACCGGGCCGCAGACCTACTGGAAGCGCGCCTGGCCCGTCTTCGGCAAGTTCGAGAAGGCGGTCTTCGCCAACGAGCAAGGCGGCGATCCGGCGCAGCTCTCGTCGCTGTTCCGCACCGGCGCCTCGGGCGGCATCTTCGACGACCCGAGCAGCGCGCCGCCGCGCACGCCCTGGGGGGCGCTCACCGGCTGCGGCTCGTTCCGCAGCGCCGCCGCCACGGTCGACACGCACGGCCCGGCGCCGCACCTTACGCAGCCGCTGCCCGTGGGCAGCTCGATCTGGACGGTGCAGAGCCTGCTCGACGACGGCCGGCGCAGCCTGGCGCTGAACGGCCTGGTGCGCAGCAAGCCGGCGGCGTGCAACGCCTGCGGTACACCGGCCTGCACCGGCGGCGGCCCAGCGCCGCTGCCCGAGCCGGCCACCACCGACGTGAAGACCCTGCTCACCAGCAAGGGCTGCACCGGTTGCCACGGTGGCACGAGCCCGGCCGGCGGCATGAACCTGGCCGCCGCCAACTGGACCGACAACGTGGTCGACCAGCCCAGCCAGCGCGACGCCACCGTGCTGCGCGTGGCGCGCGGCGATGCCGCGGCGAGCATGCTCTCGCGCAAGCTGCGCGGCACGGCGGGCTCGGGCTCGCGCATGCCGCCGGGCGGGCCGTTCCTGAGCAACGCGGAGTTGACACAGGTCGACAACTGGATCGCGAGCCTGCCCGCTGCCGGCACGCCGATGGCGTGCGCCCCTTGCAGCACCGACGTGTGCACCGCGACGCCCAGCGAAGTCGACGGCCCGCCGGCGCTGGCCTTCCTGCTGGCGATGAACATCACCGACCAGGTCTGGGCCGAGACCATGGGGGCCCCGCTGACCATCGCCAACTACTTCCCGCGCACGCAGGCGCAGTCGAACGTGCTGTGGTATCTCTCCGAGTACACGCTGGTGCCCAACGACTGGTCGGTGCGCGCGCTGCTGCAGCGCATCATGCTCAGCGACTACTTCAACCGGAAGTCGCCGCAGACCACGGCGGCCGCGTCGCCCTACGACGAGCCCCTGGTGCTCGACCCCTGGACCGAGATCGACCCGCGCTTCCCGCCCGTGGCGCAGGCCGGCTGGACAGCCGCCTCGATGGCCGCGCCGGTGCCTGACCCGGCGTACAGCGCGGCCGCGCAGCCGGCCAACCACAAGAACTCGATGGCCGAGGGCATCCACCGCTACAGCGCCCGCTCGCTCACCTACTCGATGCACGCCGCGCTCGGCTGGCCGGCCCCCAAGCGCTTCGCCGACGCGAGCTATCCGAGCGCCGACCTGACCAAGTCGATCGGCCAGTTCGTGCGCGACGCCGAGCCGGGCTTCCGCGACACCGACTTCCAGGGCCTGCTGACCTGGGAGGCGCAGCACAAGACCTGCACCAGGCCGGTGTCGGGGCCCGACTGGATCAACCGCCTGGTGGACGCGGTGGGCCCCTTCAACGCCGCCAACCCGGGTGCACCGATCCGGGTGCGCGACCTGGTGCTGACGATGAAGGACTGGTTCATCAACGACCCGCAGATCCGCGTCGACGCGCTGGCCCACGACGGCGGACTGCTCGAGAAGGGCCTGCTCAACGACTTCTTCGGCGTGCCCGATCTCGACACCGCGCTGGCCGACGTCTCCAGTCCCGCCGCGCGCGGCACGCTCGAAGGCCAGTTGCGCGAGTATTGCGGCGTGCTCGTGCAGTCGCCGCAGTACTGGCTGGCGGGCATCGCCGCGGCCGGCAGCCTGGGGCCGGCGCCTCGCCTGCGGGTGTGCAACGGCTCGCCCTGCACCTACGAGGAGATGTGCCAGCAGCTCGCCGGTGGCATGACGCGCGCGGGCTCGGCTCTGCAGCTGAACTGCTCGGCCGGCAGCGTGACCGTGACCGAACGCCCGCAGCTGCGCCCCTGGCGCGACTGGCAGGTCATCTGCCCCCAAGGCCAGTGCGCCTTCTGGCGGCTGCCGATCGAACTCGATGCCTGCATCCGCCAGGGCGACCCGCAGCGATGC
Source organism: Piscinibacter sp. (assembly GCF_050175855.1). GTDB lineage: Bacteria > Pseudomonadota > Gammaproteobacteria > Burkholderiales > Burkholderiaceae_C > Piscinibacter. The sequence goes on from NZ_JBFXIO010000002.1 coordinate 46,522, forward strand.
CTGCCGAGGCAGCCCCCGCGATTCGACATCGGCTGCCAGCGCATCGACTGCGGCGGCGGCCCGCTGCCCCCGCTGGACCGCAGCGGCCGCTTTGCCCCGGCACTGCTGCTCGGCTGGTTCGAAGGCGCGAAGATCGACTCGGCGAGCGGCGTGCGTCTGCTCGGCCAGCCTGGCAGCCCGTTGCCGCCGAAGCCGCTCGAGCCCGGGCAGACACTTGCCGTGGGCGACCTGATCGAGATTCCACGCGGCGCGACGCTCTCGGTGAGCGGTGCGCGCGGCGACTTCAAGACGCCCAAGGGCGGGCTGCCGATGGAGGAAGGCCAACGCGCCTGGTACCTGATGGTCACCGGCCCGAGCGTCGTGCAGGGCCGCCACCGGGCCGTGCCGGAGCTGCGCTGGGGCTTCTCGGTGCAGGACGAGGCCTTCATCCGCGCGCAGCGTGAACGACTGATGGGAATCGGGAAGCAGGACCAGCCCGCGAAGCGGGGCGTCTACGACGAGGCGGAGCGGAATGCGTCGCGGGTGGTCGAAGAGTTGAAGGAAAAGAAGTAGGTGGAGCTGGCCCACAGGCCGCAGCCGAGTCGGCGCGCAAAGTGAACGAGGGGTCTGCCCGTTGAGGCGGGCTCCTCGTTCTGTTAAACGTGCCCGATGACCCGACGAAACAGCACGCGCGCCCTGGCCCATCTGCTGATGCTGGTGCTAGCCCTGCCGGTGGCCCATGCGGCGCCCCCGGCAGCCCAAGCCCTTCGCGGAAGCGTGATCTACCCAGCGCCCGACCTCATGCCGATCAGGAACGGGGTGATCCTTGTCCGCGGCGGCAAGGTGGCTGCGGTCGGCCCTGCGGATGAAGGCACAGCGGCGACTCGGCCGCTGGCCCGGCAATGCGATGGCGGCGTGATCCTCGCAGGCTTCCAGAACAGCCACGTTCACCTGATCGGCAGCGCGTTCACCAACGCTCATGAGCGGCCTGCACGCGTGCTCGAGGAGGGGCTGACGGCGTTGTTCACGCGCTGGGGCTTCACCACCGTCTTCGACATCGCCTCCGACCGCGGCAACACGCTGGCCCTGCGTGCGCGAGTCGACAGGGGTGAACTGGCGGGCCCCCTCATCCTCACCGCCGGCTGGCCGATCTTTCCGCCAGTCGGCCTGCCCATCTATCTCGATCACCTCGATCCGGCGTTTCGCGACAAGCTTCCACAGCCCGACTCGGTGGACTCCGCCCTGGCCACCGTGCGGCAGAACCTGAACGCAGGCGCCGACGCGACCAAGCTGTTCCTCGTCACGCCCCAGGGCGGAGGCCAGGTCAAGCGCATGAGCGCCGACATCGCGGCAGCGGCGGTGGAGGAAACGCACCGGCGCGGCAAGCTGGTTTTCGCGCACCCCACCGACCTCGATGGCGTGCGCGCTGCGCTGCAGGCGCGCGTGGACATCCTGGCCCACCCGCCTCTCGGCGTGCCCGCGCCCTGGCCGAAGCCGCTGTTCGATCAGTTGCGTGCCGAGGGCGTCTCTCTGATACCAACGCTCAAGCTGCTGCGCTACGAACTGGCCAAGGAGCAGGTACCCAGGGAGATCGCCGAGCGCATCGTGAACGAGAGCGTGCAGGAGTTCGGCAAGTTCGCCGCTGCCGGCGGCGACGTGCTCTTCGGCACCGACGTCGACTACATGACCGACGCCGACCCCACCGCGGAGTACGAACTGATGGCGCAGGCGGGCATGAGCGCCATGCAGATCCTGGCCTCGCTCACCACGGCGCCGGCCGCACGATGGAACGAGTCGGGTCGGCGCGGGCGCATTGCGCCGGGGCTCGACGCAGACCTCGTGGTGCTGGAGGCCGATCCGGCGCAAGACGTGAGACGCTTCGCGGAGGTGAAATGCGTGGTGCGCGACGGAAGGGTGATCTACGTGAAGTGATGTGGGCTTGGGTGTGCGAGCGAAACGGCCGCTGGTGTCGTCACTGAGGACGAAGTGGTCAATGCGACGTTTGCGGCGCTTGCAGAAGCACATCCACGTGCCGTCTCATGCCTGATGCGATCGAGTCCCACACGCGCGATGGGAACCCCTCTGGGAGTTCGGCTTCCACTTCAGACAGCGCCGCATCGACGTTCTGCGCCAAGGCCATCACCCGGGGCCATGCGTCCATCGACAGCGCCGCAGCAAGCGCTTGCCAATGCCTCGGCTGGATGTCACGCAACCGGTAGTGCATGTTGCCCGCCTTGAGGCCCATCGCGAGTCTTGCGCGCTGATAGGAGAGGTGGTTCGGTCCGTTGCCGATGATCGGCCATGCCGACAGGACGTCGTAGAGCGGTGCCAGGCCGAAGCGGCCGCCGCGCCGGTGCTGGATCGAGAAGTTCTTGGCGTGGCCATCGGTGGCCGCCAGCAGCCAGAACGCGAACTGGCTCAGCACGAAGTCGGTCTGATCGTCCTGCGCGTGCTCGCTGCCGGAAAGCACGGCCAGGCAGTCCTGCATCGAGGGCCCGCCGTCGCTCTGATACTTTCGATCGGGCGCGACGCCGAGTGCCTGGCAGAAGTCCTCCTGCGGCAGTCGGGCGATCCATGCACCGTCTGGCGGCCGGAATCGCGTCCTGCGTGCCGCACCATCCTCGATGCCGACCCAGCGGCGATCGAAACGGGTCACGATCAGCGCCTTGGTGTCTCCGAACCGGGCCATCTCGGTTTCCGCCACGGGCAGGCCGAGCGCACGCAGGATACGGCTGCACAGCCACTCGTTCTCGATCGAGGTGCTCATATCGGCCCGCATGTTGCCAACCCGACCGAGCGGCAGCTTGAGGATGTGCGTCGTCGGCGTCGCACCGCGCGGCCGGTACCAACGACGGCCCATCTTCAGCAGCGCTGTCTTCTCCTGGGCGCCGGCGATCGACAGCCGCAGTTCCTCGTTGTCACCCTGTTGCCCGAGCGGCATATCGGACGTCACCGACCCCAGGATGCGCTCGACCCCAGCTTCGTCGAGCGGCTCGGCATCGATGGTGTTCCAGCCGATGGGGTCTTCGCCTGGCGGCAGCAAGTGCACCGCACCGACGCAGTCCCGCCCGATCGCCGACAGCAGATCGAAGGCCTCGGCCGAGCGCGCGCGGAATCGGCTCCGCAACCGGCGACGGATGTCGGCACTGTCAGGCAGCAGATTGTCGAAGTAGTTCTTGACCGCGTCACCTCGAAGTTCGAGGTTCGCGCTGAACGGCAGCGACAGCGATAGGGCCCGACCTTCCTCGGCCCGCACCCAGTCCTCGTCGTAGCGGAACACCGGCGTGCCGGTCCGCAGCGCCGACCACACGCCGACGTGCATCCCGTTCATCCAGACGTGCAGGTCCGCCATCGCGTCACCACTCGCCGCCCGTCTTGCGCTGCCTGGTGCTGCCTTGCAGGGGCTTCGATGCTGTCGCGTTGTCCGGTTGCGGCCCTCTGGTGTCACGGAGCACCAGCCGCACCCCGAGCGCGCCCAGCAGCTCGATCAACTGCTCGACGCTGATGGCGGTTGGGTTCCCCTCGATGCGCGCAATGCGCGTCTGGCCGACGCCCAGCCGCGCGCCCAGATCGGCCTGGCTCAGGCCCCGCGCCTTGCGCAGCGAGCGTAGGTGGGTGGCAAGTTGCAGCGGAGTTTGGATCGGATAGTCCATGCCGCAGCTTATGCCTTATCCGGCATTATCGCAATACATGCCCAAGAGAGCATGTTTGCCAACTATGCTTTATTCGGCATCTTGTACAGCAATGTTGCGCTGCATGCCTGCGTTGCGACGAGCCGCCGTGACCAGCCGGCATCCGCAAGTTCGCCCGCGCGCAAGCGCCCGCAGAATGAAAAACGGCAGCCACTCTCGCGGCTGCCGTCTCACCCAAGTGCTTGTCGCGCCTTGGAAATTTCTGGTGGCCAAGGGCTCGATCGAAGGATCAGCACGAGACCTCACGCTTGCGCGAAACAGGCCTGCTCGAGCCTCGAAGGTGCCGCATTAGTTGCTGACACCCAACGCCGAGCACATGGTTCGGCTGTCTCGCTGCCCAAATTTGCAGCACCCGCATCGCATCTCGCGGCGCCCAGATCTTCTCTCAAATCGCGCGTGATGTCTCGCAGCGTTTCGCGAAGTCCCGGATAGTGCCGCATGGATGGGTAGAGCCTTGCGAGCTCTCGCGAGCGCGCTCCGAGACGGCACAGGAACGCCTTACATTGGCGGTGCTGGCTCGATGCCAGCGACCCTTTCATGGAAGCGCTCCGAGACCATGCCCGACTCCCTCACCGACCTTGCCCTGCAGCTCGACCGGTTCGCCAAGGACCGGGAGTGGCAACAGTTCCATTCCCCGAAGAACCTGGCCTCGGCGCTGGTCGTCGAAGCGGGC
>NZ_JBFXIO010000003.1:0-37964 GCF_050175855.1 Piscinibacter sp.
GGCGGATGAAGTCGTAGTCGACCACCTCGTCGAGCTCGTCGTGCTGCGGTGTCGACAGTGACAGCGGCACGTACAGGTCGACGTTGATCAGCACGCGCTGCTCACCCTGCTTCTCGAAGTCGTGCACGCCGATGTTCATGCGCACCTCGTAGTCGCGCAGGAAGAGGCGGCGGCAGTCCCGCAGGCTGGCGTGGTGGAGCAGGCTGTGCATGGTCAGTGGGGGCGGACGAGGAAGGCGACGTCGCGGGGCTGCGCGGCCAGATGCTGGCCGCCGTCGACGAGCAGCGTGGTGCCCGTCACTGCCTCGGCGCCGATCAGGTAGCGCACCGCCTGGGCGATGTCGGCCGGCGTGGACGAGCGGCGCAGCGGCGTCATGCGGTGCGCGGTTTCGAAGTCGGCATCGCTCATGTCGCCGGACAGCAGCGTCACGCCCGGCGACACGCCGCAGACCCGCAGCCGCGGCGCCAGCGCCTGCGCGAGCATCACCGTGGCGCTGTCCAGCGCGGCCTTGGACAGCGTGTAGGAGAGGAAGTCCGGATTCGGGTTGGCCAGCTTCTGGTCGAGCAGGTTGACCACGCAGCCCGTTGCATCACGCGCCAGCAGGTGCGTGTGCAGCGCGTGGGCGAGCAGGATCGGCGCCGCGGTGTTGACGCGCCAGTGCGCCTCCATCTCGGCGTGGCCGAAGCTCGCCGCATCGTCGTAGGCAAAGCGCGAGGCGTTGTTGACGACCGCGTCGAGGCGGCCGAAGGTCTCGGCCACCGCCGGCACGAGCGCGCGGCAGGCGGCTTCCTCGGCCAGGTCGGCGGCGAACGGCTCGGCGCGCACACCGAGGGCGCGCAGATCGGCCAGGCTGGCTTCCGACTCCGCCGACGGCTTGTGGCAATGCAGCGCCACGTCGTGCCCATGGGCGGCCAGGTCGAGCGCGATCGCCCGCCCGATGCGACGGGCGGCGCCGGTGACCAGCACGACGGGGCGGGAGGACATGGCTTCCTACAATGCGGCAATGCAACCGAACGAGGGCGACAGTGTATCGGCGGGCCTTGTGCGCCGCATTCGCGAGGCCATCGACGGTGCCGGTGGGTGGATCGCCTTCGACCGCTTCATGGCGATCGCGCTGTACGAGCCGGGCCTGGGCTACTACAGCCACGGCAGCCGCAAGTTCGGCGCGATGCCCGGTTCGGGCAGTGACTTCGTCACCGCGCCGGAACTCTCGCCGCTGTTCGGCCGTGCGCTGGCCCGCCAGGTGGCCCAGGCGCTGGAGGCCGCCGGCAGCACCGAGCTGTGGGAATTCGGCGCCGGCTCCGGTGCGCTGGCGGGGCAACTGCTCGAGGCGCTGGGCGACCGGGTGTCGCGCTACACCATCGTCGACCTGTCCGGCTCGCTGCGCGAGCGCCAGCGCGAGCGCCTGCGGGCCTTCGGCGAGAAGGTGAGCTGGGCCGATGAACTGCCCGAAGCGATGACCGGCGTGGTGATCGGCAACGAGGTGCTCGATGCCATGCCGGTGCAGCTGCTGCACTTCGATGGCGAGCAGTGGTTCGAACGCGGTGTGGCCGTGCAGGACGCGCGATTCGTCTGGTCCGACCGGCCCACCCCGTTGCGCCCGCCGGTGGAGGGCCCCTTCGTGCCGGGCACCGTCACCGAGATCCATCCGCAGGCGCAGGCCTTCGTCGCCACGCTGGCCGGCAAGCTCGTTCGCGGTGCGGCCTTCTTCATCGACTACGGCTTCCCTGAAGCGGAGTACTGGCATCCGCAGCGCCATGGCGGCACGCTGATGTGCCACCGAGCCCATCGCAGCGACGACGATCCGCTCGTCGACGTCGGCGAGAAGGACATCACCGCCCATGTCGACTTCACCGGCATCGCGCTGGCCGCGCAGGACGCCGGGCTGGACGTGATCGGCTACACCACGCAGGCGCGCTTCCTGATGAACTGCGGCATCCTCGAGATGCTGCAAGGCGCTGACGTACGCACCGTGGCCCACACCCAGAAGCTGCTCACCGAGCACGAGATGGGCGAGCTCTTCAAGGTGATCGGCCTGGCCCGCGGCATCGACATCGAACCGATCGGCTTCGCCCAGGGCGACCGTACCCACACCCTCTGAGCAAGGCACGCCCATGCGCTGGCTGATCGTCTTCCTGCTCGCCTTCGTGGTCTTCCAGGGCCTGGCGGGCTGGCTGCGCCGCATCGGCCTCGGGCGGCTGCCGGGCGACTTCAGCGTGCGCTGGCGCGGCCGCGAATGGCATTTCCCGGTGGCCAGCAGCCTGCTGCTCAGCCTGATCGCGATGGCGATCGGGGCGCTGATCTAGGGCCTATTCACACTACGGGAAGGCTCGCGCCGGGGTGGCCCAAGGCGCTGGGCAAGGCGCGGCGCGCCGCCCAGGCAGGTCGCCTGGGCCAGCGGCGCAACGCCGCCCAGCACCTTGGGGTACCCCGGCCCGCAGGGTGATCTCGGCAAACAGGCGCCCGCCGCGTTGCACGTCTTGCCCAGGCGGCCAGCCTGGGCTGCGCCGTGCGCCTTTCCGGCGCCTGTTTGCCGAGTCACGCGAGCCTCCCCGTAGTATGAACAGGCCCTGGTCAGATCGATTCCGCGATGGCCCGCACGCGGGCCTCGCGCACCGCGTCGCCGATCGCCGGGCCCCTCAGGCCGCGCGCGGCCGCTTCCGCGGCGATCGGCGCGGTGTCGACCGCCAGCGCCGCACGCAGGGCTGCGGCCAGCCGCTCGCGCTGCGGGTAGGGTTCGTCGTCCTTGCCGAGCCGGCCGCGCGCGTCGCATTCGCAGGCCAGCAGCAGGTCGTCGAAGCGCTGCGGCCGGCGCAGCGCGTCGCAGCGCTCCAGGAGGCGCAGCACGGCAGCCGCGTTCAGCTCGCCGCTGCGGTGCACGTTGCCATGCTCCATGGCCACGGCCTCGGCCAGTTCGCGGCAATCCGTCGGCACCTTCCAGCGCTCGCACAGCGTGCGTACCAGCTTGCGGCTGCGCATTTCGTGGCCGATGTGGCGCGGCAGCACGTCGGCGGGTGTCGTGCCCTTGCCGAGGTCGTGGCCCAGGCAGGCGAAACGCACCGCCAGGGTCGCACCGAGCCGTGCCGACATGTCGAGCACCATCATCAGGTGCACGCCGGTGTCGATCTCCGGGTGGTACTCGGGGCGCTGAGGCACGCCCCACAGCCGGTCGACCTCGGGCAGCAGCCGCGCCAGCGCGCCGCACTCGCGCAGCACCTCGAACATGCGGCTCGGCAGCGCCTCCATCAGCCCGCGCGCGAGTTCCTGCCAGACCCGCTCGGCCACCAGCGCGTCGACCTCGCCGGCCTCGACCATGCTGCGCATCAGCGCCAGCGTCTCCGGCGCGACCGAGAAGTCGTGAAAGCGCGCCGCGAAGCGCGCCAGCCGCAGGATGCGCACCGGATCTTCGGCGAAGGCCGGCGACACGTGGCGCAGCACCTTGTCGGCCAGGTCGCGCTGGCCGCCGTAGGGGTCGACCAGCGCGCCGTCCTCGCCGCGTGCCATCGCGTTGATGGTCAGGTCGCGCCGCGCGAGGTCGTCCTCCAGCGAGACCTCCGGCGCGGCGTGAAAGGCGAAGCCGTGGTAACCCGGCGCCGTCTTGCGCTCGGTACGCGCGAGCGCGTATTCCTCGTGGGTGTCGGGATGAAGGAAGACCGGGAAGTCGCGCCCGACCGGCTCGAAGCCGGCTTCCAGCATCTCGGCCGGCGTGCTGCCGACGACCACCCAGTCGCGGTCTCCCGACGCGCGGCCGAGCAGTTGATCGCGCACCGCGCCGCCGACCAGGTACACCTTCATGTGCCGGCAGTGTATGCGCCGCCCGGCCGCGGCTTCAGCGCTGCTTCCGGTACGGTTCCTCGAAGTCGAGGAAGTCCTTCTCGGCCAGCGCGTCCTGAACCCACGCGGCCACGCCGGGCAGGGCCTGCACGCGCGCCATGTAGGCCGTGATGGCCTCGGGCAGCGGCGGCGCGTAGGTGGTCAGTCGCATGACCACGGGCGCGAAGTAGGCGTCGGCGATGCTGAAGTCCCCGAACAGCATCGGCCCGCCGTGCTCGCGCAGCAGCTCGGTCCACATGGCGACGATGCGCTCCAGGTCGGCGCGCACGCCGGCCTGCTCGGCCATCACCTTCGCGCCGACTTCGGGCAGCCGCGCCTCGATGTTCATCGGGAAGTGGCTGCGCAGCGCCGAGAAGCCCGAATGCATCTCGGCGCAGACGCTGCGCGCGCGAGCGCGCGCCTTCGGGTCGGCCGGCCACAGCTGCTTGGCCGGGAAGCGCTCAGCCAGGGTCTCGGCGATGGCCAGCGTGTCCCACACCGCGAAGCCGTCGTCGATCAGCACCGGCACGCGGCCGGCGGGCGTGAGGCGGGCCAGCTGCCGCTTGAACGTGGAGTCGGGCGTGAACGCGTCGAAGCGCAGCATCACCTCCTCGAAAGGGATGCCGGCCTGCTTCATCAGCACCCAGGGGCGCATCGACCAGGACGAATAGTTCTTGTTGCCGATGTAGAGCTGCATGGCGGGCCTCCTTGTTCGTGGCTCGCCATGCTAGCCACGGCCGCGGTGGCCGTGGGTGAGCATCGTGCATCGCCGCGATGCGCGGCGCGCACGCGGCTCAGCTCAGCCGCGGCGGGCGCGGGCGCGGAAGGCGTCCAGCCGGGCCGGCCCCTGGCCGCGCGACAGGTAGCCGGGCGCGATGGCCGACATCGCCGCCGGGCGGATACCCAGCGCATCCAGCCCCGGCAGCGTGCCGCTGGCCACGTTGGGCACGGTCATCGAGGCCAGGTTGTCGCGCGAGATCAGCGGCTCGCCGGGCAGCAGCTCCATCAGCGTGGCCTGCAGCGCCGCGATGCCGCCGGGCAGGCCGATCACCGGCCGCTCGCAACCGGCCCAGCGGCCGGCGCTGCGCACGATGTCGCGCAGCGTCATCACCTCGGGGCCGGCGCATTCGTAGGTCTTGCCGATGGTGCCGTCGTCGTCGAGGCAGCGCACGATGGCCGCGGCCACGTCATCCACCCACACCGGCTGGTAGCGCGAGTCGGCGCCGGCCAGCGGGACGAACGGCGCGACCGCCTGCAGCGTGGCGAACAGGTTGAGCAGCTTGTCGCTGGCGCCGAAGATCAGCGAGGGGCGAAGCACGGTGAGATCCAGCCCCGCGCCGGCCAGCACCTTCTCGCCCTGCGCCTTGGAGCGCAGGTAGCGGCTCGGCGCGTTTTCCGCCACGCCGATGGCGCTGACGTGGATCAGCCGCTTCACGCCTGCCGTCTGGCAGGCCGCCGCGATGCGCCGCGGCAGCTCGACGTGCACCTGCTGGAAGCGGCGCTCGTCGCCCTGCAGCACGGCCACGAGGTTGATCACCGCGTCGCAGCCGGCCACCAGCCTGGCGAGTTGCGCCGCGTCGTGCACGTCGGCCTGCACCAGCTGCAGCGTGGGCAGCATCTGCAGGTGCTTGCCGCCGGCCAGGCGGCGCGTGGGCACCACGATGCGGCCACCGCCGCCACCGTTGCGCTCGACCAGCTTCTCGCACACGCTGCGGCCGACGAAGCCCGTGCCGCCGAGCACCAGGATGTTGGTCTTCATGGCGTCAGGGCAGGTTGGTGTCGGAGGCCGGCGCCGACGCTTCGCGCGGGCCGATCTTCGCGCCCAGCCGGGCTTTCAGCGACGGCGCAGGTGCGCCGGTGACGGCGGCGTAGACCGTGGCGTTGTGCAGCACCTTCTTGACGTAGTCGCGCGTCTCGTTGAAGGGGATGTTTTCCGCCCACACCACCGCGTCGAGCACCGGCCCCTCGCGCCAGCGGCGCGGCCGGTTCGGCCCGGCGTTGTAGGCCGCTGCCGCCATCGCCTGCGAGCCGCCGAAGTCGTCGAGCACCAGTTTCAGGTAGCTGGTGCCCAGGCGCAGGTTGGCGTCGCGATCGGTGAGCATGTCCTGCGTGTAGTCCAGGCCGATCTTGCGCGCCGTCCAGCGCGCGGTGGCCGGCATGATCTGCATCAGCCCCGAGGCGCCGACGTGCGAGCGCGCGTCGAGGATGAAGCGCGACTCCTGGCGGATCAGGCCGTAGACATAGCTCGGGTCCAGGCCGATCTCGCTGGCCTTGGCGATCACGTCTTTCCGGAAGGGCAGCGGGTAGCGCTGGTCGATGTCGATCTCCTCGCGCGTGCGGTCGCTGGTGTTGATGCAACGGTCCCACACCTGGGCGTCGCAGGCGCGCTGCGCGGCGGCCAGCAGGGCGCGGTCGCCCATGCCGCGCAACGAGAAATTCCACTCGCGCACGCCCTCGTTGCGCAGGCCGATCTCGATGAGCTGCAAGGCGCGCGTGAGTCCCGGGTGGGTGCGCGCGGCTTCGATCTCCTCGGCAGTCGGCGGCGCCGGCTTTGCGGGCAGGGCGAGCGGCTGGCCGAGATCCTCGGCGGCGAGCAGGCCGTAGAAGTTCAGCCGCCCGGCGATGCCGGCGAGCATCTCGCCGGCCATGACGCGCATGCCCTCGTCGTCCTGCGAGGCCGGCGCCAGCGCCTGCAGTGCGCGAGCCTTCCAGTAGACCCAGCCTGGGTCGCGCTGCTGCTCCGGCGTCATCGCGTTGATCGCCTGCATGACCTGCTGCCAGCGGCCGCGGCCGTCGTCGGCACGCAGCGCGGCACGAACCTTCCAGGCCAGCGTGTCGTCCGGCCAGTCGGGTTCGGCACCGCCGCGGCTGGCGCGCTGCGCGGCGCGCTGGAAATGCTCGGAGGCATCGGGCAGCAGCTTCAGCGCCGCCTGCTTGGCCACCGAGGCCCAGGCCCAGGCGGCCAGGTCGGGCGGCAGCGCCTTGTCCCAGCGGTCGTTGAGCTGGAAGGCGGCCGCGTCAGGGTCGCTGGAGGCCAGCCGCATCAGCGCCAGCGTGGCCAGCTCGGCGCCCGGGCGCGAGGCCGCCGAAGCGCTGCGCGCAAGGTAGCGCACCGCGCTGTCGCTCAATTCACCGACGCTGTTGCCGGCGGCGAGGCTGATCAGCGCCGCGGCCTGGCGCGCCGCGCGCGGGCGGTTGGCGTCGATCGCGAAGCGCGCCTTGCGCCACACCTCGGCGCTGCCGAACTTCTTCGCGTCGACCAGCGTGGCGGCCATCAGCGCGCAGCCGTCGTCGGCGTCGCGCTGCGCCAGCCACGTCGACAAGGCCTCGGCCTTGACGTCCTTGCCGGCCTGGTGGTCGAGCATCAGGGCGTAGCAGCGCACCTCGCGGTCGTCGTTCATGCGGAAGCGCGGGTACTCGACGGCAAAGTTGGCCCAGTCTCGCCGCTTGCCCAGCTCGAGCAGCCAATCGTTGCGCAGCCGGTCCTCGACGTAGGTGGCCGGCCAGCGGGCGTAGAAGGCGTCGAGCTCGGACTGCTGCGCCTCGGCGAGGCGGTTGGTCAGCTCGAAGTAGTCGGCCCATTGCGCGAGCGGATGGCCCGAGGCGATGGCCGCGGCGCGCGCCACCCTGAGGCCCTGGCCGTCCTTCTTGCGCAGCGCCTCGCGCGCCTCGAGGATGGCGCCGTCACCCGGCGCTGCCGAAGCCGTCAGTGGCATCGACAGGCTGGTGGCGAGCAGCGCCAGCAGCACGCCGCGCCGTGCCTCGGCCCTCGGAGCCCGCCCATATACTGCCTTGGCCTTCTGCATTCGATTCAACGTCTTTCCCGTTCTTCTTCACTGCCCGCGGCACCGTGAGCGCCCCACTCAGCCCCCGCGCCGAATTGCGCCGCGCCTTGCGCGAGCGGCGCCAGCAGTTCGCCCTTTCGGCCGACTATGCGGCGGCAGAGGCGGCGCTGGCGCGCCACTTGACGCAAGTCATCACTCAACTGGAGCCCCAGTGCCTGGGCCTCTACGTGTCCATACGATCCGAATTTAACGCAGTGGTTGCTTTGGCCGCCGACGCCTATTGCGACCAATTGCCATGGGCATTGCCGTTCTGCCGCCGCGAGCCGCGCGAGATGGACTACCGCCAGTGGGACCGGAGCGCCACCATGGTGCCCGACGAATGCGGCATCGCCAGCGCCGCCGGGCCGGTGGTGGTGCCCGACGTGGTGCTGGTGCCCTGCGTCGGCTACGCCGCCGGTGGCTACCGGCTCGGTTACGGCGGTGGCTATTTCGACCGCTACCTCGCCAAGCACCCGCACCTCACGACCGTGGGCGTGGCCTGGTCGTTCACCGAGCTGGGCGCGGAGCAGTTCAGCCCCCAGCCGCACGACATCCCGCTGACGCTGATCGTCACCGAGCGCGGCGTGGCGCCGTAGGCGCCGGCACGGCCTCGCCGCTGGCCGCGCAGGTCAGCGCCGCCTGGGCCTCGACCCAGTCGCAGAACTGACCCACCTCGGGCCGCGCGCGGCTGGCCGGCGAGACGATCAGCCAGTAGCAGTAAGGGCTGGTGATGCGCCCGGCCACGCCGAAGGGCTCGACCAGTTCGCCGCGCTCCAGCGCCTCGGCCACCAGCGCCACGCGGGCGAGCGCCACACCCTGGCCGGCCAGGGCCGCCTGCACCTGCTGGTAGGTGAAGTTGAGGTACAGCCATCGGCGCGGCTGCAGCGAGGGCTCGCCGTGCTGCACCAGCCAGTGCCGCCAGCTGAGGTATTCCGAACTCGCGCGGTGGTCGTCTTCCTCGGCCAGCGTGTGCTGCGCCAGGTCGGCGGGCCGCGACAGGGGCGGCGCCTCGCCGGCACGGATGCGCTCCATCAGCGTGCGGCTCACCGCCGGTGTCAGCGTCTCGCCGAACAGGCGCACCGCGCCCGCCGGTGCCTGGGCCGGGCTGCAGTAGCGAAGCGCGAGGTCGAGCTCGGGGTCGTCGAGGTCGGACAGCGCGTCGTGGGCGGAGACGCGGATGTCGATGTCCGGGTGCTCGCGCTGAAAGGCCTCGATGCGCGGCAGCAGCCACAGCGAAGCGAAGGAGGCGAAGGTCGCCACGCTGACACGCTGCCGCGTGCGCTTCTCGCGGATCTGCCGCACCGCGGCATCGAGCCGCGACAGCGCCGGCTCCACGGCCCGCAGCAGGATCTGCGCATCCTGTGTCGGCTCGACGTGGCGGGTGCCGCGCACGAACAGCGCGGCGCCGAGTTCGTCTTCCAGGCTCTTGATCTGCCGGCTCATGGCCGATTGGGTGAGGTACAGCTCCTCGGCGGCGGCGCTGAAGCTGGCCAGCCGGGCCACCGCCTCGAAGGCCCGCAGGTTGTTCAGCGTGAGCGGCCGGCGGCGTGGCGCATTCATATCAAAATCGCATGAATGGTGGATGCCGAACTCATTGGATCTTCCTCGTTGCAAGACTGATCATGGTAACCTGACTTGCAGGAGATTGATGATGAATTCGCAATCCCAACGGATCCTCTCGCTGGCCCCCGGCGAAGCCCGCCGGGTCGGCGCCGGCGCCGGGGAACTCACCGTGCTGCGCGGCCGCGTCTGGCTGACCGGCCGCTGCGGCCCCGCCGACGGCAGCGACGTCGTGCTGTCGCCGGGCGACTCGCTGCGCCTGGCCGATGCGCAAGGCGCGGTGATCGAGTCGTGGCGGCGCGGCGAAGGCGCCGAAGTGCGCTGGCAGCCGCGCGTTCAGCGCGCCGGCCTGGCCGGCTTCGCAGGCGCCTTCTTCGCGGCCCTGGCGCGCACGGCGGCCTCCAGTGCGAGCCGCGCCCAGGGCTGCATCAGCGCGGGCGACTCCATGGCGTCTTCCGGCGCGGTGAAGTAGCTCATCGTGACGGGCCTGCCCTTGCCGTCGTAGACGAAGGGTTCGCAGCCGGCGGCCTCGAAGCGGGCGCGGCTGCGATCGTCGGCCTTGAGGTAGAGGCGGCCGAAGGCGATCAGGGCGACGAAGAGATCGTCGACGTAGAAGCCGTGGCCGCCGAACATGCGCCGCGAGCGCACCGCACCCAGCGGCGCGAGCAGTTCACGGCAGTGGGCGGCGAGTTCGGAGTCGGCGGCCATGGCGCAGTCTTGCACAATGCGCTCCCCGCCGATCACTTCTCGCGCCATGACGCCCACCGACCGCGATGCCCTGCGCCAACGCCTCGTCGCCGCCCGCCAGGCCCTGCCCGACCGGCTCGAGCGCGCCGTGGCGCTGCAGAGCGTGCTGCGGGTCTGGCTGGTCGGCCGCCCCGAGAAGACCATCGGCGCCTACTGGCCGATCAAGGGCGAGTTCGATCCGCTGCCGGCGCTGTACCGCTGGACCGAAGGCGCGCCGGACGGCGTGGTGCGGCGTATCGGCCTGCCGGTGAAGGACCGCGACAGCGGCTCGCTGCGGTTCCACGTCTGGTACCCGGGCTGCCCGATGGAGCTCGATGCCTACGACATCCCCAAGCCCAAGGACACGGAAGAGTTCGTGCCCGAGCTGCTGGTGGTGCCCTGCCTGGGCTACGGCCCTGGCGGCGTCCGCCTGGGCTACGGCGGCGGCTTCTTCGACCGCACGCTGAAATCCATCTCGCCGCGGCCGGTGACCGTGGGGGTGAGCTACAGCCACGGCTTCCTGCCGCTGCTGCTGCCCACCGAGCAGGACTTCGTGCTCGACGCCATGCTCACCGAGGATGGCGTGAGCTGGCAGAAACCCCTGGTATGACGGCCCCTCGGCCGACGGGTACGCCGGCCGATCCCCCGAGGGAATGGCCGGCCGGCTTGGGAGCGGCCCGGCGCTCTGCCGGCCGCCGCCCTCGATCAGCTTCTGAACAGATCAGAAGCGGAAGCCGACACCCACGCCGACGAGCAGCGGGTCGACCTTGAAGTCGCCCAGGTCGGTGCCGCCGGCACTGACCGTCGTCTTGATCTGCACCTTCTTGACGTCGAGGTTCAGGTAGATGTTCTTCTGGATCTCGTAGTCGAAGCCGGCGCCGACCGCGAGGCCGAAGCTGTTCTTGTCGATCGAGACGCCGGCCGGCAGGTCGACGCTGGAGAAGCGGGTGTAGTTCAGGCCCGCGCCGACATAGGGCTTGAAGGCGCCGAGGTCGGTCACGTGGTACTGCACCGACAGGGTCGGCGGCAGGTGCTTGAGCGAGCCGATCTCGGTGCCGCCGGCCTTCACGGTGTGCTTCTGCGGATAGGTCAGCACCAGCTCCGCGGCGATGTTCGGCGTGAAGAAGTAGGAGATGTCGACTTCCGGGAACACCTTGTTATTCACCGTGAGATCGAGGCCCGTGCTGTCCTTGTTCGCGCTGTCGAGGCTGAGCGCGTGCACGCGCACCATCCACGGCGTGGCCTGCGCCTGGGCGAGCGTCGGGAAGGCGAGCCCGCCGGCGATGGCGAGGGCAAGGGCGGCGCGCTGGAAGGTCTGGGTGTTCATGGTCTTGTGTCCTGTCGAAGCGAGGGCTATTTCCTCGACGGGCATTTCAGACCTGCGCCCCGGTACCCCTGTTGCGGTGCATCAAGACCCCACAGGCGTTGTGACTATCGAGCAACGTGCCTTCCACCCACTCCTGACCCAGGTCAAACCGGGCGGGCGAGCCGCTTGCAGATGTCCAGCGCCAGCGCCGACTGGTTCAGCGTGTAGAAGTGGATGCTCGGCGCGCCGCCGGCGATCAGCCGCTCGCACAGCTGCGTCACCACGTCGAGGCCGAAGGCGCGGATCGACGCCGCATCGTCCATGAAGCCTTCCATCTTCATCGCGACCCAGCGCGGGATCTCGATGCCGTCGCGCTGCGCGAACTGCGCGATGCGCGCGTAGTTGTGGAAGGGCATGATGCCCGGCACGATCGGCACCGTCACACCCAGCGCGCGCGCCTCCGCGACGAAGTGGAAGTAGGCATCGGCGTTGAAGAAGAACTGCGTGATCGCGGCGTCGGCGCCGGCGCCGACCTTGTCGGCGAAATGCTGCAGGTCGCGCTTCGCGTAGCGCTGTTGCGGGTGCACCTCCGGATAGGCCGCCACCTCGATGTGCCAGTGGTTGGCCTCGGTCTCGCGGATGAAGCGCACCAGGTCGGCGGCGTAGCGGAATTCGCCGGCAGTGGCCGTGCCGCTGGGCAGGTCGCCGCGCAGCGCGACGAGGCGGCGGATGCCGCGCTCGCGATAGGTGGCCAGGATCTCGCGGATGCTCTCGCGCGTGGCGCCGATGCACGACAGGTGCGCTGCGGCCTCGTGGCCCATCGCGGCGATCTCGCTGACGGTGGACAGCGTCTTCTCGCGCGTCGAGCCGCCGGCGCCGTAGGTGACGCTGAAGAACTCCGGCTTCGTCGCCGCGAGCTCGGCCACCACGCCGCGCAGCTTCTCGCTGCCCACCGGCGTGTTGGGCGGGAAGAACTCGAAGCTCACCGGGATCGGGGTACGGATCTCATTCATGTTCTCTCTCCTGTGCGCCGCTGCTCGGGCGCGCCCTCACGAAGAATTCGCGGTTGCCGTCGCCGCCGGCGATGGGGCTGGCGAACCAGTCGGCCACTGCCAAGCCGCAGGCGGCGCAGGCCTCGCGGACACGTGCTTGCACCCGCGCGTAGGCCACCTCGTCGCGCACGATGCCGCCCTTGCCGATGTCGGCCGGCTGCAGCTCGAACTGCGGCTTGACCAGCATCAGCAACTCGCCGTCTACGGCCAGCAACGGGGCCAGCGCGGGCAGCACCAGCGTCATCGAGATGAACGACAGGTCGCCGACGATCAGGCCGAAGCGCGGGACCGGCAATGCCGTCGCGTCGAGGTGCCGCGCGTTGACGCCCTCCAGTGCCACCACCCGCGGGTCGTCGCGCAGCCGCTCGTGCAGCTGGCCGTGCCCCACGTCGATGCCGACCACCTTCGCCGCGCCGCGCGCCAGCAGCACGTCGGTGAAGCCGCCGGTGCTCTGGCCCACGTCGAGGCAGGTGCGCCCGGTCACGTCGATGCCGGTGTGCGACAGCGCCCCGTCGAGCTTGAGCCCGCCGCGCGACACCCAGCGCAGCTCGGCGTCGTCGGTGAGCTGCAGCTCGCAGCCCTCCGGCAGTTCGTCGCCCGCCTTGCGCGGCGCGGCCCAGCCCGCCGGCCCGAGCCAGCGCACCGCGCCCTGCGCGATCAGCCGCTGCGCGGCCGAACGCGAAGGCGCGAGACCGCGCTGCACCAGCAGCTGGTCCGCGCGCATGGCCTCGCCGCGATCAGTAGCGGTAGGTGTCGGGCTTGTACGGGCCCTGCTTGGGCACGCCGATGTAGGCGGCCTGCTCTTCCGTCAGCTCGGTCAGCTGTGCGTTGAGCGTCTTGAGCTGCAGGCGCGCGACCTTCTCGTCGAGGTGCTTGGGCAGCACGTAGACCTTGCCCACGTCGTAGGCGTCGGCATGCGTGAACAGCTCGATCTGGGCGATCGTCTGGTTCGCGAACGACGAGCTCATCACGTAGCTCGGGTGGCCGGTGGCGCAGCCGAGGTTCACCAGCCGCCCCTTGGCCAGCATGATGATGCGCTTGCCGTCGGGGAAGATGATGTGGTCGACCTGCGGCTTGATCTCTTCCCACTGGTACTTCTCGACCGAGGCGATGTCGATCTCGTTGTCGAAGTGGCCGATGTTGCAGACGATGGCGTTGTGCTTCATCGCCTTCATGTGCTCGTGGGTGATCACGCCCTTGTTGCCGGTGGCGGTGACGAAGATGTCGGCCTTGTCGGCGGCCCAGTCCATGGTCACGACGCGGAAGCCCTCCATCGCGGCCTGCAGCGCGTTGATCGGGTCGATCTCGGTCACCCACACCTGCGCCGACAGGGCGCGCAGCGCCTGCGCAGAGCCCTTGCCCACGTCGCCGTAGCCCGCCACCACGGCGATCTTGCCGGCGATCATCACGTCGGTGGCGCGCTTGATGCCGTCGACCAGGCTCTCGCGGCAGCCGTACAGGTTGTCGAACTTCGACTTGGTCACCGAGTCGTTGACGTTGATGGCGCGGAACAGCAGCGTGCCCTTGACCGACATCTCGTTGAGGCGGTGCACGCCGGTGGTGGTCTCTTCGGTCACGCCGATGATCTGGGCGGCCTTGCGCGAGTACCAGATCGGGTCGACGGCCAGCTTGGCCTTGATGGCGGCGAACAGTTCGCGTTCTTCCTCGCTGCCCGGGTTGGCGATCACCGAGGCGTCCTTCTCGGCGCGCTTGCCCAGGTGCATCAGCAGCGTGGCGTCGCCGCCGTCGTCGAGGATCATGTTCGGGCCTTCGTTCTCGGCGCCCTTCGGGCCGAACTCGAAGATGCGGTGGGTGTAGTCCCAGTAGTCCTTCAGCGTCTCGCCCTTGTAGGCGAACACCGGCGTGCCGGCGGCCACCAGCGCGGCGGCGGCGTGGTCCTGCGTGCTGAAGATGTTGCACGAGGCCCAGCGCACCTCGGCGCCCAGCGCCTGCAGCGTTTCCACCAGCACGGCGGTCTGGATGGTCATGTGCAGCGAACCGGTGATGCGCGCGCCCTTCAGGGGCTGGCTCTTGGCGTACTCCTCGCGGATCGCCATCAGCGCCGGCATCTCGGTTTCGGCGATCTTGAGTTCCTTGCGGCCCCAGTCGGCGAGCGACAGGTCGGCAATGGCGTACTGGTCGTTGTGCAAAGGCTTGAGAACAGCGTTCATGGTGAGCTCCAGAATCGATGGAACCCGCAGCACGCAGGAAGGGAGGCCTTGACCGAACTCACCCACGAGACGTGACCGTGCGGGTGAGCGCCGTTGCAGTAGAAGTTTCCGAGCCTGGGGCCTGGCGGCCTTGCAACGCTCCTCGGAACAGGCGGCATTCTATCAGCGAGGGGCAGACGCCGGCGGGCCGGCGGTGCGAGACTCGCGGGGTTTTCACGGTTCATCATCGCTTCATGAATGTTCTCGACAGCTTCCGGCTCGACGGTCGTCTCGCCGTGGTAACCGGCTCCTCGGCCGGCCTCGGCCTCGCCCTGGCGCGCGGCCTGGCCCAGGCCGGCGCGCGCGTGGTGCTCAACGGCCGGGATCCGGAGCGCCTGGCCGCGGCGCGTGATGCGCTGCGCGAGGAGGGCCTGGCCGTCGAGGCGCGGGGCTTCGACGTCGCCGATCGCGCCGCGGTGGATGCCGCCGTCGACGCCATCGAGCGCGAGCTCGGCCCGATCGAGATCCTCGTCAACAACGCCGGCATCCAGCGGCGCGCACCCTTCGTCGACTTCGCGGAGGCCGACTGGGACGAACTCATGCGCACCAACCTCGACGCCGTCTTCCACGTGGCGCAGTCGGTGTCGCGCCGCATGATGCCGCGCGGCCGCGGCCGCATCATCAACATCTGCTCGGTGATGAGCGAACTGGGCCGCCCGGGCATCGTGCCCTACACCGCCAGCAAGGGCGCCGTGAAGATGCTCACCAAGGGCATGGCCGCCGACCTCGGCCCCTCGGGCATCAACGTCAACGGCATCGGGCCGGGTTATTTCAAGACGGAGCTCAACCGCAAGCTGATCGACGATGCCGCCTTCAGCGGCTGGCTGGTGGCGCGTACGCCGATGCGTCGCTGGGGCGAGGTGGAGGAACTCGCCGGCGCGGCGGTGTTCCTCGCCAGCGATGCGGCGCGTTTCGTCAACGGCCACATCCTCTACGTCGACGGCGGCCTCACGGCCAGCGTCTGACCGTGGCCGGCGACGCTCGGCCGGCGGCGCTCTCGACCGCCGCCTTCCTCACCCTGCTGCTGATCGCGCTGCTGATGGGCGCGAACCACGTGTCGGCGCGCGTGGCGTTCAATCACGGCGTGGACGTGGCCACGGCGGTGGTGTTCCGCAGCGCCGTGACGGCGCTGGTGGTGGGCGCGATCATCGCCTGGCAGGGCGTGCCCTTGAGGTTGCAGGCGAAACACCGCCGCGCGTTGCCGGCCATCGGCGTGCTCATCGCCATCCAGAGCCTGTGCCTCTATTCCGCCGTGGCGAGGCTGCCGGTGGCGCTGGCGCTGCTGGCCTTCAACACCTACCCGCTGTGGACGGCGCTGTGGGCGCGCGTCGTCTACGCGCACCGCCCCGAGCGGCGGGTGCTGATCGCCATGCCGGTGATGCTGGCCGGCCTGGCACTGGCGCTCGACGTCTTCGGCGCCGCCTCCGGGCTGGGTGCCGCCGGGCAGTGGAGCCGCATCGGTGCCGGCGTGGCCTTCGCGCTCGGCGCGGCGGCGACCTTCGGCCTGGCGCTCGTCTTCACTCAGCACGAGGCGGGCGACCTCGACGGCCGCGTGCGTACCGCCGCCACGATGGGCCAGGTGGCGCTGCTCGCGCTGGCCGGCGTGGCGGTGCAGGGCGGCTTTCACCTGCCGGCCGATGCCACCGGCTGGGTGGGCCTGGCCGGCCTGACGCTGCTGTACGGCACCGGCTTCACCATCATGTTCACCGTGCTGCCGCGGCTGGGCGTGGTGGGCAACTCGGCGATCATGAACGTGGAGCCGATCTTCGCGCTGGTGCTGGCCTGGGCGATCCTCGATCAGGCCATCGCGCCCTCGCAGGTGGCCGGCGGCCTCATCGTGGTGGGCACCGTGATGTGGCTGGGTCTGCGGCGGCGCTAGGCCCGCGCCCGCGAGAATCGGCGTCATGGCCCGCATGAAGTCTTCCGGCGATCGCGACGCGGCGGCAAAGCCGCGCGCGGTCAGCGCGGGCCGGCGGCGCTCGACCGGGTGGCGGCTGTGGCGCCGGCTGCGCCGCGACCGCGAACTGGTGCGGGCGCTGCTGATCTCCGTCGTCGTGCACGTGGCCGTGGGCAGCCTGGCTTTCGGCGGCGACGAACACGGCTTGCCGGGCCTGCTGTTCCCGTGGCGCGAGCGGCGCGCGGAAGTGCCCGATCTGCACATCGTGCTCGTCAACCCGCCGCCTGTGCCTGCGGCACCCGCGCCACCGCCGGAGCCGGAACCGGCGATGCAGGCCAGTCTGGCGCCGCCGCCCGCACCGCTGCCGTCGCCCGCGGCAGCACCCGCACCGCCGGCGCCCGCGGCAGCACCCGCACCGCCGGCGCCCAGGAAGATCGCCCCTCGGCCCGCCCGCCGTGCCGTTGCGCCGCCTGCCCCGGCCAAGCCGTCGCCTCCCCCGGTGGAGGCGGCACCGGTGGCCGTGGCACAGGCCGAGGTGGTGGAGCCGGCCCCTCCAACGCCTGCACCGGCACCGCCGCCCGATCCGCTCCCGCCGTCTCCGCCACCGCCACCGCCGCTGCCCGCGGCTCCCCAGGCGCCAGCGCCGGAAGACGCCGCGCCCGTGGCGCTGGCCGTTCCGTTCTCGCCCACCTCGCCGGTGGTGGTGGCGCCGAGTGCCTCGGCGCCGGAGTCTGCGACGCCCTCCACGCGCGAGAACGACGCCTCGAAACTGGAAGAGGAGCGGAAGCAGGCAGAACGGGCCGAGATCGCCAGGCGCGACGCGGAGCGACTGGAGCAGCAGCGTCAGGCCGCCGAGCGCGAGGAGGCACAACGGCTGGAGCGCCTGCGCGCAGAGGCTGCGCTGGCCGAAGCCGCGCGGCAGGACGCCGAGCGCCAGGAAGCCCTGCGCCAGGCCGCGGCACGCGAGGAGGCGCAAAGGCTCGCGCGGCTGCGCGAAGAGGCCGCAGTGGCCGAAGCAGCACGACAGGACGCCGAACGCCAGGAAGCCCTGCGCCAGGCCGCGGCACGCGAGGAGGCGCAAAGGCTCGCGCGCCTGCGCGAAGAGGCCGCACTGGCCGAAGCAGCACGGCAGGACGCCGAACGCCAGGAAGCTCTGCGTCAGGCCACGGCGCGCGAGGAGGCACAAAGGCAGGAGCGCGCCCGCCAGGAGATGGCACGTGCCGAGGCAGCCCGGCAGGAGGCCGAACGCCAGGAGGCCATGCGCCAGGCCGCGGCGCGCGAGGAGGCGCAAAGGCAGGAGCGCGCCCGCCAGGAGATGGCACGTGCCGAGGCGGCCCGGCAGGAGGCCGAACGCCAGGAGGCCCTGCGCCAGGCCGCGGCGCGCGAGGAAGCGCTAAGGCAGGAACGCGTTCGCCTGGAGGCGGCACGTGCCGAAGCGGCTCGCCTGGACGCTGAGCGCCAGGAGTCCTTGCGACAAGCCGCGGCACGCGAGGAAGCCCGGCGGCAGGAGCAGGCGCGCCAGCAGGCCGCACGCATCGAGGCCGAGCAGGCCGAGGCGCAGCGTCGCGAAGCGGTGCTGCGCGCCATCGGCCGTCAACTCGACGAGGAGGCCGACCGTCGCGACGCAGCCGCAGCGGCAGCCCGTTCCACCCCATCGCTTCCGCTGTCGCTGAGCACCGCCCGGCGGGTGAGGCTCTGGGGCCGCAGCGACCCCAACGTCGAACTCGTGCGCTATGCCGAGGACTGGGCGCGCAAGATCCAGTTCAACACTCTGCCGGACACCGTCCGCCCCGTGGCGAAGCGGCCCCATCGGCCGCCGATGGTGACGGTGGCGGTCCGCAGCGACGGATCGGTGGAGTCGGTGACCTTCGTGGTCTCCAGCGGGGTGCCGGAGGTCGACGAGGCGATCCGCCGCATCGTGGAGAACCTGCGGCCCTACCCGCCGTTCCCGCCATCGCTCGCCCGCGACTACGACGTGATCGAGATCCGCCGCAGCTGGTATTTCGACGACGCCGTGCGGCTGCAGTGAACTGAAACCATCATCATCGAGCCGCGCAGCGGCTCAATGGTTGTCCCGCGGCACGAACGAGCCGCGCTTGCCGACCAGGAAGTCGAGGTCGGCGCCCTCGTCGGCCTGCAGCACGTGGTCGATGTAGAGCTTCCAGTAGCCGCTTTGCAGCGGCGGCGTCGGCGGCGCCCAGGCGGCGCGGCGCTTCGCGAGTTCCTCGTCGCTCACGTGCAGGTGCAGCTTGCGCTTCGGCACGTCGAGCTCGATCAGGTCGCCGTTCTTCACCAGCGCGAGCGGGCCGCCGGCCGCCGCCTCGGGCGCGGTGTGCAGGACCACCGTGCCGTAGGCGGTTCCGCTCATGCGTGCGTCGCTGATGCGGACCATGTCGGTGATGCCCTTGCGCAGCACCTTGGGCGGCAGCGGCATGTTGCCGGTCTCGGCCATGCCGGGGTAGCCCTTGGGCCCGCAGTTCTTCAGCACCAGGATGCAGGTCTCGTCGACATCCAGGCTCTCGTCGTCGATGCGCTTGTGGAAGTCCTCGATGTCCTCGAACACCACGGCGCGGCCGGTATGCACCATCAGCTCGGGCGTGGCCGCGCTGGGCTTGATGACGGCGCCGCGCGGCGCGAGGTTGCCGCGCAGCACGGCGATGCCGGCCTGCTCCTTGAAGGGCTCCGCCATCGTCTTGATGACGGCCGGGTTGAAGTTCTGTGCCGAGGCCACGTTCTCGGCCACCGTCTTGCCGGTCACCGTCACGTGGTGGGCGTTCAGCGCCGGCAGGATCTCCTTCATCACCGCCGGCAGGCCGCCGGCGTAGCAGAAGTCCTCCATCAGGTATTGGCCGCTGGGCTGCAGGTTGAGGATGCACGGCATCTCGCTGGCCAGGCGGTCGAAGTCGTCGATGGTGAGATCCACGCCGATGCGCCGCGCGATCGCCACCAGGTGAATCACCGCGTTGGTCGAGCCGCCGATCGCGGCCAGCGTCTTGATCGCGTTCTCGAAGCCCTCGCGCGTCAGCACCTTCGACAGCAGCTGGTCCTCGTGCACCATCTGCACGATGCGGCGGCCGGCGTCGCGCGCCAGCACGTTGCGCCGGCCGTCCACCGCCGGGAAGGCGGCGTTGCCGGGCAGGCCGACGCCGAGGGATTCGACCATGCTGGCCATCGTCGAGGCCGTGCCCATGGTCATGCAGTGGCCGTGGCTGCGGTGCATGCAGCTCTCGGCCTCGAAGAAGTCCTGCAGCTTCAGCGTGCCGGCACGCACCTGCTCGCTCATGCTCCACACGCCGGTGCCCGAGCCCAGCGTCTGGCCGCGCCACTGGCCGTTGAGCATCGGCCCGCCGGAGACGCCGATGGTCGGCAGGTCGACGCTGGCCGCGCCCATCAGCAGGGAGGGCGTGGTCTTGTCGCAGCCCATCAGCAGCACCACGCCGTCGATCGGGTTGCCGCGGATGCTTTCCTCCACGTCCATCGACGCGAGGTTGCGATACAGCATCGCGGTGGGCCGCAGCAGCGTCTCGCCGAGGCTCATCACCGGGAACTCGAGCGGAAAGCCGCCGGCCTCGTAGACGCCGATCTTCACCTGCTCCGCCAGCGTGCGGAAATGCGAGTTGCAAGGCGTCAGCTCGCTGAAGGTGTTGCAGATGCCGATCACCGGCCGGCCGTCGAACTGGTCGTGCGGCACGCCCTTGCCCTTGACCCAGCTGCGGTAGACGAAGCCGTCGCGATCCTGGCGGCCGAACCACTGCTGCGAGCGCAGTTCGCTCGGCGCCTTCTTCTTGGTCATTGCTTGCTCCCGGCGGGCGGCAGCCCGTTCACTCCCGCGATGAAATCAGCCAGCATCGGCACGAAGCGCTCGCCCTGGCCGGCGGCTTCCATCGCCGCGAACATGTTCTTCACCTGCGGCTGCAGCAGGTTGACCGCGCCGGCCTCGTTGGCCATGGCCGACAGGTAGCGCATGTCCTTGTGGGCGTTGCTGATGGTGAAGCGGTGGGCGTTCTCGTCGCCGGCCAGCGTCCACTGCATGAAGGTGTCGTAGAAGGGGCTGCGCATGCGGCCCGAGCCGATCACGGCGTGGAACTGCTCGACGCTGAGCCCCGAACGGCGCGCGATCGCCAGTGCCTCGGAGAACAGCGCCGCATAGCCCATGGCGATGAAGTTGTTGACTAGCTTCATCTTGTGGCCCAGGCCCACCGGGCCGAGGTGCACCACGTTGCCGGCCCAGGCGCGCAGCACCGGCTCGATGCGCGCGAACACCTCGGGCGAGGCGCCGACCATGGTGTCGAGCGTGCCGGCTTCGGCCTCCTTGGGCGTGCGCGACAGCGGCGCGTCGACGAAGTGCACGCCCTTGGCCTTCGCTTCGTCGGCCAAGGCCAACGTCGACACCGGGTTGGAGGTCGAGCAGTCGATGATCACCGAGCCAGGCTTCGCGCCGGCGAGCAGGCCGTTCTCGCCGCGCATCGTCGTCTCCACCTGCGGTGAGCCGGTCACGCACAGGTGCACGATCTCGCACTGCGCGGCCAGCTCGCGCGGCGTGGCGGCCTCGCGCGCGCCGAGCGATTTCAGGTGCTCCACCGGCTCGCGCTTGCGGTGCCCCAGCACCACCAGCGGCCAGCCCTTGGTGACGAGGTTCTTCGCCATGCCGTGGCCCATCAGGCCCACGCCGACGAAGCCGACGGTCGGCTTGTTCGCGCTCACGGTGTCACTCCTTGACCGAGCCGGTCATGCCCGAGACGTAATGCTCGACGAAGAACGAGTAGACGAAGGCCACCGGCAGCGAGCCGAGCAGCGCACCGGCCATGAGAGACCCCCAGTGGTAGACGTCGCCTTCCACCAGCTCCGTCACCACACCGACCGGCACGGTCTTGTTCTCCGAGCTCGACACGAAGGTCAGCGCGTAGATGAACTCGTTCCAGCTGAGCGTGAAGGCGAAGATGCCCGCCGAGATCAGACCCGGTACGGCCAGCGGCAGGATGATCTTGACGAGGATCTGCCAGCGGCTCGCGCCGTCGATCAGCGCGCACTCCTCCAGCTCGAAGGGGATGGAGCGGAAGTAGCCCATCAGCAGCCAGGTGCAGAAGGGGATCAGGAAGGTCGGGTAGGCGAGGATCAACGCCATCTTGGTGTCGAACAGCCCGAGCTGGAAGATCACCGCCGACAGCGGGATGAACAGGATCGACGGCGGTACCAGGTAGGCCAGGAAGATCGCGCCGCCCACCGGCTTGGCGCCCGAGAAGCGCAACCGCTCGATCGCATACGCCGCCAGCACCGAGGCCACGATGGAGACGAAGGTCGACACGACGGACACCAGCACCGTGTTCCACAGCCACTCGGGGTAGGGCGTGTCGAAGATCAGCTTCTTGAAGTGGTCCAGCGTCGGCTTGATGACCCAGAACGGATTGCCCTCGCGCGACAGCAGCTCCTCGTTCGGCTTGAACGAGGTGACCACCATCCAGTAGAAGGGGAAGAGCATCACGAAGACGAAGATGCCCAGCGGAATGTAGGTGACCACCCAGCGTCGCGGCAGCGACTGCAGGTAGTCCATGCCTACCACATCATCGTTGGGCTGGCTCACTTGTCACCCCCTTGCTGCCACGCGCGGCGCTGCAGGCCGAAGTAGCTGAACATCACCGCCGCGAGCAGGAACGGCACCATCAGCGTGGCCAGCGCTGCGCCTTCGCCGAGCGAGCCGCCGGGGATGCCGCGCTGGAAGGCCAGCGTGGCCATCAGGTGCGTGGCGTTCAGCGGGCCGCCGCGCGTCAGCACGTAGATCAGCTGGAAGTCGGTGAAGGTGAACAGCACCGAGAAGGTCATCACCACCGCGATGATGGGCGTGAGCAGCGGCAGCGTCACGTGGCGGAACTGCTGCCAGGGTGTGGCGCCGTCGATCGCCGAGGCCTCGTAGTACGAGGGCGAGATGGTCTGCAGGCCGGCCAGCAGCGAGATCGCCACGAAGGGCACGCCGCGCCAGACGTTGGCGGCGATGGTCGACAGCCGTGCGTTCCACGGGTCGCCGAGGAAGTCGATGTAGTGGTCGATCCAGCCGAGCTGGGTGAGCACCCACGAGAACACCGAGAACTGCGCGTCGTACAGCCACCAGAAGGCGATCGCCGACAGGGCCGTCGGCACGATCCACGGCAGCAGCACGATGGCGCGGAAGAAGCTCTTGAACGGCAGGTTCTTGTTCAGGAGCAGCGCCAGCCACAGCCCGAGCGCGAACTTCAGGATGCTGGCCACCACCGTGTAGAAGAGGGTGTTGAACAGCGCCAGTTGCGTGACGCTGTCGCCCACCAGGTACTTGAAGTTCTCCAGCCCCACCCACTCGCCGGGCCGCCCGATCTTGGCGTCGGTGAAGCCCAGCCAGGTGCCCAACCCGAGCGGATAGGCCAGCAGGCCGAGCAGCAGCACGGCCGCCGGCAGCATGAAGGCCCAGCCCAGCGCGTTGCGGCTGTTCTGCAACTTCTCGAGAAGACTCATTCGTTCAGCCTCGATCCAGCGGCCGCCGCGGAACCGGCTTGGCCGGTCCGCTGGCGGCGCCCCCTGGGGGGAGCGCCGCAGGCGCTACGGGGGGTTATGTCAGAGCTTGTAGTAGCGCTTCGCCCGGGCTTCGGCGCGCTCGGCGGCTTCCTTCGGCGTCTTCGAGCCGCTGGAGGCCTCGGCCACCATGTCGAGCACGATGTAGTCCGCCATCGCCGCCGCCGAGGCGTAGCCCAGCGGCCCCTCGTGGCCATGGTCGAGCATGATCGAGGCGACGTCGCGGTAGGCGGTGTGCTTCGGATCCACCGTCCAGATCGGGTTCTTCTCGTAGGCCTTGAGCGGCTGCGAGACGTAGCCGATCGCCGACTGCATCCACGGGTTGTACTGCTCGCCTTCCATCAGGAAGCGCACCAGCTCCTTGGCGGCCTGCGGGTACTTGGTGTGCTTGAAGGTCATGAACTGCGTGATCTGCATCAGCTCGGTCGGCTTGCCCACCGGCCCGATCGGGAAGCGCGCGTGCTGGATGTCGGCCGCCAGCTCCTTGACCTTCGGATCCTGCGAGTTCTTCGCTGCGTAGTACACGGAGATGCCGTTGGCCGTCAGCGAGATCTGGCTGTCGATGAAGGCCTTGTTGTTGTTCGCGTCCTGCCACGACAGCGTGCCCGGCACGAAGGTGTCGTACAGCTGCTTGGCATACTCCAGCGCGGCAATGGTCTCGGGCGAATTGACGACCACGTTGCCGGCCTTGTCGACCAGCTTGCCGCCGTGCGACCACAGCAGCCAGTGCACCCAGTTGTTGCCGTCGCCCACCGCCTTGCCGAGCGCGAAGCCGGCCGGCGTGCCCTTGGCTTTCATCGCCTGGCAGAGCTTGAGGAAGCCGGCGGTGTCCTTCGGGATGCCGTCGAAGCCCGCGGCCTTGACGTGACTCTCCCGGTAGACGACGGCGTTGCCGACCACGCCCCAGGGGATCGAGATCCAGCGGTTGGTGCCGGCGCGCTGCGCATACTTGCGGCACACGTCGTACCAGCCGCCGTACTTCTTGCCGAGGTAGTCGGCCAGGTCGGTCATGTCGAGCAGCTTGTCGGGGTACTGGTGCGGGTCGTCGAACCAGCCGATGATGATGTCGGGGCCGCTGCCGATGTTGGCGGCCACCGCAGCCTTCGGGCGCACGTCTTCCCAGCCCTCGTTGTCGATGCGCACCTCGATGCCGGTCTTCTCGGTGAACTTCTTGATGTTGGCCATGAAGGCGTCTTCGTCGCCCTGCACGAAGCGCTTCCAGCGCAGCACGCGCAGCTTGGCGCCCTTCTCGGGCTTGTAGGCCAGGCTCTGCGCCTGGGCCATCGGCGTCCACAGCGCGCCGGTGCCGAAGGTGGCCGCGGCGGCCACGCCGGCCGAGCTCTCGAGGAATTTGCGACGGTTCTGGTCTTGCATGCCTGTCTCCTGGTGACTCCTGGGTTGAGGATGGCGGGTGAAGCCCGCTTCGGAAGAAAGCCTCAGGCCACGAGCCGTCGGCCTGACTGCGCGTCGAAGAGATGGGCCCGCGTGGTGTCGGGCTGCAGGTGGATGGTGCTGCCCGGCGCGAAGGCGTGGCGCTCGCGGAACACCACCGAGAGCTCGCTGCCGTGATGGCGGCAGGAGACGAAGGTGTCGGCGCCGGTGGGCTCGACCACCACCACCTGCGTCGGGATGCCGCTGCCGTTGGCCAGCATCAGGTGCTCGGGCCGCGTGCCGAAGATCACCGGCTGGCCGTCGTTGCCGGCGGCATCGGCCGGCGCGGGCAGGGCGGTGCCGTCGGCCAGCTGCACGGTGGCCTGGCCGCCGCTGCGGCGCAGCGTGCCGGGCAGGAAATTCATCGCCGGAGAGCCGATGAAGCCGGCCACGAAGGTGTTGGCCGGGCGGTCGTACAGCTCCAGCGGGCTGCCGGTCTGCTCGATGCGGCCGTCGCGCATCACCACGATCTGGTCGCCCATGGTCATCGCCTCGATCTGGTCGTGCGTGACGTAGATCGAGGTGGTCTTCAGGCGCTGGTGCAGTTCCTTCAGCTCGCTGCGCATCGCCACGCGCAGCTTGGCGTCGAGGTTGGACAGCGGCTCGTCGTAGAGGAACACTTGCGGGTCGCGCACGATCGCGCGGCCCATCGCCACGCGCTGGCGCTGGCCGCCGGAGAGCTGGCGCGGGAAGCGGTCGAGCAGCTGGTTCAGGCCGAGGATCTCGGCGGCGCGGCCGACCTTCTGCTCGATGGTGGCCTTGTCGCGCTTGGCCAGCATCA
This sequence comes from Piscinibacter sp., assembly GCF_050175855.1. Taxonomy (GTDB): domain Bacteria; phylum Pseudomonadota; class Gammaproteobacteria; order Burkholderiales; family Burkholderiaceae_C; genus Piscinibacter. Next base: position 25,141 of record NZ_JBFXIO010000003.1, read on the forward strand.
GCGAGAAGGCCATGTTGTCGCGCACCGTCATGTGCGGGTACAGCGCGTAGTTCTGGAACACCATCGCGATGTCGCGCTGCTTGGGCGGTACGTCGTTGACGCGGGTGTCGCCGATCAGGATGTCGCCGCCGCTGATGTGCTCCAGCCCGGCGATCATGCGCAGCAGGGTGGACTTGCCGCAACCCGAGGGGCCGACCAGCACGGTGAAGGAACCGTCGGGGATCTCGATGTCCACGCCATGCAGGATCTCGACGTCGCCGAAGCGCTTCTTCGCGCCCCGGATGCTCACGCTGGCCATGCCCTTTGTCCCCTTCTCGTCGCGCTTCGCGCTGTGCGTTGATCTGGCGCAAAGTTGTATGATAACCTGATGACCATGTCAATCAGCCCGGCCCCCACCCAGGTTTCCCCGGCCTCCGCGGGCGGCCGGCTGGTGACCGAGCGGCTGTCCGACCGGCTGGCGGCGATGCTCAGCGCGCAGGTCGAGGGTGGCCGGCTCAAGCCGGGCGACAAGCTGCCCTCCGAGCAGCAGCTGGCCGAGGCGCACGGTGTCTCGCGCACCGTCGTGCGCGAGGCCGTGCATCAGCTGAAGTCGCGCGGGCTGCTCAGCTCGCGGCAGGGCTCCGGCGTGTTCGTCGCCGCGCCGGCGGTCAACCAGCCGCTGGCCTTCGATCCTTCGGTGCTGGAGTCGGTGGAGTCGGTGGTGCACGTGGTCGAGGTTCGGCGCGTGCTCGAGGGCGAGATCGCTGCGCTGGCCGCGCAGCGCGCCACGCGCGCGCAGATCAGCGGCCTCAAGCGCGCGCTGGCCGAGATCGACCGCGCGGAGGTCGAAGGCCGCGACGGCGTGGCCGAGGACCTGGCCTTCCACCGCGCCATCGGCGAGGCCACCGGCAACCCGCAATTCAGTCGCCTGCTCGGCTTCCTCGAACAGTACCTGCGCGAGGGCATGCGCATCACCCGCGGCAACGAGGCGCGGCGCAAGGACTTCATGGAACAGGTGCGCAACGAGCACCGCGCCATCGTCGAGGCCATCGCCGCTCGCGACCCGTTGGCGGCGCGCAAGCGCGCCACGCAGCACATCCTGCACGGCGAGCGGCGCCTGGAGCAGGGCGGCGTGATCACGCGCGGCAAGCGGCGGGTCGTGGGAGTGCGTTCATGAGCGAAAGCAAGGTGCTCGGTGTGGTCGGCCTGGGCTCGATGGGCTATGGGGCCGCCGTCTCGGCGATGAAGCGCGGCGTGCCCACCTGGGGGCTGGACACCACCGAGGCGGCGCGCGCGCGTTTCGCGGCGGCCGGCGGGCAACTCGCTGATTCGCTCCAGGATCTGGCCGCGCGCTGCGACGTGGTGCAGCTGCTGGTGGTCAATGCCGCGCAGACCGAAGCGGTGCTGTTCGGCGAGCAGGGCCTGGCCTCGTCGCTGCGCCCCGGCTCGGTCGTGATCGCCTCGGCCACGGTCGACCCCGCGCTGCCGCCGCAGTGGGAGGCGAAGCTTGCCGAGCGCAGCCTGCACCTGATCGACGGCCCGGTGTCCGGCGGCGCGAAGAAGGCCGCCGAAGGGCAGATGACGGTGATGGCTTCAGGCCGCCCCGAGGCCTTCGAGGCCGCCGGTGCGGTACTCGACGCCATCGCCGGCAAGGTCTACCGCCTCGGCGACAAGGCCGGCGTCGGCTCCACGGTGAAGATGGTCAACCAGCACCTGGCCGGCGTGCACATCGCCGCCGCCTGCGAGGCGATGGCCCTGGGCATGCGCGCCGGCGCAGACCCGGCGGCGCTCTACGAGGTGATCTGCAACTCCGCCGGCATGAGCTGGATGTTCCAGAACCGCGTGCCGCACATCCTCGAGGGCGACTACACGCCGCTGTCGAGCGTGAACATCTTCGTCAAGGACCTGGGCATCGTGCTCGACGCGGCGCGCAAGCTGGCCTTCCCGCTTCCGCTGGCGGCGGCGGCGCATCAGCTCTACCTGGCTACCGCTGCCGCGGGCCACGGCAACGAGGACGACGCCGCGGTGGTGAAGTTCTACGCCGAACTCGCCGGGCTCGAACTGCCCGCCAAGAAGGCCTGAAGGAGGCCGCCATGCCGCGCTTCGCTGCCAACCTTTCGATGATGTACGGCGAGCACGCCTTCCTCGACCGCTTCGCCGCGGCCGCGAAAGATGGCTTCGACGCCGTCGAGTACCTGTTCCCCTACGATTTCCCGGCGGCGGAACTCGCGAAGCGGCTGGCCGACCATGGCCTGCAACAGGCCCTCTTCAACGCGCCCCCGGGCGACTGGGTGGCCGGCGAGCGCGGCCTGGCCTGCCTGCCGGGGCGGCAGGACGAGTTCCGCGCCGGCGTCGCCCGGGCGATCGAGTACGCCCGCGCACTGGACTGCCCGCGCATCCACCTGATGGCCGGCCTCGCACCGGCCGGTGCCGAGCGTGCCGCGCTGCGCGGCGTCTATGAGGCCAACCTAGCCTGGGCGGCGGCGCAGGCGCGCGACATCACGTTCCTGATCGAGCCGATCAACACGCGCGACATCCCCGGCTTCTTCCTCAATCGTCAGGACGAGGCACACGACATCGTGCAGCGCATCGGCGCGGCCAACCTCAAGGTGCAGATGGACCTGTACCACTGCCAGATCGTCGAGGGCGACCTGGCGAAGAAGCTCGAGGCCTTTGTGCCGACCGGGCGGGTGGGCCACCTGCAGATCGCCGGCGTGCCCGAGCGCCACGAGCCCGACATCGGCGAAATCAACTACCCCTATCTGTTCGAGCGCATCGACGCGCTCGGCTACACCGGCGTGATCGGTGCCGAGTACCGCCCGAAGGGCGCCACCTCGGCCGGTCTCGGCTGGTTCCAACCCTGGAAGAGGACCTGAGAGCATGAAGCTGCTCATCACCGGCGGCGCCGGTTTCGTCGGTGCGCGCCTGGCGCGCACGCTGCTCGCGCGCGGCACGCTGGCGGGGAAGAAGATCGAGCACATCGTGCTCGCCGACCAGTTCCCGCCGCCGGCCGACCTGCTGGCCGATGCGCGCGTGAGCGCGCGCACCGGGGCGCTGCTTGCGCAATGCTCCGGCCTGGCCGAGGAAGGCTTCGACGGCGTGTTCCACCTCGCCTCGGCGGTGTCGGGCGAATGCGAGCTCGATTTCGAGCTCGGCCTGCGCAGCAACCTCGACACCACGCGCACCCTGCTCGATGCCTTGCGCCTGCAGCTGCCCAAGGGCGGCAAGGTGCCCACCTTCGTGTTCAGCAGCTCGGTGGCGGTATTCGGCCCGGATGCCGGCGTGCCCATGCCGCCGGTGGTGACCGACACCACGCTGCCCGCGCCGCAGACCAGTTACGGCACGCACAAGCTGATGTGCGAATACCTGATCGCCGACTACACGCGCAAGGGTTACATCGACGGCCGCAGTGCGCGGCTGATGACGGTGACGGTGCGCCCGGGCAAGCCCAACGGCGCGGCCTCGTCGTTCTTCAGCGGCATCATCCGCGAGCCGTTGGCGGGCGTGGAGGCTGTCTGCCCGGTGTCGCCCGACGTGTCGCACCCGGTGTCGTCGCCGGGCCGCACGGTCGACGCGCTGATCGCGGTGTACGAGGCGAGCCGCGATGCCTTGAAGGGCCGCCTCGCGCTCAACCTGCCCGCGCTGAACGTGAAGGTGGGCGAGATGCTCGACGCGCTCGAGCAGGTGGCCGGCAAGGCGGTGCGCGCACGCGTGCGCTTCGAGCGCGACGAGCGCATCGCCGGCATCGTGGCCAACTGGCCCACCGGCGCCACCGCGGCGCGCGCTGCATCGCTGGGGCTGCAGCCCGACACCTCGTTCGCCGACATCATCCGCCAGTACATCGCCGATTGCGAGAAGGGCCCGAACGCGGCCGAGGCACTGAAGGGGCTCGCCCGATGAACCAGATCGATCTGAATGGCCGCGTCGCCATCATCACCGGCGGCGCGCAGGGCATCGGCTACGCCACCGCCGAGCGCATGCTGCTGTCCGGCGCCAAGGTGGTGCTGTGGGACGTCGACGCCAAGGCGCTGGCTGCGGCGAAGGAATCGCTGTCCGCGCTCGGCACGGTCGATGGCCACGCCGTCGAGCTCACCGACGAGGGCGCGGTCACGGCCGCCACCGGCGCGGTGATGCGCGCGCACGGCCGCATCGACATCCTCGTCAACAACGCCGGCATCACCGGCGGCAACGCCACCACCTGGGAACTGCAGCCCGAGGTGTGGCGCCGCGTCGTCGAGGTCAACCTGATCGCGCCCTACCTCACTTGCCGCGCCGTGGTGCCGCAGATGCTGCAGCGCGGCTATGGCCGCATCGTCAACGTGGCCTCGGTGGCGGGCAAGGAAGGCAACCCCAACGCCTCGCACTACAGCGCCTCGAAGGCCGGGCTGATCGCGCTGACCAAGTCGCTGGCCAAGGAACTGGCCACCCAGGGCGTGCTCGTCAACGCGGTCTCGCCGGCGGCGGCGAAGACGGCGATCTTCGACCAGATGAGCGAGCAGCACATCAACTTCATGCTGTCGAAGATCCCCATGGGCCGCTTCGTGCAGGTGAACGAGATCGCCGCGCTGATCGGCTGGCTGGCTTCGGAGGACTGCTCCTTCTCCACCGGCGCGGTGTTCGACATCTCCGGCGGGCGCGCCACTTATTGAGGCCGTTGACGTCGCTTGCGCAAGGCTGCTCGGGCCGACTCACATCTGGGCGTGGGTGAGGGCTAGATCGGCCGCACTTGTCCTCTGAGGGCCGGTGACTTGGCCTAGCATGGGCACAACTTGATTCCGGGCAAGGCCGAGACCACGCCAAGCCTCGAAGATGTCCAGAGTGCAGTTCCTGATTCGTCATCGGCATTTCGTCGCGGGTCTGCTGGCGGTGCTGACGCTGCTGTCCCTCGTGGCGGGTGTGTGGCGGCGTGGTTCCGACGACTCGCTCGAGCAGGTTCGTGAACGCGGGGAACTTCGCATCGGCTACGCCCTCGAGGCGCCGTATGCACTGATCCGCGCTGATGGCCGGCCCGGTGGCGAATCACCGGAAGTGGCCCGCGAGGTGGCGCAGCGCCTGGGTGTGCGGCCGGCGTGGGTATTGACTGAGTTCGACCGCCTGATTCCCGAGCTGGAAGACGGGCGCTTCGACGTGATTGCCGCCGGGCTGTTCATCACACCGCAGCGCAGGGAGCGAGTGCGCTTCTCCCGCCCGACGCTGCGCGTGCGTCCTGGCTGGCTGCGCCGCGCCGGAACCACGGCGCAGCTCGGCCCCTATCGCGAGGCGGCGAGCCGGCCGAATGTGCGCGTGGCCGTGGTGGCCGGCTCGGTGGAGGCAACGTTCTTCGAGGCGAAGATGACCGATCGCGGCGCGCTGTTGATCGTGCCCGACGCCCGCACCGGCCGCGAGGCGGTCGCGTCCGGCCGAAGCGACGCCCTGGCCTTGTCCTTGCCGACGGTGGCGCTCATGGCGTCGCAGGCTCCGGACCGGCTCGTCGCCGAACCCGCGGAGGGCCCCGGCGCCACCACGAACCTGGTGGGGCTGGCGGTTCGGCGTGACGACGAGCACCTGGCGCAGTCGATCGACGAGGCACTGGACGGCTACCTTGGAAGTCCCGCGCATCTCGACCTGCTGCGCCCGTTCGGGCTGGGTGCCGCCGATGTGCCGGAATCCTCCGAGGACTGATGCAGATCCCGACATGAACCAGCCTGCCTCGGAATCAGCCCGCAGCGACGTGCCGACCACCCGACCATGGTGGTACGCCGTGGCGCTCGCGGTGCTCTTGCTGTTCACCCTGCTGGGCGTGGTGCATCGGTTCGAACTGGGGCTGGCCGAGTCGTTGCACGCCGTCGAACGAGACGTGGGCCGCGCGGCGGCCGATGTGCAGCAGGCGATCTTCCACCTGCGCTTCGATGGCGGTGCCGAATCGCCCTGGCAGGCGAGTCAGGGCGCGGCGCTCTTGGCGCAGGCCGAGTCCGTGCTGGCCCGCGTCGGCGCCGAGAGCGGGCAACAGCCCCGCACGCAGGCGCTCAGCGCGCTGCTGCAGCACCTGAACGACGCGCTCGTGGCGGCCGATCCGAACCAGCCCGCGAGCGACGCCGAGCTGCAGACCCGACTGCTGATCCACGACGTCTTCCGCGCGCTGGACGAGCTCGTGGCGGCGGTGACGGACAGCACGCAAGCCGCGGTGAGGCGGGCCACGCTGCTCTTCAATCTCATGCTGTTGCTGTCTGCCGGGCTGCTGGGCGGCCTGCTGCTCGGCCTGCAGCGCAGCGAGGCGGCACGCGGCCGTGCACAGGCCGAGATCGCGCGCGGAGAACGCCGCACACGCATCACCCTGGCCAGCCTCGCCGAAGGGGTGATCGTCTACGACGCCAAGGGCGAGGTGATCGATGCCAACCCCTCGGCGCAACGGATGCTGGGCATGAGCCTGGCGGAGATCCGGCAGCGACGGCGCGATGCCGAGGTCCGCATGCATGCGGAAGGCGGCGAGCTGCTGTCGCCCGAGCAGTGGCCCAGCGTGCGCGCCCTGGCCAGCGGGCGGCCGGAGCACGGCGCCGTCCTCGGGCTGGAGCTCCCGGGGCAGGCCGTGCGCTGGCTCAGCGTCAATGCCGAGCCGTTCTTCGACATGGCTGGCGGCGCACCGCAGGGCGTGGTGCTGTCGTTCTCCGACATCAGCGAACTGCGCCAGCTCGTGCGCCAGCAGGCGGCGCACCGTGAGCACCTCGAGGAGGAAGTCGAGGCACGCACGCGCGCGCTGACCGCCGCGCTGCGCGAGAAGGAAGCGATCGAATCTTTCTCGCAGTTGATGACCGACCACCAGCCCACGCTGCTCGCCTACTGGGACCGCGAGCTGCGGCTGCGCTTCGCCAACCGCGCCTACCTCGAGTGGTTCGGCCTGCGGCGCGAGCAGGCGATCGGCCAGACCATTCCCGAGGTGCTGGGCCAGGAGTTCCTCGACCGCCAGAGTGCATCGATCGAGCGGATCCTTGCCGGCGAGACGGTCGAGTCGGTGCTCGACATGCGCTCGGGCGAGGGCCGGCCGGGTCACTTCTGGATCTATCGCGTGCCCGACCAGCGCACCGAGCCCATCGCCGGCTACTTCTTCATCGCCACCAACATCACCGAGCTGCGCCAGGCGCAGCTGAAGGCGGAGCTGGCGAAGGTGGCGACGGAGCAGGCCGAGGCGCTGACCCGCATGGTGGCCGACAGCCTGCCGGCTAGGGTCGCCTTCTGGGACCGCGACTGCCGACTGCGCTTTGCCAACCGGCGCTTCTGGGAACGCATGGGCCGCACGGCCGATGAAGTCGTCGGGCTCAGCTGCCGCGAGATCTATCCGGCCGACGCCGCTGACCACCTGCGGCGCTTCGCCGAGGCGGCCATGGCGGGCACTCCGCAGTTGCACATGCGCGAGGAACGGGTCGATGGCCTGCCGCGCACCAAGCAGATTCGCTACGTGGCCGCCCAGGCCGACGGCGCGGTTCAGGGGGTGCTGGAGGTCGCCACCGACGTCAGCGAACTCGTCGAAGCGCGCCGGGACGCCGAGCGGCTGGCCGAGGCCGTGGCACGCGGCGAGCAGTTTCTGCGCCACGTCGCCGACAGCATTCCGGCGCTCGTGGCCTACTGGGATCGCGACCTGCACTGCCGCTTCGCCAACCAGGCCTTCGCCGCGTGGTTCGACAGGCGTCCGGAGCAGATGGTCGGCGTGCGGTTCGCCGAACTGCTCGGCGAGGAGCGCACCCGGCGCAACGAGCCCTACGCGCGCGCCGCGCTGCAAGGGCAGCGGCAGGACTTCGAGCGAGACACCACGCTGCCGGATGGCTCGGTAGGCCACACCTACGTGCACTATGTGCCGCATTGGGTGGACAGCGAGGTGATGGGCTTCATCGCCGTGGTGAACGACATCACCGCGCTCAAGCGGGCCGAGCGCGAGCTCGCGCTGCGCGCCGACCAGGCGGAATCGGCCACACGCGCAAAGAGCGCCTTCCTCGCCAACATGAGCCACGAGATCCGCACGCCGATGAACGCGATCATCGGGCTCACCCACCTGATGGCGCGCGACGCTGACGACAGCCTGCAGCGCGAGCGGCTGCGCAAGGTCGACACCGCCGCCAAGCACCTGCTGCAGGTGATCAACGACATCCTCGACCTGTCCAAGATCGAGGCCGGCAAGCTGGGGCTCGAGTCGATCGAGTTCTCTCGCGACGAACTGATGACCCGGGCGCTGACCGTGGTAGGCGAGGCAGCGGCGGCGAAGGGCCTGGAGCTGGTGCTCGACACCGACCACCTGCCCGAGCGCCTGATCGGCGACCCGAAGCACCTCGCCCAGGCGCTGATCAACCTGCTGTCCAACGCCGTCAAGTTCACCGAGTCGGGCTGGGTGCGCCTGCGTGCCGAGAGTCTCGGCCAGCAAGGCGGCCGGATCGAGGTGCGCTTCGAGGTCACCGACACGGGGCCGGGCATCATGCCGGAGCAACAGGCGCGGCTGTTCGCCGCCTTCGAACAGGCCGACAGCTCGACCACGCGCCGGCATGGCGGCACCGGCCTCGGGCTGGCGTTGACGCGGCACCTTGCACGGCTGATGGGCGGCGACGCGGGTGTCCGCAGCGCTCCGGGCGAAGGCAGCAGCTTCTGGTTTACCGCCCAACTGCTGGTCGCGCCGCCGCGCGTTGCGCCGGAGAGCACGCTGTCGATGCGGGGCCGGTACGTGCTGCTGGTGGACGACCTGGCCGAGGCGCGGGAGGCGCTGAGACAGCAGCTGGGCAGCCTGGGGATGACCGTGGATGCCGCGCCGGACGGTGCCAGCGCCGTGCGGCAGGCCGAGCGCGAGCTGGCGGCCGGCCGGGCCTACGACGCGGTGATGATCGATCTGCGCATGCCGGGCATGGACGGGCTGTCGACGCTGCAGGCCCTGCGCCGCGTGCTCGGCGAGGCCACGCCGCCAGCCCTGCTGTTCAGCGCAGGCGATGTCGACGCGATCTGGCCGCAGGCCGCCGCGCTGGGTTTTGCCGCGGCCCTGGCGAAGCCGGTCACGGCCTCCACGCTGTTCGACAGCTTGCAGTCGGCCCTGCGCGGGACCGCGCCGGCCCCCACCGCACCCGCCTTCGACGACGCCGCGCTGCGCCGTCGCACCGCCGGACGGCTGGTTCTGCTCGCCGAAGACAACGAGGTGAACCAGGAGGTGGCGGGCGAACTGCTGCGCTGCGTCGGGCTGGGCGTCGATGTCGCGCCGAACGGTGCCGAAGCCCTGCGCATGGCGGCAACGGGGCGCTACGACCTGGTCCTGATGGACGTCCAGATGCCGGTGATGGACGGTCTGGAGGCCACGCGGGCCATCCGCGCACGCGTGGGCCAGCGGCTGCCGATCATCGCGATGACTGCGAATGCGTTCGGGGAAGACCGCGACGCCTGCCTCGACGCGGGCATGGTCGATCACCTCGGCAAGCCCGTGGAGCCGCGCGAGCTCTACGCCGCGCTGCTGCGCTGGTTGCCGGCGCAGGGCGCACCCTCGGCAGCCGAACGGGCGGCGCCGGGCGACATCCTGCCGATCGATGCGCTCGCCGCTGTCGACGGGTTCGATCTCGGGGAAGCGATGCGCATCGTCGGCGGTCAGGCGTCGATCGTCCTGCGCCTGCTGAGGCGCTTCGTCGAGCGCTACGCCGGCGGACAGGCCGAGTTGCGCGGCCCGATCGACGCCTCGACGCGGGCCGCGGTGCTGGCCGCGTGCCATTCGCTGCGCGGCGCCTGCGGCACCGCCGGCATGGTGACGCTGTCGCAGGCGCTGACGGCGCTGGAGCTGCAGCTCGACAGCACCGAGGCGCTGCCGCCCGGCGTCGGCGAAGAGGCCCGGCGCATCGACGACGAGCTGGTGGCACTGGTGGCGCGGCTGTCGAAGGCCCTGGGGCTGGCCGAGCCGCCTCCTGCGGGGTGAAGGGATTCCGGCGGCGACCCTCGTAGTCATGCTGATGACGCCAGCCGGCGGGCATGCGCAAAATACCCCAGGGGGATCACGAACCGACTGGAAGGAGACAGGCCATGGGACGTTGGATGGGCAGGCGGCTGGCAGTGCTGGCCCTGGGGGTGGTGCTGGCCGGCTGCGCCGGCATGCGCGGTGACGGCGCCCGGGCGCCGATGGCGGCTGGAAAGCCCGGCGTGGTGATCCAGGTCAGCGATGCCGACCCGAAGACCTGGAATCAGGCACTGAACGTGGTGCGCAACATCCAGAACGAGTACGGCATGGACAAGGTCAATGTCGAACTCGTCGTGTTCGGCAACGGCATCGGCCTGCTGGAGAAGTCCTCGCCCCAGGCCTCGCGCATCAGCGAGACCTCGCTGACCGGCGCCAAGGTGCTGATGTGCGAGAACACCATGGCCGGGCGCAAGAAGACGCGCGACGACATGCTGCCCGACATCGGCTACGTGAAGGCCGGCGTGGTGGAGATCATCGAGAAGCAGAAGCTCGGCTGGGCCGTCGTGCGGCCCTGACGGCCGCGCTCAGCGGCAGCCGAGCCGGTCGGCCAGGGCCAGCAGGCTCGCGGCCGACAGGTCCACCGGCACGCTGGCCTCGGTCTCGCCGATGCCGGGTCCGTGCTCGTCGGGCCGCGCGATGAAGGCGGTGCGCAATCCGGCCGCGGCGGCGGCGGCCAGGTCGGACGAATGTGCCGCCACCATCATCGCCTCCTGCGGCGCGCAATCGAAGGCCGCGGCGGCGGTGAGGTAGACGATCGCCTTGGGCTTGTAGTCGCGCGCCAGCTCGGCGCCGGTGATCGCATCCCAGTGCCAGTCGTTGCGGCGGGCGAGGTCGGCCATCAGCGAGATGTTGCCGTTCGAGCAGGGCGCGAGGCGGTACTTCAGGCGCAGCCGCGACAGGCCCGGCGTCACGTCGGGCCACGCTTCCAGCCGGTGCCAGGCGTGATTGAGGTGCCGACGCGTGGCCTCGTCGACGCGGTCGAGGCCGAAGTCCTTCAGCACCACGTCGAGGTTGCGCCGGTGCAGCACGTCGAGCTTGCTGAACGGCAGGCGCCCGCTGCGCACCTCTTCCATGGCGGGCTGGTACTGGTCGCGCCAGGCGGTGGCGAAGGCCGCGCCATCGACCTCGATGCCCTGCGCGCCGAGCACGCCATGCACCTCGCGGGCGATCGAGCCGTGCCAATCCACGAGCGTGCCGAACACGTCGAACAGCAGCACCTTTACTTCGGTCATGGCCGCAGCATAGCGCTGTGCGGCCGTGCGAGACTTCCCGCCATGCCCACCGCTTCCCGACCCTTCGACGACTGCCCCGACGCGCTGCTGCGCGAGGTGAGTGGCGTGCTCACCGACATCGACGACACGCTCACGCACGAGGGCGCGATCGAACCCGAGGCGCTGGCCGCACTCGGCGCGCTGCGCCAGGTGGGCATGCCGGTGATCGCCATCACCGGCCGGCCGATGGGCTGGAGCGAGCCGTTCGCGCGCGAGTGGCCGATCGACGCCATCGTCGCGGAGAACGGCGCGGTGGCATTGTTCATGAATGACGGCACGCTGCGCATCGAGTACGCGCAGGACGACCCCACGCGCACGCACAACGCCAGGCGCCTGGCCGAGGTGGCGCAGCGCGTGCTGCGCGAGGTGCCGGGCGCGACGCTGGCCCGCGACAGCGCCGGCCGCGTGACAGACATCGCCATCGACCACAGCGAATTCGCGCATCTCGACGAGACGGCGATCGCGAAGGTGGTCGCGCTCATGCAGTCCGAAGGCATGAACGCCACCGTGAGCTCCATCCACATCAACGGCTGGTTCGGCGATCACGACAAGCTCAGCGGCGCGCGCTGGATCGTGCGGCGGCGGCTCGGACGCGACGTCGAGGCCGAGCGCGGCCGCTGGCTCTACGTCGGCGACTCGACCAACGATCAGCGCATGTTCGAGCACTTTCCGCTCAGCGTCGGCGTGGCCAACCTGATGCGCTTCGCCGCGCAACTGCACACCTGGCCGGCCTGGATCACCGAGGGCGAGCGCGGGCGCGGCTTCGCGCAGGTGGCGCAGCGGCTGCTCGGCGCGCGCGGCGCCTCGACGTGAACATGACCGATCGCCGCCTGTTCGCCACGGCGCTGGCACTCGCGCTGGGCGCGGCCGTCTCTCTCGGGCTGGCGCGCTTCTCGTATGCGCTGCTGCTGCCGCCGATGCGCGCCGACCTGGGCTGGAGCTACTTCACCGCCGGCGCGATGAACACCGTCAACGCGGTCGGCTACCTCGCCGGCGCGCTGCTGCTGCCGCGCGCGCTGGCGCGGCTCGATGCGCGCACGGTGTTCCTCGCTGGCGGCTGGGGCGCGGCGGCGCTGCTGGCGCTGCACGGCCTCGTGCGCGGCGACGAGCTGCTCTACGCGCTGCGCGGGCTGACCGGCGTGGCCAGCGCCGCCACCTTCGCCAGCGGCGGGCTGCTGGCTGCGCGGCTCGGCCAGAGCCCCGGTGCGAAGCCCTCGCTGGTGCTCGGTCTGTACTACGGCGGCACCGGGCTGGGCATCATCGCCTCGTCGCTGGTGGTGCCGCCGCTGCGCTGGCCGCTGGCGTGGCAGGCGCTGGCGCTGGCCGCGATGGCCGCCACGCTGCTGATGGCCTGGGGCACCCGTGCGCTGGCCGCGCCGCCGGCCGCGACGGCCCCGCGCGGCGAGGGCTTCCGCGCACGTGACTTCGCCTTCGGCCTGGCCGGCTACCTGATGTTCGGCCTCGGCTACATCGGCTACATGACCTTCATCGTCACGCTGCTGCGCGAGCAGGGCGCGAGCACGGGCACGGTGGTGGCCTTCTACATCCTGCTGGGCACCGGCGTGATCGCCTCGTCGTGGCTGTGGGCGCCGCTGCTGCAGCGCTACCGCGGCGGCCAGCCGCTGGCC
>NZ_JBFXIO010000004.1:0-36569 GCF_050175855.1 Piscinibacter sp.
GCCAGGCGAGTGCGCCAGGTCACCTGCGCCGTGGCCAGTCCGGGCAGCCAGGCCGCCGCTAGTTCGGCGTCGCCAACGTAGCGGGCAATGTCCGGGTTGTCGTCGTTGGAGCCATCATTCAACCGACGGAACACGCGCAATACGAGTCCCAGTTCGCCGCGATCGACGCTCGCCGCGGCGTACACGCGGTTCCAACTGCGCGACAGCGCGCCGCTCTGCCCGTTGGACTGGTGCATGAGCCCGAGTTGCGTCATGCGCCAGTGCCAGCCGGCCCACAGAGGCGCCAGCGGCCGGGGCGTCGGTATGACGTAGATGGCCTCCGGCTGATAGTCGGTGCTGCGAAACGGCGACGACTGCTGCGTGTCCCAAAACTGCCAGAGCGAACGCTGCGTGTAGGCGAACCACAGATCGGCCTGCGGCAGCAGCAGCCCTTCGACCACCTTGGTCCGCAGCGAGATCTGGATCTTGGCATTTACCGACTTGTAGCGAAGTGCCGACGGCGCCGTCCCGCGCGTTGGCGTGGACGGAGCAAGATTCACGCTGGAGGTCCAGTGCGCCGGCAGAACGAAGTTGGGCTGATAGGTGCGGACGATGAACGTGCCACGCTTGGCCTCAGGCCCCAGTTCCCAGGTCTCGCCGGCCACGGCAGCCAGCATCTCGTCCTGACCCGGCGCCGGGCTGGCCGCCGGCCGGGTCGGGCGTTCGGCATCCACAGCGGCGCTGCGCAGGCCAAGTGCCGCGGTCGGCACGGCCGGGTCGATCCCGGATCGGTCGAATTCGGTGCCCAGGGCCGCGTCGTAGCAGGCCAGTCTTCTCGCGTCGTCGGCCTCGCGCCGGCACGAACTCAAATCGCCCTGGGCCACACAAGGCCCTGCGGTCATGGCCAGAACGCCGATCGACAGCAGCCGGCACACACCTCGAATCTCTTGCGATCGCTGGCTGGCCATCGTGATTGCAGTGAACGTTTGAGCGGCGTTGTTGCACGACACTGCTGGTCGCCCACCAGGCCGCCCGGCGGGCACCGCCATGAGCAAGGCGGCGCCAGAGATACAGGCACGAATGTATATTATCGGCTGAAACCTGCTCTTCTTGCAGGAGATTGGTCCGCACATGGCCCGCCGCACCAAGGAAGAAGCCCTCCAGACCCGCCAGGCGCTCATCGATGCAGCGGAGATCGTTTTCGACGCTCGCGGTGTGAGCGAAGCGTCACTTCAGGAGATCGCGGAGGTGGCAGGGGTGACGCGCGGCGCGGTCTACTGGCACTTTCGCGACAAGGCCGATCTGTTCAACGCGCTGATGGATCGCGCGATCCTGCCCTTCGAGCAGCGTTGGCTCGACGACAAGGCCGGAGCCCAGATGCCGCCGTTGCAGGAGGTGGAGGCCATCGCCGCCGACATGCTGCGCGCAACGAGTCGCGATGAACGGCTGCAGCGCGCCGTATCGATCTCGAGCCAGAAGCTTTCGTACGTGGATGAACTGGGTTCGGTTCGGGAGCGCCGCCTGGCGGTGCTGGCACGGGCCCGCAAGCGATTCGAGGCGCTGCTGCGCGAGGCACAACGTGCAGGAGCGCTGCCGGCGGACGCCCAGCCCACCCATGCAGCGAGAGCCCTGCTGGCCCTGGTCGATGGGCTGGTCGTGCACTGGATGCTCGATGGCCGCCGCTTCAACCTCTGCAAGGTGGGCGAGCCGGCGGTTCGGCACATGCTGGCCGGAATGGCCGTATCGCCGCCGGCCCGCCCGCCACGGGCGTAGTCGCGGTGTTCCGGAACCAGCGTTCCGAGCAAGGCATGACCACTGTTCTGCGCGATGCGACCGGCGCCCGCGACATGCCGCGCGCTTCGACGCCTCTTGAACCTGGATCGGGGAATTGAGCCATGCTTGATATTCCTTACTTCAAGTTGGCGGTTCTCGGCATCTTCGCCTTCTGCACAACCCACGTACACCGCCGCGGCAGTGTGCGCCTGCGCTTCTGGCGCCAACTCACCGACCACTCGACGTTCATGGCGCCCATCAACTGCGTCATGTACCTCTTCTCCGGTGTGCCCAACAGGCCCTTCCTCGACGCCGCGGCCTTCCCGCAACTGCGTCTGCTGGAAAGCCATTGGGAGAGCATCCGGGACGAAGCCTACCGGCTTGCCTCAGCCGGACAGATCAAGGCCTCCGACAAGTACGACGACGCCGGCTTCAACAGCTTCTTCAAGACGGGCTGGACCCGCTTCCACCTGAAGTGGTATGACGAGGCGCATCCGTCGGCGCGGGCACTGTGCCCATTGACGACCTCGCTTCTGCAGCAGATTCCCAGCGTCAAGGCGGCCATGTTCGCGGCGTTGCCTCCTGGCGCGCGTCTGGTCACCCACCGCGACCCGTTCGCCGGTTCCCTGCGGTACCACCTCGGCCTCTCGACCCCAAACTCGGACGACTGCTTCCTGTGCGTGGACGGGGAGAAATACAGTTGGATAGACGGCCAAGGCGTGGTCTTCGACGAGACCTACCTGCACCATGCCGAGAATCGCACCCCGCAGATGAGGATCATCCTGTTCTGTGATGTCGAGCGCCCGCTGACCAACGGGCTTGCGAACACCTTCAATCGATTCATCAGCCAGACGCTGATCCGTTCCGCCGCTGCGCCCAATGCGGCGACCGATCGAACAGGCGGCTTCAACAGGGCATTTGCGCACGTCCAGCGGGTGCGGCTGCTCGGCAAACGGATCAAGGCGCGGAGCCGATTCGGCTACTACCTGCTGAAGTGGCTGCTGTTTGGCGGGCCGATCCTGTGGTGGCTGCTCTCCTGATCGAGGTCGAATCCGCCCAGATGCCTCTGCAGGCATTCCCGCTCCTCAGCCCGCAGCCAGCGAGCGCCGAACCCGGCGCAAGGTTCCGGCGAAGAAGACCGCGCCAATGGCCAACAGGGCCAGCAACGTCGGCCACACCACCGAGAGTCCTGCCCCCCGGTAGAGAACCGCCTGGGCGAGGCTCACGAAGTGTGTCGTTGGCGCGAGCAGCATCAGATCGCGCAGCACCTCCGGCATGCTCTCCCGCGGCGTGGCACCGCCGGACAGCATCTGGAGCGGCAACAGCACCAGGATGATCAGCAAGGCCAGCTGCGGCATCGAGCGGGCCACGGTGCCCAGGAAGATGCCCATCGAGGTGGTCGCGAACAGGTGCAGCGCGACCCCCGCCAGGAACAGTGCCGCCGAGCCTGCGATCGGCAGGCCCAGCACGCCGCCCACCATGACACGCAGCGACAGCGCGCAGGCCAGAAAGACCACCCCTCCGGTGGCCAACACCTTGGCGAGCATGATCTCCACCGGCCGCAGCGGCAGCGTCAAAAGGTGCTCCAGCGTCCCCTGCTCGCGTTCGCGGATGAGCGCGGCACCGGCCAGGATGATGGACAGCATCGTGACCATGTTGATCAGTTCCATCACGGCCGTGAAGCGCGCACTGTCCGAACTGGGGTTGAACCGCATGCGCACGGCCAGCTCAACGGGCGCTTCGCTCGATGCGCGTTCGCCTGCCACGAACTCCTGGATCTCCTGCAACAGCATGGCCTGGACCTGGCCGGCGCCGATGAAGGATTGGCGCATCTGCGTTGCATCGACGTTGAGCTGCAGGGCCGGACGGCGGCCCGCCAGCAGGTCGCGCTGAAAGCCCGGCGGGATGTCGAGCACGAAGCTGTACAGCCCCGTGTCCAGGCCGGCGTCCATCTCCTGCAGTGAGATCTGTCGCGCGGGCAGGAAGTCCGGTGGGTAGAAGACGCCCGCGAGACGCTGCGACAGTTCGGTGCGGTCCTCGTCCACGATCGCGATGGGCACGCGCACCAGACGGTCCGGCACGACCGTTGCCGCGACGTAGATGGATCCGCTGAAGGCCCAGACGACGAAGACGAGAAGCAGTCGGTCTCGCCAGAGGCTGCGCAGTTCCTTGACGGCCAGGTGCGCCACCGAGCGCAACGACGTCGCCAAGCCGCCCATCAGCGCTCCTGCTTGCGCAACAGCAGCACGCTGGCCGCCAGCAGCACCGGGCCGGCCAGCACCAGCGGCCAGAAGAGCCCGCCGAGTTCCTCGAAGCCGAGCGCCTTGGAAAACGTGCCGCGACTGATGGTGACGAATGCCGCGGTCGGATACAGGTGCGCGATCACTGCCGACAGACCCTCCAGCGTCGACACCGGGTTGAGGATGCCCGAGAACTGGATCGCCGGCAGCATGGTGGCCAGCGCCGTCCCGAACAGGGCGGCGAGCTGGCTGCGCGTGAACGACGACATGAGCAGCCCGATGGCGGTGGCGGCGAACACGTACAAGAAGGCCGCCAACGCGAGCGTGAGCAGGCTGCCCGTGAACGGCACGCCGAAGACGGTGACCGCCATGGCCGTCAGCACGCCGAAGTTGACCATGCCCGCAACGACATAGGGAAGCTGCTTGCCGAGCATGAACTCCAGCTTCGTGACCGGCGTGACATACAGGTTCGTGATCGAGCCCAGTTCCTTCTCCCGTACCACCGCCAGCGCCGGCAGCATCGAGGGGATGAAGATCAGCAGGATGGGTATCACGGCGGGCACCATCGAGACGATGCTGACCACGCCGGGGTTGTACCGGTAGCGCACCTCCAGCTGAGCCGGCGGTCGCGCGTCGATGCCCGCTTCCGCCATCCGCTGCGACAGGAATCCGTTGTGCAGGGCCTGCACGTAGCCGGCGATGATCTCCGCCCGCATGGGCATGGCCCCGTCGATCCAGACGCCCACCGTGGTGGGGCGTCCGCGGCCCAGATCGGCCGCGAACCCGGGCGGGATCTCGAGGGCCAGCGCGAGTTCCCCGCTGCGCATCCGGGCGTCGAGTTCCGCATGACCGGACAGCGGTGGCTGCTCGAGGAAGTAGGGCGAGCCGGCCAGTTCCTGGACATAGGCGCGGCTGGCATTGCTGTCATCGCGGTCGATCGCGGCGAATCGAAGGTCCTGGACGTCCATGCTGATGCCGTAGCCCATGATGAGCATCAGCAGTGCCGTTCCGGCCAGCGACATGGCCAGCCGGATCGGATCGCGCAGCAGTTCCAGCGTTTCCCTGCGCGCGCAGCTCAGCAGGCGGTGGAGGCTGAATGCCCGCTGGGTGCGCGCCAGAGCCCGCGCGACGGCATGGCGTCCGTCGTCGACGTCGAGCGCCGGTGCGCGGCCTTCGTCGGGTAGCGGTCGCCCAGGACCGTGCGATTCACCAGCTGACGCCGGTGCCATCGTCCGGCTGCGACCCTCCAGGCTCTGCTGTTCCGCCTGGAGCCGCTGCACGAAGCTGTCCTCCAGCGTCCCGGCTTCGCTGCCGCTCGCCAGTTCTGCAGGGCTGGCACAGGCCAGCACCCTGCCGGCATGCATCAGCGAGACGCGGTCGCAGCGCTCGGCCTCGTTCATGAAGTGCGTGGACAGGAAGATCGTCACCCCATCGCGGCGCGACAGCTCGATGAGCAGCGACCAGAACTCATCCCGCGCGATCGGGTCCACCCCCGAGGTCGGTTCGTCCAGGATCAGCAACTCCGGCCCATGCACGAGCGCCGCGGCCAGTTGCAGGCGCTGCCGAAGGCCGAGTGGCAGCGTCATCGGCAGTGCCTTCGCCGCGGCGACCAGCCCGAAACGCTGCAACAGTTCGTCGACCCTCGGCGCGAGCGAGGCGCTGTCCATGCTGAACAGCCGTGCCTGCAACTCGAGGTTCTGGCGCACCGTCAGGTCACGGTACAGGGAGAATCCCTGCGACATGTAGCCCACTCGCCGGCGCACGGCAAGGTCGGTGGCATCCAGCGGCTGGCCGAACAGACGCACGTCTCCGCCGCTGGCGGGCAGCAGGCCCGTCAGCATCTTCATCGTGGTGGTCTTGCCGCAGCCGTTGGAGCCCAGGAAACCGAAGATCTCGCCGCGCCCGATGCGGAAGTTCACGCGATCGACGGCCGTGAAGTCGCCGAAGCGGCGGGTCAGGTCGATCGCCTCGATCGCGATGTCGCCGTCGCTCGCACCCCGCGCAGGCAGCACGGGCAAACGATGTCGGGCACGCCGCTCGGGCGGCAGCAGTTCGATGAACGCAGCCTCGAGCGATGCACTGCCGGTGCGGGCGAGCAGCTGGGCAGGCGTGCCGGCAGCCAGCACGCGCCCTGCGTCCATGGCCACCAGCTGGTCGAAACGACCGGCCTCCTCCATGTAGGCCGTGGCCACCAGCACGGTCATGCCGGGCCGGCGGGCCCGGATGTCCTCGACCAGTTCCCAGAACTGGCGACGCGAGAGCGGGTCCACGCCGGTCGTCGGCTCGTCCAGGATGAGCAGATCGGGGTCGTGGATGAGCGCGCAGCACAGCCCCAGCTTCTGCATCATGCCGCCGGACAGCTTGCCCGCCGGCCGCCCCGCGAACGGCAGCAGTCCGGTGCTGTCGAGCAGGGATTCGATGCGTTCGGCGCGAGCTCGGCTGCCGTGCCCGAAGAGCCGCCCGAAGTAATCGACGTTCTCCTGGACCGACAGCGTCGGGTAGAGGTTGCGGCCCAGTCCCTGGGGGTTGTAGGCGATGCGCGGCCCGACACGGCGGCGATGCGACGCGTGGCGCATGTCGCCGCCCAGCACGACCAACTCACCCTGCTGAAGCCGTCGCGCCCCTGCGACCAGCGACAACAGCGTCGACTTGCCGACCCCGTCGGGGCCGATGAAGCCGGTCACGCTGCCGGCGGACACGCGCAGGTCGATGTCCTGCAAAGCCTGCGAGGATCCGTACCGGTGCCCGACTCCGGCCAGCCGGATGGCGGCTTCGTCCGGGGTCATGGTCGCGCTGCAGACGCCGAAGAAGCTGCCGGCGAGGGCACACGCACTGCCAACCGCGCGGGCCAGGGCTGCTCGCCCAGACGCACGTAGGCGACCCCCGGGAGCCCTGTCTTGACCTGCTCGCGGTAGCGCTCCAGCAGCTCGGACGACACCCGGGCCCGCACCTTGAAGACCATCTTCTGACGCTCCGACTCGGTCTCCACGGTCTTGGGCGTGAACTGCGCCACGCTCGCCACGAAGTCCACCGCGGCCGGAATCACCACGTCCGGTGCAGCGTCGAGCACCAGCCGGGCCTCGCCTCCGATGGCCACTCGCCCTGCGGCCCGCTCGGGCAGGAAGAAGCTCATCGTCACGTCGCCCAGATCCACCAGCGTGACGACGCGTCCCCCCGGGGCAAGCACCTCGCCGGCATGGGCCAGCACGGTCTGCACCCGCCCGTTGCGGGGCGCGCGCAGCAGGGCGTCGGCGATTTCCACCTGCACCCGCTCGACCGCGGCCCGGGCCGACTCAATGCCGGCCTGTGCCTCGCCGAGTTGCGAGCGCGTGGCCACCACGGCCGCCTCCGCCTCCAGCCGTTGCGAACGAGCGGCCTCCAGCGCCGCGCGGCTGGCACGAACGCGCGAGTCGGCGGCATCGAGCTGCTGCGGCGAGATGAAGTTCTGGGCCACCAGTTCGGACGTGCGCTTCAATTCGCGTTCCGCAAGCGCCGTCTCGGCCGCGCGCTGTGCCGCCAAGGCCTCGACCGTGCGCACCGCCTGTTCGCGTTGACGCACGACCGACGCCAGCGCGACCCGGGCCGCCTCGGCCTGGCGCAACTGTGCTTCGGCCGAGCGCAATTGCGCCTGCAACGACTGCGTGTCCATGCGGCCGATCTCGTCGCCGGCACGCACGAAGTCGCCTTCGCGCACCTTGACGTCGAGGATGCGTCCCCCGGCCTTGGTGGACACGTCGATCGCCGTGGCTTCCAGCCGGCCATTGCCCGCGACGATCCAATCGGGCAATTCGTCACCGTCCGACCAGCGCCATGCCAGGGCAGCTGCAATCAGCAGCACGCCCAGCAGCAGTGCCAGCGCGAGGCGACGTCGGGGAGCGGTCAAGTTCATAGGCCAGGCATAGCGTTTCGATTCCCGGGGCAGAGACACATCAGGCCAGCTGCGCAGTGCGTCTCCATTGTGTCGCAGCACCTGAGAAAGCGCCGAGCGCGACGGCGCCTGCCACCCAGCCCAGCGCAAGCAGGAGATCGGCCGTGGCAGATTGCGCAAACTGCAGCAGTCGCTGCGCACCGGGCACCGTGACCGCCAGACCCAGCGCGGCGAAGGCAACGGCAGCTACCCACCAGAAGGCGCGAGCCGTCGGCGCGAAGAGGCAGCGCCAACCCAGACCGGCGGTCAGGTTGACGGCCACGAGGAGCAGGTTGCCCGCCGTCAGGCCGACCACGGCCAGCGTCCGCGCGATGTCGGCGCCACGGCCGAGGTTCAGGGCGCCAACGTAGAGGACGAGGGTCGCGGCCAGCAGGAAAAGCCCCTGCAGCAATCCCTGCCACAGCATCGGCCGCCCGACGATGCCCTCGTCTCCCTGCCGCGGCGGCCGCTGCATCACCCGGGGATCTTCCGGCGCCCCTTCGAAGGCCAGCGAGCAGACCGGGTCGATCACCATCTCGGTCAGGACAACATGCGCCGGCAGCATCAACGCCGGGAGCCCGAACAAGACGGGCAGCAAGGACAGCCCGGCGATGGGCACATGGATCGCCGTGATGTAGATCATGACCTTGCGCAGGTTGTCGAAGATCCGACGGCCCATCCGCACGGCCGCGACGATGCTCCCGAAATCGTCGTCGAGCAACACCACGCTGGCGGCCTCGCGGGCAACGTCGGTGCCCCGCCCGCCCATGGCGATGCCGATGTGAGCCGCCTTCAGCGCAGGGGCGTCGTTGACGCCATCGCCGGTCATCGCAACCGTCTCGCCGCCGCGCTTCAGCGCCTCGACGAGGCGCAGCTTCTGCTCGGGCAGCACGCGCGCGAAGACCCTGACCTGCCGGACCGCGCGCGTCAGCGCCGCGTCGTCCAGCCTTGCAAGCTCATCGCCGCTGAGCACGCCGGCGCGGGTGTCGATACCGGCCTGCGCCGCAACCGCGAGTGCGGTCTGGGCATGGTCGCCGGTAACCATGGCCACCGCGATGCCGGCGGCCCGCGCTTGCTCGACCGACGCTGGAACGCTTGCGCGCAGCGGATCCTCGAAGCCGACCAGGCCCCGCAGTTCGAAGTCGATGTCGTTCTGCCGGTCCGGCAACACACTGTCCGGCGCAAGCCCTTCGGCGACCGCGAGCACCCTCAGTCCCTGCTGCGCCAAGTCCCGAACACGTTCCAGCCACGCCGACCGTGAATCCGGCGGCAGTTGGCACAAGGCGAACACCGCCTCTGGCGCACCCTTTGCGGCGACGCACCGTCTCCCTTCACCGTCGTTCCACACCTGCGTCGTGGCCGGCAACTGCGGCGTCAACGGGTACTCGCGCTCGAGCCGCCAATCCGGGCGCAGGGGGCCGGCATCGCCCGGCCTAGCCTCACCTTGCGCGAACAACGCCCGGTCCATCGGGTCGGCGCCGCCGCGGCGCGAAGCCAGCATCGAGACCTCGAGCAGACGACGCACCGGCTCCGGCACGGGCGAACCGGTCTGAACCGGGACGTCCGCGTCCGCCGTGACCAGCCGGCGTACTTGCATGCGGTTCTCGGTCAACGTCCCGGTCTTGTCCACGCACAAGATGGTGGCCGATCCCAGTGCCTCGATCGCAGCGGGCCGGCGCGCCAGCACCCGGATTCGGGCCAAGCGCCACGCACCGAGCGCGAGAAAGACCGCAAGTGCCATCGGAAACTCCTCGGGCAGCATCGCCATGCCCAGCGCGATGGCCGACAGCAAGCCCTGCATCCAATCACCACGCTGCCAGCCATACCAGGTCACCAACAGCGCGCTCGCCCCCAGCGCGGCCAACCCGAAGGCCCGCACGAGGCGCCGCAGATGCCGCTGCAGTGGCGTCGGCGCAGCGTCGATGCCCGACAGCGATGCGCCGATGCGGCCGACCTGGGTCCGACGACCCGTCGCTGTCACTTCCGCCCAGCCGTGCCCCGCGACGACCAGCGTGCCCGCATAGACCGCAGGGAAATCATCGCCACCCGGTGGCGGCCCGTCGACGCCGATCGGGCCGCTGACGGCACGCTTGCGCACCGGCACCGATTCGCCCGTCAACAAGGACTCGTCGACCGATATGCCGACCGCTTCGCGAACCACGCCGTCGGCCGCCACCCGCTCGCCTTCACCGAGCGCGAACAGGTCACCGGTCACCAGGTCGCGCGCGGCGATGCGCCGCACCCTCCCGTCGCGCAGCACGTTCACCTGGGGCGTCGCCAGTTCCCGCAGCGCATCCAGCGCGTGCGCGCAGCGGCGCTCCTGCAGGACGACCAGCCCGACAGTCAGCACGGCAAAGAAGGCCAGCAGCAGCCCTTCGCCCAGATCCCCGATCAGCAGGTAGATCCCGGCGGCCATGAGCAGCAGGAGAAACATCGGCTCCGACGCGATCCCGCGCAAGGTGTCCAGCCAGCCCTGGCGTTCCCGGTCGTCGATCTCATTGGGGCCCTGCCGTGCCAGGCGTTGACGTGCTTCGTCCTCGGCGAGCCCGGACAGGCCGGGCTGGTCACTCAGGGAAGGCATGGCGCATGGTCGCGGAAGCATCGACGGGGTATGGGACGATCAGGCTCTTCGGACGAGGAGATCTTGATGAAGATCAGCTTTCTGGGAGCGGCGCAGGAAGTCACCGGCTCGTGCTGCCTGGTCGAGTTGCCCGGGCTGAAGTTCCTGGTGGATTGCGGCATGCGTCAGGGCGGCCGCGAAGCACGGGAGCGCAATTTCGCGCGCTGGCCCTTCGAGCCGAAGGACCTCGATTTCGTGCTGCTGACCCACGCCCACATCGATCACAGCGGGCTGCTGCCGCGGCTGTGTGCGCTCGGATTCACGGGACCGATTTACACGACACTCGCCACGGCCGACCTCCTGTCGGTCATGCTGGTGGACAGCGCCTTCATCCAGGAAACGGACTGGAATCGCGCCCAGCGCGAGCGCGGCCACGGCCGACGCCATGCCGGACGAAACGTCGAACTGCTCTACACCGTCGCGCAGGCCGAGGCCTGCCTCGAGCAGGTACGCGGCCTCGCCTATGACGAAGACGTCACCCCGCATCCGGCGGTGCGCTGCCGGTTCCGCGATGCCGGTCACATCCTCGGCTCGGCCATCATCGAGCTGTGGCTCGAGGAAGGCGGGCGAACACGCAAGCTCGTCTTCTCCGGCGACCTGGGACAGCCGGGGCGACCGATCGTTCGAGACCCGACGCCCATCGAAGACGCCGACCTGCTGTTCGTGGAGTCGACCTACGGCGACCGCGTGCACCGTCCGATGCAGGAAACCGTGGACGAACTGGTGGCGGTGATCGAGGACACCTTGCGTCGCCGCCAAGGCAACATCGTCATCCCGGCCTTCGCCCTCGGTCGCACGCAGGAGCTGCTCTACCTGCTCGCCCGCCTCCGCAGCGAGCATCGGCTGCCTCCGATGCAGGTGTTCGTCGACTCGCCCATGGCAGACAGGGTCACCGCCATCACCGCGCGGCATCCCGAGTTCCTCGACGACGAGACGCGAGAGATGCTGTCATTGCGCCGGCAGCCTCCGGAGGGCCTGAGCATCCGCTTCACCAAGAGCGTGGACGAGTCGATGGCACTCAACCGGCTCAAGGCGGGCGGCATCATCGTCTCCGCCAGCGGCATGTGCGACGCGGGGCGCATCAAGCACCACCTGCGGCACAACCTCGGCCGCCCGGAGTGCGCCATCGTGATCATCGGCTTTCAGGCCGAGGGCACGCTGGGCCGGCGGTTGGTCGACGGCGAGAAGCGGGTTCGGCTGTTCGGCGAGGAGCACGTCGTGCGTGCCAGCGTGCACACGATCGGCGGGCTGTCCGCGCACGCCGACCGCGATGCGCTGCTCGGCTGGCTGCGTGGCCTGCGTCGCGCGCCGCAGCGGACCTTCGTGGTGCACGGCGAGGCGGCGACCGCCTGCGGCTTTGCCGACCGCATCGCCGATGAACTCGGCTGGGCGACGGAAGCGCCCGCCGCGCTCAGCCACGTCGACCTCTAGGTGTGGTCCGCATCTGCGAGGCGCTCGCGCATGGCCTCGAGTTCCCGGGCGTAGCGCTGCGCATCACCGTAGTCGAAGAACTGCTCGTAGCGATCGTGGGAGGCCCGCAGCCGGCGCGCGTGCTTGATCGGGCACCAATACTGTTCGGTGCGTGCGACGATCTCGCGGCCATAGGCCATCAAGCCGTTCACATAGGAGCAGTACAGGCAGTTGAACTGCTCGATGCGGTTCAAGTACGGCAGCAGCGCACGGTCGTACACGAAGTGGTCGGCGCGGCGCACCTTCGGTATCCGGTAGATCGGAAAGCAGATCGCCTGGTAGATGCTGAAGCCCAGATCGGCCAGCAGCAGCGGCAGCGCCACGCCGTAGATCACCGGCGCGGACAGCAGATGCCACAGCCG
Source organism: Piscinibacter sp. (assembly GCF_050175855.1). GTDB lineage: Bacteria > Pseudomonadota > Gammaproteobacteria > Burkholderiales > Burkholderiaceae_C > Piscinibacter. The sequence continues at coordinate 12,352 of NZ_JBFXIO010000004.1, forward strand.
GGCCCGCAGCAGGTAGTGCAGACTGCTGGTGCGCAGGCGGCGGTGCAGTTCCAGCACCTCATCCTCGAAGCGTATGCGGTGGTGGTCGAAGCGATAGCGGAACTGCTCTCGCTTGGCCGCGAGGTCTGCCTCCAGTTCGCACTGGAGTTCGTGGATGCGCGCCATCAACTCGTCGATCCTGGAATTCATCGTGCCTCCTCCTTGGGCAACGCCGTCCCTGCCCCGGCACCAGTCTGGCACGAACGTCTCGTGCGCCCAGCGAGGGCGACCTGAGCGATCATGCAGCGATGCATCTCGATGAATCCCACGCCGTCGGGCTCGCCGTCGCTGTCGGCGCCGGACTGCTGATCGGCACCGAACGCGAACGCCACAAGGGTCAGGCCGCGGACCGCGAAGCGGCCGGGTTACGCAGTTTCACGGTTGCCTCCGTGTCCGGCGCGATCGCACAGGCCCTGCCCTCCTCCGGCCTGGTCGTCGTCGGGGCCTGCCTCGTGGCCGGCCTGTCGCTTGTCGCGTTCGTCAAGAGCCGGTCCGCCGATCCGGGCATGACCACCGAGCTCGCCCTGTTCACCACCTTCCTGATCGGGGTCCTGGCGATCGTCTCGCCCGCGCTGGCAGCGGCCTGCGCCGCGGGCCTGGCGTTGTTGCTGGCGGCCAAGGAACGCTTGCATCGCTTCGCCACCGAGTTGCTCAGCCAGCAGGAACTGCACGACGGCCTGCTTCTGGCCGGACTGGTTCTGATCGTTCTGCCGCTGATTCCGGCCGGACCGATCGGTTGGCTCAATGGCATCGCACCGCGCCCGCTCGCCGCGCTGGTGGTATTGATCCTCGCCCTGCAGACGGTCGGGCAGGTGGCGCTGCGCGCGCTCGGCCTGCGCGCGGGCCTGCTGGTGACCGGATTCGTCTCCGGCTTCGTGTCGAGCACGGCGACGGTCGCCTCCCTCGGCAGCCGCGCCAAGGCCGAACCCGCGCAAGTCACTTTGCTGGCGTGCGCCGCCGTGCTGTCGGCGGTGGCGACCTGGCTTCAGGCCTTGATCATGAGCGTGGCGCTCGCGCCTTCGGCCGCGGCCGCGCTGGCTCCGGCGGCCCTGGCCGGGGCGGTGGGCGCCGGTGCCGCAGGTCTGATGGCGTTGCGCGGGACCCAGGCCCCAGCGCCGATCGCGCTCGCCGGACGAAGCGCCTTGCGACTCGGCGAGGCCTTCGCCGTGGCGGCTCTCCTCGGCGCCGTCGCCATCGGCGTCGGCTACGCCCAGCGGTTCTGGGGCGACCTTGGGCTGAAGGTGGGCGTTGCACTCGCAGCGATCGGCGATGCGCATGCACCGGTGGCGTCCCTGGCGGCGCTGCACGCGGCCGGTACGCTCGCGGACGAAGAATTCGTCCGCGGCGCACTGCTGGCAGTCAGCATCAACTCGGTCAGCCGCGTCGGCGTGGCATTCGTCTCCGGTGGCCGGAGCTACGCCTGGCGATTCGCACTGGCCCTCGCCGTGAGTGTCGCTGCAGCCTGGACAACCGCCGGCACGATCGGCCGGTGACCCCCGTCGTGGGACGTCCGGCCCCTGGACTTGACGACGGGCAATCGCGCCCGATGGCGACGCTCGATGATGACGGCACGGATCGGCGGCGCTGGCCACCGGCGGGTTCCAGTTCCAGCCTGGATCCGTGCCCCTTCCTCGAGGCCCGCGGCATGTTGTGCACACGATGAACAAGGAACGACGCAGCGAAGACGCAGTTGAGCGGGCGGATGGCCTTGCGCGACCTCGCCTTCATCCGGACATCGTGCGCCTGGGCGCCGTGAGCTTTCTCACCGACATCAGCTCCGAGATGATCTTCGCGGTGTTCTCCGTCTTCTTCACCACGGTGGCGGGCGCATCCAGCGCACTGCTGGGCCTCATCGAAGGCCTCGCGGACCTGTCCGCCTCGTCGCTCAACTACCTGGCGGGTTGGCTGTCGGATCGAAGCGGCAGACGCAAGTGGTTCGCCGTGGCGGGCTATGTGTTCTCGACGCTGGCCAAGTCGGTCTTGCTGGTCGCCACTTCCGTCGCCGCACTGGCAGCGTTCCGAGTCGTCGAGCGCCTGGGCAAGGGTTTTCGGGGGCCGCCACGGGATGCCTGGTTGTCATCCATGGCGCCCGAGGGTTCGAGGGGATATGCGTTCGGCGTGCACAAGGCGCTCGACAAGTCGGGCGCCGTCGTCGGCCCGTTGATTGCCTATGCGCTGCTGAGCGGTCTTGGCGAGTCACCGGCCACGTACGCGCTCCTGTTTGCGGTCGCCTTCGTCCCGGCTGTGGTCAGCGTGGTCCTGCTGGCGACCATCCCGGATCGCCCCGGCGCACGGCACGAAGCCGAGAGTGCACGACACGGCTGGCGTCAGTTGACGCCCGCGTTCAAGCGCTTCCTGGTGCCAGCGGGTGTTTTCGCGCTGGCCTACTTCAGCCTCGGCTTCATTCTGCTGAAAGCGCACACGATGGGTTTCTCCATCGCGCAGGTGGTTCTGCTATACGCTTTCTTCAATGCCACCTGCGTCCTGATCGCTCCGACGATGGGGCGGCTCGGCGACAGGATCGGACGAAGTCATGTCGTGCTGCTCGGCTATGCGCTCTACGCTTGCATCAACCTGTGGCTCATCGCGGCAGGCAGCCGCCCGGAGATGGTGGCGATCTTCGCGCTGTATGGCCTCTTCTACGCCATCGAGGAGTCGCAGAGCAAGGCGTTCATCGCCGACCTCGAACCTGAACGACGGGCGACGGCGATCGGCGCCTACAACTTCGTGACGGGCGTCGCTTACCTGCCGGCCTCGCTGATCGCCGGCGCGCTGTGGAGCATCGCGCCAGCATGGGCGTTCGCGGCAGCGGCCGGACTTTCCGTCCTGGCCATCGCGATCTTCCTTGCGCTGCGGCCGTCGGAAGTTCTTGGCCCATGACCACCCCGCGCCGTACGCCAGCGCCCCGTGGCAATGTCTACCGGCCGCTGCGCCGTCAGTCCAGGGGCCGTTCGATGTGGCTGAAAGCGTAGGCGTCAGACCGGGAGCAGCCGTACAGGTGCCGATAGGCGCGAACGCTGAGACCCGTGGAGCGGTTGGTCAGTCGGACCCACCCTCCCCGATCCAGTTCGCCGTGGAGCCGCTCGCCGACCCGCAGGCCGGGTGGATCGAGCCACTGCAGCACGCTGTAAGTCCGGTCCGACAGGACCACGACTGCAAGCCTGTGGCCGATGTTCTCCGCGACCACCTCACCGGAATCAAGCATCAAACCAACCTCGCCCCCGTGCGACGTTCGGGGCATCCGGTTGGCAATCCTCGCACATCGCGGCCATGCGGGTGGATGCCTGGCGCGTCAAACTGCACGGAGTGCCTCGCACCGATGAACGCCGACGCGGACGTCACCAGGATGCCTACCTCAACGCTCGCCGAGCATGTCCGGCGTGATGAGCACGATCCCGCGCTCGGTGAGATGGAAGCGCGAGCGGTCTTCCAGCGGAAAGACCCCTGCCTTGAAGCCGTCGGGCAGCACGCAGCGCTTGTCGACGATGGCGCGCCGCAGGACAACGCCGCGCCCGACCGTCGCGCCGGGCAGAACGACCGAGTCTTCGACCAGGCTGTGTTCACCCACGTGGACCTTGGAGAACAGCACCGAGCGGCGCACGGTCGCACCGCTGACGATGCATCCGCTGGAGACCAGCGAGTCGACCGCCAGACCCCGTCGAGCGTCTTCGTCGAATACGAACTTGGCAGGCGGCAGCTGGGCAGGAAGGCTGAGGATGGGCCACTGGTCGTCGTACAGGTTGAGTTCCGGCACCACGTGCGTGAGGTCCAGGTTGGCCTCCCAGAACGCGTCGAGAGTCCCGACGTCGCGCCAGTACGGGCGTGTGCCGGCCATGTTCACGCAACTGTCGGCATATCGGTGGGCAAGCACCCGGCGGCGCTGCACCAGCCGTGGCAGGATGTCCTTGCCGAAGTCGTGACTGGACTCGGCGACTGCTGCATCGCGCTGCAACTCCTCGCACAGCAGCGCCGCGGAGAAGACATAGATGCCCATGCTGGCCAGACAACGGTGCGGATCGTCGGGACACGGCCGGGGCTGCCGGGGTTTCTCCTCGAAAGCTTGCACGCGGCCGGACTCCTCGACCGCCATGACGCCGAAGTTCACTCCATCGGCCAGCGCAACGTCGATGCACCCGACCGTCGCGTCGGCGCCGCTGCTGACATGCTCGGCCAGCATGATCGAGTAGTCCATCTTGTAGACATGGTCCCCGGCGAGGACCAGGACGTACTCGGCCCGCGTTTCTCGCAGCAGTTCCAGGTTCTGAAACACGGCGTCCGCGGTACCGGCGTACCAACTCTCGCCCGTGCGCTGCTGCGCCGGGACCACGTCCACGTACTCGCCCAGGTTGGCCGCGAGAAAGCCCCACCCGCGCTCGATATGGCGAATCAGGCTCTGCGCCTTGTATTGCGTGAGAACAGCGATGTGCCGGACACCCGAATTGACGCAGTTGCTCAACGCAAAGTCGATGATCTTGAACTTCCCTGCGAAGGGCACGGCAGGCTTTGCACGCCGGTCGGTCAGCTGCTTGAGTCTCGCACCGCGTCCCCCCGCCAGGACGAACGCCAGCGTCCGTTGGGTCAGGTGGCTGGACCCGCGCTTGGCGTGTACGCCGTGCTCGGCCTCGACCTGACGCATCCGTGCAGTTCCCGAGCCGGTTCGTGAGGCAGTCTCCTGCATGACTTCTCCCTGGCAAGTCGCAGCCGATCCATGGCGCAGATGCTGAGCCCGCCATGGCAAGTCGGCTTGACATCGCGCAACGACACCGACAGTCGATCGTCCTGACGTGGCGACGGCGTCGGAGGCCCCGTCGGATCACGCCAGTCCCCGCCGCCGTGTCGCGTCTACGGGTCGCCCGATCGGTCGACCGCAGGAGCAGCCCTCAGAATCGCCCGCCTTCCAGGGCCGAGGCCGACAGCCGCACTGTCTGGTCGAAGCACGACCGCAGACGCCGCGACCAAGACGTTCGTTGCAGACCGTTCGACGCCGCCTGCGGCTCGATAGAGCACGGGCGGCGCATGACCAGCACGACCCCGTCGTCTCGCTCGATCAGTCCGATCCGGGCCGGGAGGTGCTTGCCAAGCCCCGAACCCGCCTCCAACAGCTGCGCCACGACATCGGCAGCCCAGATATCGAAGACGATGGCGCGACGAGCCCGGGGCGTGCCGGCAGGGCCACGATCCGAAAATCTGTACCGCTGCAGCACCGACACGCGATGGGCGAGGAATTCCAGCCTGAGTGTCAGCTCCACCCCTTCGATGCTGCCTCGGCAGCGGGCCATCGACATCGTCTGCGTGTGCACGACTGCTGGCAAGGGCGCCATCGACGCATCGAGCAGTCGGTCGAGCAGTGTGGTCGTCCCCGGGTCGACCAGATCCCGTCCGGGCCTGCTGCGGCTCATCGGAGTCCACGCAGCAAGCGGCACAGCGCGGCCTCGATCGTGCGTGCCAGCAGAGAGACCTCGGCCGAGTGCGAGAGAAGCGGCATCAGCGCCGTCGGGCGCGGCGTGGAGACGGTCGTCACGCCGCCGCGGTCGTGCAGACTGATGCGACAGGGCAGGACGTGAGCCATGCCGGGGTCGACAGCGAGAAGACGCGCCGCGGTCTCCAGGTCGCACACTTCGTAGATGCGGCAGGCCCTGCCCGTTCCGCCACCGGGCGCAGCCATCAGTTCGTCCAGGTCGTGAACCTGCACGAGCGGCAGTTGCCGCACTTGGAGCAAGCGCTCCAGCCGGTCACACACCACAGGCAATGCGTTGCTGCTGACCGTCGCCAGCATCGACTCGCCGCGGATGACAGCGCGTGCCTTCAGCAGCGCAAACGGCTTGGCCTTCCAACGTCGCTCAATCTCCCTCCCGGCCCTTGCTCTCGTGCAGCACTGCCCCAATCTCGCAGCGTGACGGCGACACCTTCGGAGGCCCTGAAGCACACTGCACAAGCCTCTCGACGAGCCAAACAAGGCGCGCCGCCCTCGTACGGCGCGCCCGTCGCAGGGCATCGAGCTGATGGCGCGTCGATACCGGCCCCGGCGACCGTCGTCGGCCAACCCATCGCAGCAAGTCATGATTCCAGACCGGCAAACGACACGCGGTTCTTGCCGGCACGCTTGGCGGCATACAACGCCTCGTCCGCCTTGTCCAGCAGCGCGCCGGGCTGGCGCGCATCGTCCGGCGCGATCGCCACTCCCACGCTCACGGACACCTGCGCGGACTCTCCGCCGGGCAGTTCGATCGGCTGACACAGGGCACTGGTGATCCGCCGCAGGATCGCCAGCAGGCCATCGCCTGGCGCAACCGGGGTCAGCAACACCACGAACTCGTCGCCACCCAGCCTGGCAACGGTATCGCCCTGGCGCACGCAACCCTGGAGTCGCCGAGCAACTTCAACGAGCAGTCGGTCGCCGGCCGAATGCCCATGCCTGTCATTAACCGCCTTGAAACCGTCCAGGTCCAGGCAGCACACGGCGAGTCGGCTGTGCAGCCGGGCGTTCGCGGCCAACGCGTGCTGCAACCGGTCGGCCAGCAGCAGGCGGTTGGGCAATTGGGTGAGCGCGTCGTGGAAGGCGAGATGCTCCACCTGCGCCTGGTAGTCCTTCATCTGGCTGATGTCGACCAGCACCCACATCGACTCCCCGGTTGCCGGGGAGAGCAGCACACCGCTCGCGTCGATCCACAGCAATTCGCCACCCTTTCGCCGCATCTGCAACTGCGTGCGATGGCGGCCTTTGGCAGACAGTGCCGCATCGGCCGCCTGGGCTTCCTCCTCGAACGAGCGGCGATCCGCGCACAGCACCTGGGCGGCCTGATGCAACAGTTCGTCCGGGTCATAGCCGAACATCCGCTCTGCCGCGGAGTTCTTCCAGACCAGCTTCCTGTCCCGGATCCTGACAATTCCGACCACTTCGTTGTCCAACATGGCGTTCTGCTCCTTGGCCAGACGGCTCAGGGCGATCCGTGCCTCGTGCACCTGCGTGACGTCGTGCATCACCGAGCGACTCATGACGAACGCCCCGCTGGCGTCGCGGACCGCCGTCGCCGAGACGCTGACCCATCGCGACGATCCGTCCCTGGAGCGGAGTTCGAACTCCACCGGACCGATCTGCCCATCGACCTTGAAGACCGGAAACATCAGCCGGAACAGGTTGCGGCCGGCCTCCGAGAAGAAGTCGGCCGGCCCCAGCCGGTGAAGCACTTCCTCCCGGCTGCAACCCAGCCACGCCAGCGCGAGGTCGTTGATGCGGATGAACCTGCCCTGCGCGTCGACAGAGTAGTAGCCGCACGGCGCGTTGTCGTACAGATCGTGAACCTGCTCGGCCGCCTCGGCCAGTCGCATGGCCATTTCACGCCGTTCGGTGATGTCCTGGAAGGCGCCGATCAGCCGCCGCGGCCTGCCCTCCTCCCTCTCGACTTCGCCAACGGCCCGCACCCAGATCGACCGCCCGCTGGCGGTCACGAACGGAAGCTCCAGATCCCAGCCGCCGCCGGAGTCAATCGCATCCCCCACGGCAGCCTCGATGACGGGCCTGGCGGCAGGCGCGTAGAACGAAATGGCCGTCTCGAGCGACGGGGTGTAGTTCGCGTCGACCTCGTGGATCCTGCGCGTCTGCGACGACCAGTTGATGGCGCCGGTCTCCAGATCCATCTCCCATCCACCAACCCCGGCAACCCGGCCGGTGCGCTCCAGCAGCGCCGTGCTGGTCCGCAGCGCCGACTCCGCCAGGCGCTGCTCGCTGATGTCTCGGCCCACCGAGTGAATCAGCACCGAGCCATCGGCGTCACGCTGGCGGGAATTCGTCCAGGCGATCCATCGGGTCCGACCGGCGGCACCGAGGTTCCGGTTCTCCGCGGAACAACGGTCCATTCCCGACAGCAGTTCCTGGAACTGGCCTCGCACCGCCTCGCGGTCCTGTGCCTGCACGAGGTCGAACAGGTTCGCCCCGATCAATTGTCGCGGCTCTCGCCCGAACAACTGGGCATAGGCCTGGTTCACGTACAACAGTTCCCCATCCGGGCGGGCCAACGACACCAACTCGCTCTGCTGTTCGACCAGGTCTCGATAGAGCGCTCGGCTCTGTGCGATCAGCCGCTCGTCTTCGCTGCGAATGGCCAGCGCGCGCAAGATCAGATCGCGACGCATCGCGAGCGCGTCAGCGGCAATGCGCGCCAAGCCCATGAGTCGCTCGACCTGCAGGGGCCCCAACACTCTGGGAACGCGGTCGATGACACACAGCGTCCCGACACGACTGCCGTCCGACATCGTCAGCGGCATCCCGGCGTAGAAGCGAATCCCCGGCGTTCCCGTCACGAGCGGATTGCCCAAGAACCGCGAATCCTGTCTGGCGTCCGGCACCTCGAAGAGGTCGGCCTCCAGGATCGCATGCGCGCAGAAGGCGACGTCACGCGGTGTCTCATTGACGCCAGGCAACCCGACATTGGCCTTGAACCACTGGCGCTCCGCGTCGACAAGCGACATCAGCGCGATGGGCGTCCCGCACAGTTCCGCCGCCTGACGCGCAATGGTGTCGAACAGGGCTTCCGGCTCGCTGTCGAGAATCAGCAATTCGCGCAGGCGATCGAGCCTTGCCTGCTCGTCGGGGGGGAAAGCGTCTGCCATGGAATCTTCACTGTGGACCACCCTTACAGAATAGCCCCGAGCGCGCGCCGCAGCGCCACCACAGGCATGCCGCCAGGCCGACTGGTCATGAGCGGTTGACGCCATGGCGCAGCCTCATCAGCCCGGCAGGCAGCAGCGCCAGGACGAATATCACTGCCACCACGAGGAAACTGTCGCGGAACGCCATCATGCTGGCCTGGGCTGCGATGGTGCGGCCAAGGAACTCCAGCGACCCCGCTCGTGCGATCGTCTCCGGCAGCCCTGCCTTTGCGTACAGGCTTGCCAGGCCTCGCAGGAATGCAGCGGTGGAACCGTTGGCCGCATCCTGCGACGCCGTGAAGGCCTGGGCGTAGAGCTGAGAGCGTTGCTCGAGCACGACCGACAGCAGGTTCACACCGAGCGCGCCACCCAGTTGCCGGACAAAGTTGATCGCGCCCGAGCCCTGGCCGAGCAGTTGAGGCGGCAGCGCGCCCAGCGCTCCGGCGTTCAGGCTCGTCATGATGAAGCCCAGGCCAATGCGGCCGAGGACGATCCACCAGGCGAACGCCAGGAACGAGGTGTTCGTGTCGGCGCCGGCCATGAGCAGCGAGGACAGCGCAAACACCAGCAGGCCGGCCATGATCGGCAGATGGGCGGGCGTGCGGTCTGTGAGGCGGCCGGCAAGAGGAAACACGACGCCAAGCACGAGACCTGCAGGCATCAGCAGCAGGCCGGAACGTGTCGGCGTGTAGCCCTGGATGGTCTGGACGAACAGCGGTACGAGGTAGGTCGAGCCATAGATGCCCGCACCGAAGATGAACGCCACCACGGCCGCGCCTGCGAAGGTCCGCAGCTTGAACAACTTCAGATTCAGCATGGGCGTCGGCGTGCGCAACTCCCAGACCAGAAAGCCCACGCCCGTCGCCGCGGCCACCACGAAATCGACCAGGATGCGGTGCGACAGCCATCCATGCCGCTGGCCGTTGGACAGACCGTTGAGCAGGCTCACGAGGAAGATCGACATCAGAACGAAGCCGAGCCAGTCGAACCGACGCCTGCCGGTCCCCGCCACCCGTCCCGGCAGAAACAGTGTTGCGGCGACGAGACCGATGGCACAGAACGGCACGGCCAGGAAGAACACGTAGCGCCAGCTGAAGTTGTCCACCATGATGCCGCCGAGCGTGGGCCCGAGCGCGGGCGCCAGAACGACGCCGATGCCATAGATGCCCATCGCGGAGCCACGGCGATCGGCCGGGAAGACCTGGAAGATGACGAGCATCGTGAGCGGCTGCAGTATTCCTGCGGCCGCCCCCTGCAGGAGCCGTGCGAGGATGAGGACGCCCTCGCCCGGCGCCAGCCCGCCGAGGATGGACGCGCCCACGAACAGCGACACGGCCGCCACGAAGGTCGCGCGCTGCCCGATCACCTCGACCATCCAGGCGTTCAGCAGCATGGTCCCTGTCATCGCCGCCAGAAAAGCGGTCGACAGCAGCTGCGCCTTGTCCTGGCCCATGCCAAAAGTGCCCATGATGTCGGGCAGCGCGACATTGACGATGGTGGAGCTGAGCACGCTGGCGATCGTGCCCAGCATCACCGTGGCCGTGGCCAGCCAGCGGTAGCCGGGTCCATAGCGGGCGAACAGGGTCTCGATGCTGTCGGATGTGGCCATCTCAGCCGCTGTCGGGCACGCCGGCCCACTGTGACTGCCGATTCGACGGCATGGCCATGTCAATCACCGGCGGTGGCCTCGACCTCCACCATCATCCCCGGCTTGAGCAGTCCATCCTGCTGGCGCACCGCGATGCGAACCGGCAGTCGCTGAGTGATCTTGGTGAAGTTGCCGCTGGGGTTGGGATTGGGCAGCAGGGCGAACTCGCTGGTCGCCGCCTGTCCCACCTTGATGACCGTGCCCTCGAATGCCTGCCCTGGAAGTGCATCGACGACGATCCTGACCTTCTTGCCCGGCCGAAAGTGACGGATGTCGGTTTCCTTGACATTGGCTTCCACCCTCACCGCCTGAGGATCGTGCACCAGCAGAAGTCGCTGGCCGGCCGACACGTATTCGCCCGCGTTGACGAAGGTTCGGTCGATCACGCCGTCGAACGGCATCGCAACGGCACGGTCCTTCAGGTCCAGCACGGCGCGCTCGCGCTGGGCTCGCAGATCAGCCTCCTCGGGCTCGAGCCCGGCCATCTGGTGGCGCAGCACGGTCAACTGCTCACGATCGGCCTGTGCCTGTGCCACGCCTGCACGGGAGCCTTGCAGGTTGGCCATCGCGCTTCTCACCTGCTGGCTGGCCGTTTCCAGCGCCGCGCGCGCCTGATCCAACTGGTCGCGGCCGACCGCCCCGATGGGCGCCAGCTTCTCGAAACGACCGGCCTCGACCTGTGCAAGGCCCTCGCGCGTGCGCGCCGCGGCGAATCCGGCCTGCGCAGCGTCCACAGCGGCGTCCTGCGCCCGGATCTTGCCGGCGGTCTGCAGGTCGATCATGCGGATCCGCGCCAGGAGTTCGTCACGACGCCGCGCCACACTGGCCAGACGCGCATCCAATTCCTTGAGCAGCAGGCGCGTGTCACGATCATCGATCGACACCAGCAGGTCGCCGCGGTGCGCAACGTCTCCGGAGATCACGCGGACGTCGACCGCCCAGCCCGGCACGCGACTGCTGATCGCGACCATGTCGGTGGCCACCCGGGCGTCGTCGACCAGGACATGGGTGAACTGGTGATGAAGCCACCACGCAGCACCAAGAAGTGCGGCCAGCAGCACGGCGCCTGCGGCGACCGCACGGCGCGAAGGTCCGGGTCGCGCCGGCGCGCCGCGGTCGGACGGTTCAGCCGATTGGACGACGGGCGCACTGCCCCCGCGACCGGCTTCAGGATCGTCAGCGGTCGACCCATTGCTCATTCACCCGTCTCCTCGGAGGTCTTGGCGGAATCCGTCGCCGTGGGCGCCGCATTCGACAACCTGGCGACGAGTTGCTCGAACACGACCAGGCAAACATCGAGCTCCGCATCGTCGATGCCGTCGAACAATTCGTCCCTCAGCGACTCGGCCACCTTCCGGATGCGTGCCAAACCAGGGGCCGCCTCAGGCGTGAGGCGGATGGATCTGGCTCGCCGGTCGCTCTGGCTCACTTCGCGCCTGACCAGACCGTCCACTTCGAGTCGATCGAGCATTCGCGCCATGGTCGGCTCCTGAACGCCGACCGCAGCGGCCAGCATCTTCTGAGTCGCCGGCTCCTCGAGCCGCGACAGGTGCAGCAGCGTGAGGCCCTGGGCGTCAGTGATGCCATGCGTCGACAGACGCCGGTCGATCTCGGCGCGCCACAGTCTGGACAGCCGCCCCAGGCAGATGCCGAACGTTTCGCGTCTCTTGCGCCTTGTTGCCATGCGTCGAGCAGGTCGATAAGATTTCGACCATGATAGTTGCATAGCTAAGTATTCTCAAGGTTCGGAGACTGACACCATGTATCGCAGAATCCTTCTGGCGTTCGACGGATCACAATCGGGACACGAGGCCCTTCATCAGGGAGCCGAGCTCGCCCGCCTGTACGGCGCTCAGGTCATGCTGGTTGCGGTTGTGGCTCCCGACGCTGGGATCGTCCTGGCAGAGTCGGTGGCGCCATCTGGCTTGCCCGCCGTCCAGTTCGAGGACACGGAGCGGGTGCTCAAGGAAGGGGCGGCCGAGTTGCGCCGCGACGGTGTGTCCGTACAGACCAGCCTATGCCAAGGCAACCCGGCCCTCGAGATCGGCCGCGTGGCACGCGAATGGGTCGCGGACCTCATCGTCGTCGGCCATCGCGAGCAGAGCACCCTCGCGCGCTGGTGGCGCGGATCCACCGGGGCCTCACTGCTCGCCCATTCGCCGTGCAGTCTGCTGGTGGCCGTGATCGACCAAGCACCGCGCAGGGACTCCGCCCCGACCTCGAAGCCAACGTGATTCGCGCCATAGATCGGCAGGTACGGCTGCGCCACTTGCGCGAGCAGTTGGCCGACGCGGCGGTCAGTTGCCAAGAGCGGGGGGCGCAGCGTGCGTCGATGGCCAATGTTTCGGAACCGGTGCCGACGCCAACTCAGATCGCGGCATCATTGCACTCACAAATGGCTTGCCCGGTGAGGAAAATGTGCAGTACATCGAAACGGTGGCTCGGAGTGCAGAGTTGTTGCGTCAGGCTGTCCCCCTGATGTCACAGCAGGCTGCCGCATTGCACCCAGTCAGCTACGAGGTCTGGTACGAGTACGTCGCGAGGATCAACCTGCCTCTCCAGAAGGCGGTCGACGATTCGCTGACGCGATTGGGTCGGCTTGATGAGGCCAAGACGTACGCCATCTACCGCCAGCACATCTCCGAAGTCGACCCCCGAACGGCCGAACGCGTGGCTGACGGATTCGAACGTGTGTTGTCGGGCATGTCCGACTCGGCCAATCGCGCCAGTCTCCAAACCGAGCGCTACTCTGATGCGCTGGTCGCCTGCGACACCGCCTCTCACCCAGACCAGCCAAAGCCCGCCCATAGCCAGAACGGCCGCGCAGCCGATGTACAAGCGGCCATTCCATCGTTCGGGGCCCCGGCTCGGCGACACGTCTTGGCCGGCGACAGCAGCGATCGCTTCGTGTGTCGACATGGACCATCCCTCTCCACGCGCAACTGGTTCAACGGCTGAGCAATGGGTTGCGAGGCGTTTCACCCTCCTTGGTACAGACGGCCTCCGATACCGCACGGCCGAGCAGACCGATCGATCCACCGACGAAGCAGCGGTAGTTCTGGCCCGCCTTGGTGCGCACCTGGTAGCGCGTGGCGGCCCCGTCGTCCATGCGATTGCTGACCGTGAAGTCGCCCTTGGCGAGTCCAAGTGCAAAGGCAGTCCGATCCACGATCGCCTCGTCGGTCACGGCGATGGAGGCACAGCCACCCGCGAACAACGACGACGACAGAATGGCGAGCAACAGCGAATTCTTCATGAGATCTCCTGGTGAATGAGAAAGAAGGCGATTGACCCAGCCCACTGGCTGGGCGATCGGCATGCAGGAACTACTCGGCGCTCCCATGACCCGGGGTTCGAAGATTCGACTGCTCGGACCGCGACCGTTTCAGCACCGACATGTCCTGACCCAAAGCCGCTCGTGCACCGCGTCTTCATGCGGAGTCTTTCCGAGAGCCTGATCCGCCGGTGCGGACGCATCGCCAAGCCTCCCCCGGCTGCAGGATGTAGCGGGCCCAGACGTAGCGCCAAGGCATGACCAGATAGACCGCGACTATCCCGACGCACTCGCTGAAGAGCACTTGAAGGTCGGGGGTCATCCGGTGCGCCAGCCAGGCCGGCAGGATGATCAGCAGGATCGCCACGGTCTTCCACAGCGTCTCGAGCAGCATCAGAGGCAGCATTTGCAGTGGGTATCGCAAACCCAGAACACACAGCAGAGCCAGGGACGCCAGCATCGACTTGGCGATGACACGTGGTGCAGGCCAGGGATCGGTCTCGAACAGAACTTGCTGCCAGACGAAGAAGCCCATCACACCGGCGATGAGCAGATAGCCGATGCGCAGCATGTGGATGCGCCACATCGAGACGGGTGGAAGTTCGGGTGCGTGGGGGGGTTCCATGGCTGCTCTTCTGACGGTGTCTCCGTCTTTACAGCGTGCGACGGGCTGGTCGAACACGCGCTTCCACACTCTGGAGGGATAGTCGAGCGGCACCAAGCAGCCGAACGACGAACGACGGCAGTCGGCACCCGAGTGACGATGGGCGCGGATGGGATGAAACGGCGCTGCATGCTGCCGTTGCACATAGGCCACTGCTTCATCGCCTCCATGCGTCGCTCGGCCGCCTCGTGCCGCATCTCGTCGGATAGCCCTGTTGACTGGGCAGACCTCTGCGGCACATTCCGGTCCTGAATCGGCGCCCAGTAACGACAACGCCACAGACCGTGACTCTCGCTGTCAATCACCAGCAGCCCCCCAATCGCAGCCGACTGGTCTCCTGGCCGCGGATCAGGCTGTGGCTGATCATGACGGCAATCTGGGCGCTGATCCGAACGCTGACCTCCGAGACCACCGGCTTCACGGAATGGCTGGTCCGTTGCGGCCTGGCCTCCGCCCTGGGTGTCCTGGCCTATGGCGTGCTGGATCAGTGGCCGCGACGCCTCCCCAGGTGGTCTCCGCGCTGGATCCTGCAACTGCTGGCCGTTTTGATCGTCACGCCACCGGCGGCCTACCTAGGCTATGCCGCGACACTCGGCACAGTCGATGTGCCATCCCTCGGAACCACATACCGCGACGGTTGGCTGATCACGTCCTTCATGGGCATATTGGTGGGCCCCTGGATCGCACTGGGCGCCCAGCTGCACCGCAGTGAGGCCTTCGCTCGGGAGCAGGCATTGGCGTTCAAGCTGAGAAGCAGCGAGTTGGAGCGCAAGGCGGTGGACGCGCGGCTGCGACTCCTGCAGGCGCAGGTCGAACCACACTTCCTCTTCAATACACTGGCCAACATCCGTTCGCTGGTGCGCCGATCGGGCAGTGCGGATGCCACCGCCATGCTTGACAACCTCATCGACTACCTGAGTGCGGCCGTGCCGAGACTGGAAGCTGGCGATGCAACATTCGAGCACGAGCAGCACATCGTCCGCGCGTACCTTGAGCTGATGCGGATGCGCATGCCGGACCGGTTGGGGTACACGGTGCGCATCGACCCTGCCGCCCTGGCGCTGCACTGTCCCCCCATGGCCTTGATGACTCTCGTGGAGAACGCCATCAAGCACGGCATCGATCCCAGCGAGACTGGTGGGGCCGTCGATGTGCGTGTGACGGTACGCGATCACCGTGTGCAGGTGAGCGTGGCCAACACCGGTGTCGGTCTGCAACCGCGACGCGGCGACTCGGCCGGCACTGGCCTGTCGAACCTGCGCGAGCGCCTGGCACTGGCCTTCGGAGACGACGCCCAGGTTCGGCTCGGCAGTGCACCGGCCAGCGGCACTGTGGCCGAAGCCGAGTTTCCGGCGTGCCGAGGAGACCCAGCATGACGCCTTCCGCCCTTATCGCGGACGATGAACCTCAGCTGCGCGACGAGCTCGCCGAGCTTCTGGCGTGCGCCTGGCCCGGGCTGCGAGTCGTGGCGTTGGTCCGCAACGGCCGAGAGGCGGTCGAGCAGTTCGAGAGTCTGCGGCCCACCGTCTGTTTCCTGGATGTGCACATGCCGGGCATGAGCGGCGTCGAGGCGGCACACCATATCGGTCGACGCGCGCACCTGGTCTTCGTCACCGCCTTCGAGCAGTACGCCGTCCAGGCCTTTGCACAGGGTGCTCTGGACTACCTAGTCAAGCCGGTTCAGGCTGCGCGCCTGGCCGACACGGTGAGCCGGCTGAAGGAGCGCATCGAGTACGCTGCGCCTGCGCATCACAACGAGGATCTGCTGCGACAGCTCGCGCAACAGTTGCATTGCAGCGGTCGACCGCCCGGACTCCGATGGCTGCGGGCGCAAGTGGGATCAGCGCTTCGACTGATTCCGGTGGGCCGTGTCGACTACCTGCAGGCCGATAGCAAGTACACCGTGGTCGCCTGGCGGAACGACGACGGCGCGGTCAGCGAGGCCGTGGTGAGCGTGCCCCTCAAGGAGCTGCTCACGCAATTGGATCCTGACCAGTTCGTGCAAGTCCATCGCTCGGCCATCGTCAACCTCGGCTCGATCAGCCACGTCGTGCGCTGTATGAACGAAACGGCGGACATTCACCTGAAGGGTCGCACCGAGGTGCTGCGCGCCAGTCGAAACTTCACGCATCACTTCAAGCAGATGTAGTTTCCGTCGCGTTTGAACGAGCTACTGCGGCCAGCAGCGCTTGTTGTCGAAAGGCTCTCGTGCCAGACATTTCCTCGGTTCAGCGCGTGCCTTCAGTCCATCATGCCACTCGATGCTGGCGATGGACTGGCCCTGGCGGCTGATGTCGAAGCGCCTCCCGTCGTCAATGCACTGCATGAGCGTCGGCGGCGTCACCGCTTGAAGCGGAAAGTCGTCGGTCGGCGGAGTTGACAACTGTTGTCACACAGGCCAATATCCCTGCATGAGCCGCCAAACCATGAGCTTTGCGTTGCCCGAGTCGATGCGCGAGTACATCGACAACCGCGTCGCTGCCGGCAACTACGGCAATACCAGCGAGTACATCCGTGATCTGGTCCGGCGCGACCAGGAAGAGCAGGCCAGGAAGCGGCTTCGCGATCTCATCGAAGAAGGACTGGCATCCGGGCCAGGGCGCCGTCGCACCAAGGCCGACGAGAAGGAACTGCTGGCGATCGCTCGCGGCGAGATCGATTGAAGCCGGCCGTTCTGCGCCCGCAGGCGCTGCGCGACCAGCAAGGCGAGGTCCGGCACTACCGCAAGGAAGGCGGCACCCGCCTGGCAGTGAAGGTGGCCAAAGCCACGAACGAGGCGCTCGACCAGGTGGAACTCGAACCGGGCATCGGATCCCCGACACTTGGGAAGCTGCTTTGCATCCCGGGGCTCAGGACCTGGCGGGTGGGGAAAATCCCGCTGTTGTGGTGCTACTTCGGGTCGTGTCCCAGCGCATGGTGTAAGTCCACAGCCCGGAGAGAGCTGAGATGCGCGGTACTCAGCGGGCTACTGCCGACAGCCGAGTGGGCACAGTATCGCTGACGGTCTGCAGGCCCTCGAGCTGCATGTAGCGACGGTTCAAGCTCCACTCGTCGTTCTGCTCGAGCATCATGGCGCCGACGAGTCGGACGATGGACGCATCGTTGGGGAAGATGCCGACGACGTTGGTGCGGCGCTTGATCTCGGCGTTCAAGCGCTCGAGCGGGTTGGTGCTGTAGATCTGCGTCCAGTGAGCGCGCGGGAAGGTCATGAAGGCCAGCACGTCGTTCTCGGCCTCGTCCATCAGCGCGCCGAGCTTGGGGAACTTGCCGCGCAGCTGATCGGCCACGCTTCGCCACTGCGTGCGCGCCGCGTCGGCCGAGTCTTGGACGAAGACGGTTCCGATGGCCGCACTGACCATGCGCCGCTGCGTCTTGCCGGCGTGCGCCAGGGCGTTGCGCATGAAGTGCACGCGGCAGCGCTGCCAGGTGGCCTTCAGGACCTTGGCGACGGCCGCCTTGATGCCCTCGTGGCTGTCGCTGATCACCAGCTTCACGCCGCGCAGGCCGCGCCGGTTCAGGCTGCGCAGGAACTCCGTCCAGAACGGTTCGGCCTCCGAGGCGCCGACCTTCAGGCCCAGGACCTCGCGCTGGCCGTCGGTGTTCACGCCCACGGCCACTATCACCGCCACGCTCACGATGCGCCCGGCCTCGCGTGTCTTCACGTAGGTGGCGTCGATCCACAGGTACGGCCAGTCGCCCTCGATCTGGCGGTTGAGGAACGCGCCCACGCGCTCGTCGAGTTCGGCACACAGCCGACTGACCTGGCTCTTGGAGACGCCGCTCATCCCCAGCGCCTTGACCAGGTCGTCCACCGATCGGGTGGACACGCCGTGCACGTAGGCCTCCTGGATCACGGCCGTCAGGGCCTTCTCGGCCGTGCGCCGTGGCTCCAGGAACTCGGGGAAGTAGCTGCCTTGGCGCAGCTTGGGGATCTTCAGCTCGACGCTGCCGGCGCGGGTGTCCCAGGTGCGTTCGCGGTAGCCGTTGCGGCTGTTGATGCGCTCGAGACTCTTCTCGTCGTAGCCGGCGCCGCAGCGTCCCTCGACGTCGAGCTCCATCAAGCGCTGGGCCATGAACTGCACCATCTGGCGCAGCACGTCGATGTCGGCTCCCTTCTCGGCCAGTTCGGTCAATGCCATAGTGGCGGTGGTCATCGTGTGTCCTTTGGATCAAGGTGGATGGATCGCACCTCAACCTTATCCGGGACCACGATGGCCACCCCACCCGGGACGGCCGCCGCCGCGCGGCAGCTCGCTACGGGCTACGCCCTTTGCAACCTGCCGCGCACTGAAGGACTTACACCACTTCCTGGGACATCAGCCTACTTCGAGCGAGACGACCATCTCGATGTGGTCCGACTGCTGGGTGAGCGTCAGGACATCCTTGCGATCCTGGGGGCCGAGTTCGGCTCGAACTGACCCCCCTGCCCTGCGCCGTCGAGGCGCCGGCGCCGGCGATGAACGACCGGTCTGCGGCAGCTCGATCGCCGGGACGGTCGGCCGGAACCGACCCAGAAGCGAAGTTCAATGCCTCAGGTTGGTCGCCGCGGAGCAGTCGCTCGAGCGGCATGGAATACCTCTCGACCCATCATAGGCGTTTCGGGTCATCAGGATTACGGATGAGCGGCACAAAGCTATGGCATACAAGCACAGTCTCTCAAGAGGCTCGAAATGCTGCAACTTGTTCGCGTGCTTTCGCTCGCTTCGCTTCCGGGGAACTTGGGCGTGAGCGGGAGAGGTGTATGCCTGCGTGCGCTACTTGCTCTTGCGCTGTTCTGCGGGGTAGCGGCGGCACGGGCCTTTAGTCTTCGCGCTGACTTGGTGGCAGCCTACTACGATCGCCCTGGTAGTGTTCAAGCTCGGGAGTACGTGCCGTTTCTCGATGGGCATAAGGCCGTTCATCAGATGATGACCGATGAGAGTTTCGAGTGCGACAAGCCTGACGGTACCTGCACTGACCTAAAGAAGATCGGAATCACGAGAGGCGCGGTGATGGATGGCGTCCGATGGAATGACTTTCCTGCGGTGTGGCTGGATCGCCAATCGATGCCCTGGTGTACGGGTCGAACGCTTCGGGTGACAAACAACGACGATATTTCATGCATCGTTGGCAGCCTGGTCAGGGCGGTTAAGAACTCAGACAAATTCGAAAAGGACCGGAAATGGGCGTTCGAGCGACCCATTAGCATGCGAGGACACTTCGGTGATCTCCAATTTTGGCACTCGATGGCTCCAGCGGGCCAGCCTGCGAAGGTCACGTACGAGCGGATACGCATGCGGATGGAGTTTGCCTACAGGGCGTCTCTCGGAGAGTTCGACCTGAAGTCCGACATGCATGCCGTGCCGGTGGCGGGTTTGAATCGGTTGTTTCTTAGGGGCTCGCGCCGAGTTGGTGATCTTCTTGACTACAACTACAACAATCACAAGCTCCTTACTCAGGGCATCGCGCTTGGTCAGATGCTGCACATCGCACAGGACTCCTTTGCACGGTGCCATGTCGAGCGAGATGTCCACGGGCGTGTGCTGCGATTCCTGAGCTATGGCAAGCAAGACCGGAAAACGCACTCGCATTTTGACGAAGACGACAAAGAGGTTGCTGCGGCGAAGAGTGGGAAGTTGAATCCCATTGACTTCGGCCGTCGACTCTTGCGGCTTCGTGCTTCTGACGCCAAGTGGGAGGACGTCGAGCCGCTTGTTATCGAGTACTTCGAGCCGAAGGACGGTAGTGCCCAAGCGACCGCCGGAAAGCATTGCCTGAACGGATCAGGCACCTGATCCTCGGGCAGTACCGCGATAGGCCCGCGCAGACCGGCGCCCGCACGGCCCCATGTGGTCCCATGGGTCGCTATGTCGGCTCGATGAACTTGGGCAATCTGAGCGGCCTCGGGCAGCAGCGCACGTGCGATTGCGCCATCCGACGTCCGCCTCGCGAAGGAGCGGTCTTGGCTAGGACGGCAATTGGACGAGAGTGCCCTCACCTCATAGCTCGGTTGGCTGCAAGCCTCCGCAGCGTGGTTGCCAGGACAGCCAGGGTCCCGCTGGTTCAGATCGCCATTGGCGCGCCAGCCGCCAGCCGCACTTGTCAGCAGTATGGATGATGCAGGCCTCGGGAGTGCTGCCTAGGCTGCGTCGTCGCCAATCGGCTTGCGGTCCCATGTCTGACGAACACGGAGGAGCCATGTCACCTTGGATCTATCGCTGCTGGATGTTGTTGCACGTGATCTTGCTGGGAGGGTGCGCCTCATGGCGCGCATCCTTCAATGAGTTCAGCAGCAAAGAAGCGAGTGAGCAGTACGTCTCAGTTGATCGGCATAGCAGCTATCCTGTGATCCGGCGCGACACCTTCGAACAGGTAAATCTGCTCGAGATGATCGACCCGCGCCACGAGTCAGCATCTAGCGGCATGAAGGCCTGGGACCGTGAAGATGCGAAGCAGAACTATGGTCGTCAATACGATCTGGTTCTGGCTTGGTTTCGCAGCAGCGCGCAGAGCCCGGAACAGAAGCGCCTGCACCGCGACGGCGTGCAGGACAAGATCCTGGCTGTATCGACCTCGCGCTGCAACGTCTTCAAGACGTTTCTGCGCCGCCAGCAGACCGACGTGAACTTCGCCCTCGGCTCGCTAACCACGGTGGCCGGCGTGTTGGGAGCCATTCTCCCGGGCGCCACCGCGTCGCGCAACCTAGCCGGCACTGCAGGCATCTTCAGTGGTCTGCAGGCTGAATACAACCAGGCCTACTTCAGCAATCTCGCCGCGCATGTAATCGTGCAGGCTATCGAGCTGCGCCAGAATCGCCTGAAGCGCGAACTGGTCGATGGCCGTCAGGGTAAGGGTATCGATGAGTACTCGATGGAGGCGGCCATCAACGACGCCATCGTCATCGACGGCAACTGCTCGGCGCTGGCCGGCCTGATCGAGGCTCAGGACTCGATCAAGGAAGTCGAGACCCCCGGTATGCGCCTGGCGGCCCGTGCGATGACGAGCGCGCGTGCCCTACAGGAACTGAATTCGAAGCCGATCACCGAGTTGCAGAAGGACGGCAGTCTGGACAAATTGTTGTCAGTGGCCGGGGCCACGGTGCCTTCGTTGCTCGTCACTTCGGCGCAGCCGGGCCCAGTGGCGGGCGGACTGGGCGTGGCGCTGGTGGGTGCCGCTAACGTGGCCAACGCTGTGCTGCAGCATGCCGACCTGCAGGCCGGGCTGGTGGGCAAGACCTTTGCGGATCTGCAGCAGAAAGCCGCAGAGGACAAGCGCAGCATCTTGGCCGCCGCCACGGTCAGCGCCGAATTCAACAAGATCGTTAGCGACAAACTGAAGCTCGGTCCGCCGGGCGAGCCCTTCACTACTTGTGCAGCGCAGCTGAAGCAGGTCGCTGGCGAGTTGGGCCAGAGGACCTCGGAGCTCAGCGTCGTGAGAGGTGATTCCGCAGCGACGGCCAACGCTGCCAATGCCGTCGACGTAGCACAGGCAAAGGTTCGCCTTCTGTTGACACAGGCCGGTGCGGTCAAGGACGCAGCACAGGCTCAGATTGACGCCGCAGCCGCGGCGGCGCGAGCGGGGTTGCCGGCGGCGGACAAGATGAAGGAATTCGGTCCTTCCGAACTCAAGGTCCTGCTTGACGGTCTTCCGCTCGACCCAGCCAAGATTGCGGCAAGGTGCGGTTGATGGCGCGGGACAAGTTGGCGCGCGCGCTTGCTCTCCGCATCAAGGTCACGGGGCTCATGACCGCGTCTGCGTTCGCCGCGTTCGCGGTCGCGCTGCCGCTCGCCGCGGCCTCTGTGGCGGCCACCGAAGTTCCCAAGGTGGTGCTCGACGCCGCCACGCACATCGCGTCGCGCGGGTATATGGCGCCCGCCAAGGGCTGCCGCCTGGTTCAGCAGCCGGGGTACGAGGGCCTACCCACCCGGCGCTGCGCCTACCGGCAGGGCAAGCTGCGCGCCGAGGTGGTATTGCTCGGCCCGGATGGCCCCACTCTGGCGCGGCAGGTCAGCTTCGCCTGCGAAGGCCTAATCCCGGCAAACGTGCCGATAACCCACTGCGCTCTCGCGCTGCTGCAGCGCGTGGGGCAGCAGTCGTCGGGGCACTTTCCGGTGGCCGGCGTGGTGCTGGAAAACGGTGGGGCATACGCTTTCCGCGATGGCGTTACGGTGCACATCGGCGCTTTCAAGAACGGCACCACTACCCAGCTTTCGGCCGAGCAGATTGAGCAGTCGATGTCAGCACCGATTCGCGCCTGGGGCCGCTTCGCCCGGCTTCAGGGCAGCAGCTTCGAGGACTACCGGCGTTTCGGCCGCTTGACCGACGGCAACGGCAAGCTTGTAGACGACAGCGCAATGACCTATCCCGAACTCGTCGGTACCCGTTGGCGCAGCGAATGGGACAAGGATTTCAACTCGCTGATGCGTGCATGGGCTTGCGCCAACCGTAAGGCTTTGGCTACCACGCAGATGGCATGCGTAGAGATGCCCGCTGCAGCGCCTGGGGCGGCGCGCAACATGCCGAGCCGCTGAACCCAGCGGCGCGTTAGCGAGGAACGCGATGAGCCTATCGTTCAATCTGATTCGGTGGTGCATGACACTGGTCTTGCTGCCGGCGTTACTGCTCATGGGCGGAATCGCGGGCGCCACGGACTGCGGCACACAGGTCGCGATGAAGGGCAAGGATGGCAAGATGCTGCGTGCGCGGCAGTTCGATGACGGATCCATCGTCGTGCGTGCACCGCTCGCGGTAAACCCCGATGGAGGACCGGCCTCGTACACGGTGGGCGACCATGGCTTCACGTACATGGCCAACGGGCTCGACGCATGGCGCAACGGCAAGCGCGAGACCTGCGACGGCACTTGTACGCGGGCATTCAAGGTCGCCGAAGCGGCGGGCTTTGCGGCTGGCACGGCGGAGTTCTGCGTGTTCGGGATGGAGGTTGAGCCGCTCAAGCCAAACCAGGAGCGGACGCTATGTCCCGCAGGCGCGGTCGTGGGCAATGGGCGAGGGCGTCTAGTTCTCGGGGAGATGTTGCAGACAGTCGGGAGCGGGAACGTTCAGGCCTACCGTTCGACGACGTCGTTGCAGCACATCGTCAGCGGCCAGCGTCGCTACTTGAATTCTGAGACGATTCCGATCGCCGTGACTCCGCGCGTCGACCTGTTGGGCCATATCGTCTGGGTTGGTGGAGCCGGCATGCACGGCACCTACGCGATCGTGGGTGACAAGGGCCCGGCCTTCGGCGAGGGATCGATTGCGCTGCATCAGCTGGTGCGTGAAGGCAGCGTGACGTCGCAGCAGCCAGGGCCGATTCCGGCGGCCAAACGATGCATCGATGGCGAAATGGCGCTCAAGCCGCCTTTCGAGTCCAGGCCGGATGGCGGCAGGAGCGACCGCTGCAAGGCAGGCTACACCGCCAAGAGCGATGCCGACGTGCGAGCCTACGTCGGCATAGACCATGACCTCGATTTCGTGATCATGGGAAAGGCCACCTTAGAGCGCAAGGCCAATGTGATCCAAACCGAAGTCACCATTACGTCCATCGAAGGGATCGCCCGCGCCGGCGGCTACGACGACGATGCCATTCGAAGGATGATCGCCTGCCTGAAGGATTGAAGTGGAGGTCGCCCAGTTCATGGAGATGCCGGTTGGTGCTTCGCCAGAAAGGCGCCGATGGTGACCGGCTGCTTCTGGCCGATGGCTGGTCCCCGCGAACGGCAGCTACCTGGTAGCTCACCACTTGTTATTGTCCGTCCTCGTGGATGCGCTCTGTTGGGCCGGGCAAAACTCTCACCACCGGTGAGAGATCTGCAGTGCACCCTCGTAACTCATGTCTACCAAGATAAACAACATTAACTTGGTAGACATGCCGAAGGTCTAAACTGGTATGCATGGAAATCGCGCTGTCAGCGACGTCGGGCTCGCCCACAGAACCATCGTGGCCGGACGAGGCTTCGCTGGCC
>NZ_JBFXIO010000005.1:0-36060 GCF_050175855.1 Piscinibacter sp.
TGGGGCCGTAAAGGTTGGTGTAGGCATGTGCGGCCGACCAGGGCGGCAGCGTGGCGTTGTACTGCGCGCTGTTGAAGGCGGCTTCGGTGCCCGTCGTGGCCACCGCGGTGGCGGCCGGCGCCGGCGCTTCGGCCGTCGCCGCATCGGCGGCCACGCCGGACTCGGCCAGTTCCTCGGCTGTCAGCTCGGCCGGCAGCACGTCCCAGGTGAGCTGCTCGGCCACGCCGTAGGCGCGCACCTTCGGCATGGTGCGCCAGTTGTCGATGCTGCCGGTCGGGCACGGCGGAACACAGGCCATGCAGAAGTTGCACTTGTCGGCATCGACCACGTAGTTGCGCGAGTCGTGCGTGATCGCGCCCACCGGGCAGGTGGCCTCGCAGGTGTTGCAGCGGATGCAGATCTCCGGGTCGATCAGGTGCTGCCTGATCACCTCGGCATTGACGGCCATGTCCATCACCTTGTCTCCTCTAGACGCAAGGGGCCCGTAGGCCCCTTGCAGCTGCCTCGATGATGCGCGAAATCAGTTGAAGCGCACGTATTCGAAGTCCACCGGCTGGCGGTTGATGCCCATCACCGGCGGCGCGATCCAGTTGGCGAACTTGCCCGGCTCGACGACGCGGCCCATCAGGCTGGCGACGAAGGCGCGGTCACCGCCGGAGGGCAGCCACTCATCGACCTTGGCGGCCCACTCGGCTTCGCTGATGACGCGGCCATCCGGGCTCACCTTCACGCCGGACAGCGCGCCGATGTTGCGGTGGAAGGCCTTGTGGGGCGTCTTCAGGCGGAACGGGATGCCGGCCTTCTCGATCACCTTGTTCCAGCGCTCCACGCCGGCGATCGAATCCTTGATGTAGTCGTCGCGCAGCACTTCGTTCAGCGCGTTGAGCATCGGCACTTCCTTCTCGACGAGCTGGCCGTTGGCGGCATTGAGCACGCGGTAGGTCTGGCCCTTGAGCAGGTGGTCGTCGTTGCGCTTGCCTTCCTCGAAGCGGCCCTTCAGGCCCGTCGAGTAGAAGGTCGCGGCGTTGCTCGACTCGTCGGCGCCGAACAGGTCGATCGTCACCGAGAAGTGGAAGTTCAGGTAGCGCTGCAGCGTCGGCAGGTCGATCACGCCGGCCTCGCGCAGCTTCTTCGGGTCGTCGGTCTTCAGCTCGTTCATCATCTGGCAGGTGCGCTGGATGACGCGGCTCACGCCCGACTCGCCCACGAACATGTGGTGCGCTTCCTCGGTCAGCATGAACTTCGTGGTGCGGGCGAGCGGGTCGAAGCTCGACTCGGCCAGCGCGCACAGCTGGAACTTGCCGTCGCGGTCGGTGAAGTAGGTGAACATGAAGAACGACAGCCAGTCGGGCGTCTCTTCGTTGAAGGCCTGCAGGATGCGCGGGTTGTCCTGCTGGCCCGAGCGGCGCTCGAGCAGGGCCTCGCCTTCCTCGCGGCCGTCGCGGCCGAAATACTTGTGCAGCAGGTAGACCATCGCCCACAGGTGGCGGCCTTCCTCGACGTTCACCTGGAACAGGTTGCGCAGGTCGTACTGGCTCGGGCAGGTCAGGCCGAGATGGCGCTGCTGCTCGACCGACGCCGGCTCGGTGTCGCCCTGGGTCACGATGATGCGGCGCAGGTTGGCGCGGTATTCGCCGGGCACGTCCTGCCAGGCGTCTTCGCCCTTGTGGTCACCGAAGTGGATCTTGCGGTCCTTCTCGGCCGGGTTCAGGAAGATGCCCCAGCGGTAGTCGGGCATCTTCACGTGGCCGAACTGCGCCCAGCCCTGCGGATCGACGCTCACCGCGGTGCGCAGGTAGACATCGAAGTCCTGCGAGCCGTCCGGGCCCATGTCCTGCCACCAGCTCAGGTAGTTCGGCTGCCACTGCTCGAGCGCGCGCTGCAGCGTGCGGTCTTCGCTGAGGTTGACGTTGTTGGGGATCTTCTCGCTGTAGTTGATCGTGCTCATGTCTCGTCCTTGGTGATCGTCAAACTCGGTTCCAGTCGAAGGCGGCCTTGTCGCCCTTGCCGTACACCTTCAGGGCACCCTTGTCGCCCACGGCGTTGGGGCGCTGGAAGATCCAGTTCTGCCAGGCGGTGAGGCGGCCGAAGACGCGGGTGAACATGTTCTCCGGGCCGTTGAAGCGCAGGTTGGCTTCCATGCCGGTCAGCGCATCGGGGCTCATCGCCACGCGCTCCTCGATGGCGATGCGGGTCTCGTCGGCCCAGTCGATGTCGTCCGGGTTGCTGGTCACCAGGCCGAGCTTGAAGGCGGCGTCGGCATCCAGCGCCTGGCCGGCGGCGGCGCGCACGGCGTCCAGCGCCGGAGCCTCTTCGTAGAAGCGGCGCTGCAAGCGGCTCTGGCCGGTGATCATCGGGTACAGGCCGAAGTTGGCCTCGCCGACCGTGAGCTTGGGCGTCTTGGCGGCGTCGTCCGGCAGCATCAGCATGTAGCTGCGGTCGCAGGCCAGCGCCAGCTCGAGGAAGCTGCCGGCGAAGCAGGAGCCCGGCTCGATCAGCGCATACAGGCTGCGCGAGCTGAGGTCGATGCGGCTGAAGGTGCGGCGGAGATACCCGACCGTCTCGCGCACCAGCCAGTGGCTGGCGTTGGCGGCCAGCGTGGCGTCCATCGCCAGCACGGCGGCGGCGTCGCCTTCGGTCTTCATCAGCCACAGGCCGATGTCGAGCTCGTTGGTGCGCATCTCGAGGATGGCGTCTTCCAGCTGGCGGGCCAGCTGCAGCGGATACCACTCGGAGCCCGCGGCCTCGATGCCGGCGACGTCGGTCGGCTGCGCGCCGGTGGGTGCCTTCACCGTGAACACGGCGGTGCGCTTGGCACGGTCGATTTCGACGGTGACGAACGGATAGCGCAGCGCGTTGGCCTCGATCGTGCGGGTCAGCGGCGTCAGTGCCACACCCTTGCCGCCGGCCGGCCGGTCGCTCGCCTTGGCAAGCTCCAGCGCGCGCTCCTGAACCTTCGCCGCGAACTGCGCCGGCTTGGCGATGTCGTCGACCAGGCGCCACTCCTTGGCCTTCTGGCCGCGCACGCCTTCGTTGGTGGTGCAGAAGATGTCGGCCAGGTCGTGGCGCACCTTGCGCTTGTCGGTCACGCGGGTCAGGCCGCCGGTGCCGGGCAGCACGCCCAGCAGCGGCACTTCCGGCAGGCTGACCGCGCTGCTGCGGTCGTCGACGAGGATGATCTCGTCGCAGGCCAGGGCCAGCTCGTAGCCGCCGCCGGCGCAGGCGCCGTTGACGGCGGCCAGGAACTTCAGGCCGCTGTTCTTCGAGGAGTCTTCCAGGCCGTTGCGCGTCTCGTTGGTGAACTTGCAGAAGTTCACCTTCCAGGCGTGGCTGGAGACGCCGAGCATGAAGATGTTGGCGCCGGAGCAGAACACCTTCTCCTTGGCGCTGGTGACGACCACCGTGCGCACCTCGGGGTGCTCGAAGCGGATGCGGTTGATCGCGTCGTTCAGCTCGATGTCGACGCCGAGGTCGTAGCTGTTGAGCTTGAGCTTGTAGCCGGGGCGCAGGCCGCCGTTCTCGTCGAAGTCGGCGGCCAGCGTGGCCACCGGGCCCTCGAACTTGAGTTTCCAGTGCTTGTATTGGGCAGGGGCGGTCTGGTAGTCGACGCGGTCAGTGGTCATCGGTGTCTCCCGGTCAGGATGCAAGGGGCTGCAGGTGTCTGGTCAACTTCTTGGCCAGCGAATGAGTAGCAGCATAGTGCATGAGTTTTCAGGAGTCAAGCAAAAGATGCAGTTTTTTGCATGCCCCCGTTTTGACACGGAATCAGGCTGGCAGCTCGAGGGCCTCCCGCACCAGCGCGCGCAGGGCGACGAAGGTGGGCTCCAGCGGCTGAGCGCTGGTATCGAGCTGGAACTCCGCCTTGGAGTAGAAGGCGGCGCGCCCGGCCAGGATGGACTTGAGGTCTTCCATTGCCTCGCGGCTGGCTGCCATCGGGCGGGTGTCGCCCTGAGCGAGCACTCGCTTCATATGGTCCTCCGCATCCGCCTGCAGCCAGACGGTGGTGCAGTGGGCCAGCAGCAGGTTGAAGTTGGCCGGGTCGGAGACGATGCCGCCGGGCGTGGCGATCACCGCTTCCGGATAGATCTGGATCGATTCCTCCAGCGCCCGGCGCTCGTAGCGGCGGTAGGCGTTCTGGCCGTACAGCGCCTGGATCTCGCTGATGCTGCAGCCGGCGAACTTCTCGATCTCGCGGCTGAGCTCGACGAACGGAAAACCCAGGTCTTCGGCCAGCATGGCGCCGAGCGTCGACTTGCCCGCGCCACGCAGGCCGATCAGCGCCACCTGCTGGCTGCGCTTGCGACCGTGGCTGGCGTTCGCACCGCCGGTTCCGAGCATCTCGCCCACCGCCACGCGCACCCGGTGCAGCGTCGCTTCGTCGCGGTTCTCGAGCAGCTCGCGCAGCATCAACCATTCGGGTGAGCTGGTGGTCACATCGCCTAGAAGCTCGGCCAGCGAGCACTGCAGCGCCCTGGCGACGTCGAGCAGCACCAGCACCGAGACGTTGCCCACGCCGTACTCCAGGTTGGCCAGGTGGCGCTCCGAGACATCGGCCGCCACCGCCAGCGCCTTGCGCGTCATGCCGCGCCGCGAGCGCAGGGCCCGCGCCCGCTCGCCGAGCGCGACCAGGAATGGGTTCTTGGCCTCTTCGCCGTCGACGAACGCTTCGCTGTCGACCTGGGGATTCCCCGGAGCTTGCAATATAGTGCTTGACATGGTCGGGTTCGAACCCTAAAGTGCCTGCAAGCACAATACTGCATCCCCTGCGGCAAGGCAAGGCGGATGCATGTTTCGGAGACCGGACCATGACCCCCGACAAGTTCCGCGCGCAGATCGCCGCGCTGGCCGCCCAGATCGCCGGCCGCCCGCTGAATGCCGCGCTCGACGACTGGCTCAACCGCGAGCACGGCGCCGCCAGCACCACCTATGCGGAACTGAAGGCCAGCTGCGAGGCCGGCGCGGCCGAAGGCTGGCTGTGCAACCGCGAAGGCGGCGGCATCAAGTACGGCCGCATCTTCAAGCCGGCCGACGACCTCTACGGCTTCTCGGTCGACGTGGTCGACATGACCGACATCGCCGGCCCGCACCACGTGCACCCGAGCGGCGAGATCGACCTGGTGATGCCGCAAGGCGGCGACGCCACCTTCGACGGCCGCCCCGCCGGCTGGGTGGTGATGCCGCCGGGCAGCGCCCATCGCCCCACCGTGAGCCAGGGCCGCGCGCTCGTGCTCTACCTGCTGCCGCAAGGCGCGATCGAATTCACCAAGTGACGCCACCATGAGCGAACTCCTGAAGAACTTCCTCGGCGGCCGCTGGGTCGCCGGCACCGGAGCCGGTACCGCGCTGTTCGACCCGGTGCTCGGCCAGGAAGTGGCGCGCGTCGATGCGTCCGGGCTGGACCTGCGCGCCGGCTTCGCCTTCGCGCGTGAGGCCGGCGGCGCGGCGCTGCGGGCCATGACCTACCGCGAGCGCGCCGCGATGCTGGCCGCCGCCGTGAAGGTGCTGCAGGCCAAGCGCGACGACTACTACGCCATTGCCACCGCCAACAGCGGCACGGTGAAGAACGACTCGGCGGTGGACATCGACGGCGGCATCTACACGCTGTCCACCTACGCCAAGCTCGGCGACGGCCTCGGTGATCGCCGCTTCCTGCTCGACGGCGAGCCGGCGCGCCTGGCCAAAGAGCCGCTGTTCCAGAGCCAGCACGTGCTGGTGCCCACGCGCGGGCTGGCGCTGTTCATCAACGCCTTCAACTTCCCGAGCTGGGGCCTGTGGGAGAAGGCGGCGCCCGCGCTGCTGTCAGGCGTGCCCGTGGTGGTCAAGCCGGCCACCGCCACCGCCTGGCTCACGCAGCGCATGGTGCAGGACGTGGTCGACGCCGGCGTGCTGCCTGCGGGCGCGCTCTCGGTGGTGTGCGGCAGCTCGGCGGGCCTGATGGACGCGCTCGAGCCCTTCGACGTCGTCTCGTTCACCGGCTCGGCCGACACCGCCGCGCTGATCCGCTCGCATGCCGCGGTGACGCAGCGCTCGGTGCGCGTGAACATCGAGGCCGACAGCGTCAACAGCGCACTGCTGCTCGAAGGCGCCGCGCCGGGCAGCGAGGCTTTCGAGCTGCTGGTCAAGGAAGTGGCGCGAGAGATGACGCAGAAGTCGGGCCAGAAGTGCACGGCCATCCGGCGTGTGTTCGTGCCGGAGGCGCTGTACGCCAGCGCCGCCGAGGCGATCTCGGCGCGTCTGGCCAAGACCACCGTGGGTAACCCGCGCAACGAGAGCGTGCGCATGGGTGCGCTGGTCAGCCGCGCACAACTCAACGCCGTGCGCGAGGGCCTGGCGCACCTGCAGGCCCAGGCCGAGACCCTGCACGACGGCGCCAGGCACGCGCTGGTCGATGCCGACCCGGCCGTGGCCTGCTGCGTCGGGCCGACGCTGCTGGGCGCGCGCAATCCCGCGGGCAGCGACGCCAGCGATCGCATCCACGACACCGAAGTCTTCGGCCCCGTCGCGACGCTGGTGCCCTACCGCGACCACGCGCACGCGCTGCAACTGATCGCGCGCGGACAGGGCTCGCTGGTGGCGTCCCTCTACGGCAGCGATGCACAGGCGCTGGCCGACGCGGCACTCGAACTCGCGCCGCTGCACGGCCGTGTGCACGTGATCAGCCCCGACGTCGCCGCGCTTCACACCGGCCACGGCAACGTGATGCCGCAGTCGCTGCACGGCGGCCCTGGCCGCGCCGGTGGCGGAGAGGAACTGGGGGGACTTCGCGCGCTGAACTTCTATCACCGCCGTGCCGCCGTCCAGGCGAGCACCGCCACGCTGAACCATCTGGCCTGAGCCGGAGGAGACACACCATGACCCAGACAGACACCGCCAACGTCATTGCGCCGCCGGAGCACTTCAACTTCGCGCAGCACCTGCTCGGCCTGAACGCCGCCCGCGCGAGCAAGGCCGCCTTCATCGACGACGCCGGCACCGTCACCTACGGCGAGCTGGCCGACCGCGTGAAGCGCCTGGCCGCCGGCCTGCGCGGCCTGGGCCTCAAGCGCGAGGAACGCGTGCTGCTGCTGATGCAGGACTGCGCCGACTGGCCGGTGAGCTTCCTCGGCGCGATGTACGCCGGCGTGGTGCCGGTGGCCGTCAACACGCTGCTCACCGCCGATGACTATGCCTACATGCTGGAGCACAGCCGCGCGCAGGCGGTGCTGGTGTCGGGCACGCTGCTGCCGGCGCTGACCAGCGCGCTGATCAAGTCCGACCACGAGGTGCAGAAGGTCATCGTGTCGCGTCCGGTCGCGCCGCTGCACCCGGCCGAGGTGGAGTTCGAGGCCTTCCTCGCCGCGCAGACGCCGATGGCCAAGCCCGCCGGTACCGGACCGGACGATCCGGGCTTCTGGCTCTATTCGTCGGGATCCACGGGCCGCCCCAAGGGCACCGTGCATTCGCACGCCAACCCCTACTGGACCTCCGAGCTGTATGGCCGCAACGTGCTCGGCCTGACCGAGCGCGACGTGTGCTTCTCCGCCGCCAAGCTGTTCTTCGCCTACGGCCTGGGCAACGGCCTCACCTTCCCGATGAGCGTGGGCGCCACCACGATCCTGATGGCCGAGCGGCCGACGCCCGACGCCACCTTCAAGCGCTGGACCGGTGGCGTGGGCGGAACGAAGCCCACGGTGTTCTACGGCGCCCCCACCGGCTTCGCGGGCATGCTGGCCAGCCCCAACCTGCCGAAGAAGAGCGAGGTCGCGCTGCGGCTCGTTTCTTCCGCCGGCGAGGCGCTGCCGGCAGAACTCGGCGAGCGCTTCAAGACGCACTTCGGCGTCGACATCGTCGACGGCATCGGCTCCACCGAGATGCTGCACATCTTCATCAGCAACCGGCCCGACAAGGTGCGCTATGGCACTACCGGCTGGCCGGTGCCGGGCTATCAGATCGAGCTGCGCGGCGACGACGGAGCGGCCGTGCCCGACGGCGAGCCCGGTGACCTGTACATCCACGGCCCGAGCGCCGCGATGATGTACTGGGGCAACCGCCAGAAGACGCGCGACACCTTCCAGGGCGGCTGGACCAAGAGCGGCGACAAGTACATCCGCAACGCCGACGGCAGCTACACCTACGGCGGCCGCAGCGACGACATGCTCAAGGTCAGCGGCATCTACGTCTCGCCCTTCGAGGTCGAGGCCACGCTGGTGCAGCACCCGGCGGTGCTCGAGGCCGCGGTGATCGGCGTGCCGGATGCCGAAGGCCTGACCAAGACCAAGGCCTACGTGGTGCTCAAGCCGGGCGGCGAGGCGACGGATGCCGAGCTCAAGGCCTTCGTGAAGGACAAGCTCGCGCCCTACAAGTACCCGCGCCAGATCGTCTTCGTGGCCGACCTGCCGAAGACGGCCACCGGCAAGATCCAGCGCTTCAAGCTGCGCGAACTCGAGAAGGGCGCGCAGTGAAGGGCGTGCCAAGCGCCGGGCCGCTCCCAAGCCGGCACGCATCCCCTCGGGGGATCGACCGCGGTACGCCGCGGTCGAGGGGCTGACATGTCCGCCTTCGTCGACATCGACTGGCGCGGCAAGCGCGTGCGCATCGAGCACGCCCTCATCGCGCCGGAGCGCAAAGGCGCACCGCTGCTCGTGTTCCTGCACGAGGGCCTCGGCTCGCTGTCGATGTGGCGTGACTTCCCGAGGGCG
Source organism: Piscinibacter sp. (assembly GCF_050175855.1). Classification (GTDB taxonomy): domain Bacteria; phylum Pseudomonadota; class Gammaproteobacteria; order Burkholderiales; family Burkholderiaceae_C; genus Piscinibacter. The sequence goes on from NZ_JBFXIO010000005.1 coordinate 8,679, forward strand.
CTCTGCGACGCCGCCGGCGTGCGCGGCCTGGTGTACTCGCGCCCCGGCTACGGCCGCTCGACGCCGCGCGCGCCGGAAGAAGCCTGGGACCTCGATTTCATGCATCGCCAGGCGCACGAGGTGCTGCCCGGCCTGCTCGAAGCGCTCGACATCGACGCCACGCACGACAAGCCCTGGCTGTTCGGTCACAGCGACGGCGGCTCGATCGCCCTGCTGTATGCCGCGAAGTTCCGTGAGGCCATTGCCGGCGCCATCGTGCTCGCGCCGCACATCCTCGTCGAAGATCTCTCGGTCTCGAGCATCGCCAAGGCGAAGACCGCCTACGAGACCACCGACCTGAAACAACGCCTCGCGAAGTACCACGACGACCCCGACTCCGCCTTCTGGGGCTGGAACCGCATCTGGCTGCATCCGCCCTTCAAGCAGTGGTCGATCGAGGAGGAGATCGCCGCCATCGCCTGCCCGCTGCTGGCGGTGCAGGGCCTGGACGACGAGTACGGCACGCTGGAGCAGATCCGCGGCATCGCCCGCCGCGTGCCTCAGACGCAACTGCTCGAACTGCCGGACTGCGGCCACTCGCCGCACAAGGATCAACCCAAGGCGCTGATCGACGCCGCCACCCGATTCATTCGTTCGCAAGACCGTTCATGAAACCCGGAGACAAACGCCCATGAAGTTCAAGACCCTCGCCCTCGCCGCTGCGCTCCTCGCTGCCGCCAACGCCGCGCAGGCGCAAGGCGCCAAGCTCAAGGTCGGCCTGATGCTGCCGGCCACCGGTACGTTCGCTGCGCTGGGCAGCGCCATCGAGAACGGTTTCAAGCTCTACGTGGCCGAGCAGGGCGGCAAGCTCGGCGGGCGCGAGATCGAGTTCGTCAAGGTCGACGACGAGAGCGACCCTGCCAAGGCCACCGACAACGTCAACAAGCTGATCAAGCGCGACAACGTCGACGTGCTGGTGGGCACGGTGCACTCCGGCGTGGCGATGGCGATGGCCAAGGTCGCCAAGGACACCGGAACGCTGCTGTTCGTGCCGAACGCCGGCGCCGACGCGGTGACCGGCCCGATGTGCGCGCCGAACATCTTCCGCTCCAGCTTCAGCAACTGGCAGCCGGGCTACGCGATGGGCGAGGTGATGGCCAAGAAGGGTCACAAGAACGTCGTCACCATCACCTGGAAGTACGCCGCGGGCGACGAGTCGGTGAAGGGCTTCAAGGAGGCCTTCGAGAAGGCTGGCGGCAAGGTGGTCAAGGAACTGTCCCTGCCCTTCCCGGGCGTCGAGTTCCAGGCGCTGCTGACCGAGATCGCCGCGACCAAGCCCGACGCCGTCTACACCTTCTTCGCCGGTGGCGGCGCGGTGAAGTTCGTCAAGGACTATGCCGCCGCGGGCCTGAAGAAGAACATCCCGCTGTACGGCGCCGGTTTCCTGACCGACGGCACGCTGGAAGCGCAGGGCTCCGATGCCGACGGCCTGCTGACCACGCTGCACTACGCCGACAGCCTGAACACGCCCCGCGACAACAGCTTCCGCCTCGCCTACGCCAAGGCCTACAAGCTGCAGCCCGACGTCTATGCCGTGCAGGGCTACGACGCCGCGCAGATGCTGGGCATCGGCCTGGCCGCGGTGAAGGGCGACGTGAGCAAGAAGGCCGAGATTGCCGCGGCGATCGAGCGCGCGAAGATCGACAGCCCGCGCGGCGCGTTCAGCGTCTCCAAGGCGCACAACCCGGTGCAGGACATCTATCTGCGCCAGGTGAGCGGCAAGGAGAACAAGCTGGTGAGCGTGGCCTCGAAGGCGCTCGCCGACCCGGGCCGCGGCTGCCGCATGTAAGCCGGCCCGCCCGACACCCTGTTCCACCGCACCAACGGCCGCCCTCGCGGCGGCCGTGAGGGGAGGCTTTTCGCATGGACCTCGCGACGTTCCTGATCCAGTGCCTCAACGCACTGCAGTACGGCCTGCTGCTGTTCCTCGTGGCCAGCGGCCTGACGCTGATCTTCGGGATCATGGGCGTGATCAACCTCGCCCACGGCAGCTTCTACATGATCGGCGCCTACATGGCCTTCGCGCTGGCGCCGGTCGTGGCGTCCACCTTCGGCGGCGGCTTCTTCGCCACGCTGCTGGTGGGCACGGTGCTCGCGGTGGCCCTGGGCTACGTGCTCGAGTGGGCCTTCTTCAGCTTCCTCTACGAACGCGAACACCTGCAGCAGGTGCTGATGACCTACGGGCTGATCCTGGTCTTCGAGGAACTGCGCAGTCTCGCGGTGGGTGACGACGTGCACGGCGTGCAGCCGCCGGAGATCCTCTCCGGCACGCTGCCGCTGGGCGAGATGATGACCTACCCGGTCTACCGCCTGTTCGTCAGCGGCGTGTGCCTGCTGCTGGCACTCGGCATGTGGTTCGTCTTCACGCGCACGCGGCTGGGCATGATGATCCGCGCCGGCAGCACCAACCGCGAGATGGTGCAGAGCCTGGGCATCGACATCAAGTTCCTCTACCGCGTGGTGTTCGCCGCCGGGGTGGCGATCGCGGTGCTGGCGGGCATGGTGGCCGCACCGGTGTCGAGCGTGTACCCCGGCATGGGCAACTCGGTGCTGATCATCTGCTTCGTGGTGGTGGTGATCGGCGGCATCGGCTCGATCCGCGGCGCGCTGCTGGCGGCGCTGCTGATCGGCGCGGTCGATACCTTCGGCAAGGTGCTGCTGCCGCAGGCCGCCGGCGTGCTGGTCTACGTGCTGATGGCGCTGATCCTGCTGTGGAAGCCGGACGGACTCTTCAAGGCGGCCTGACATGGACAACGTCGATCGTTCCAAGACCGGCTTCGTCGCCGCCTGCTTCCTCGCCCTCGCCGCCCTGCCGCTGCTGGCCGGCAGCTACGGCGTGGACCTCGTCACCAAGATCATGGTCTACGCGATCTTCGCGCTGAGCCTCGAGCTGCTGGTGGGAGCCACCGGCCTGGTGTGCTTCGGCCAGGCGGCTTTCTTCGGCATCGGTGCCTATGCGGCGGTGCTGCTGTCGCCGCAGAGCGAGGCGGCGGGGCTGGGGTGGCTGTTGCCGGTGAGCGTCGCCGCGGCGGCGCTGTATGCGCTGGCGGTGGGTGCCCTGAGCCTGCGCACCAAGGGCGTGTACTTCATCATGGTCACGCTGGCCTTCGCGCAGATGGCCTACTACGTGGTGCACGACACGACGCTCGGCGGCGGCACCGACGGCATCTACCTCTACGTGAAGCCGGTGCTGGGCTCGCTGCTCGACCTCGACGGCGCGCTCACGCTGTACTTCTTCACCCTGGCCTGCCTGGTGGCCACCTTCGTCTTCCTCGCCGTGCTGCTGCGCTCGCGCTTCGGCCGCGCGCTGGCCGGCATCCGCGTCAACGAGCAGCGCATGCGCGCCACCGGCTTCTCCACCTATCCGTACAAGCTCGCGGCGTTCACGGTCTCCGGCGGCATCGCCGGGCTGGCGGGCTTCCTCTTCGCGGTGAAGGACGGCTTCGTCAACCCGGAGATGATGAGCTGGCACCTGTCCGGCGCGGTGCTGATCATGATCATCCTCGGCGGCATCGGCCACCTGCGCGGCGCGTTGATCGGCGCCTTCGCCTTCGCGCTGCTGCAGGAGTTCTTCAAGAGCGAAGCGATCTTCGGCGCCTTCGCCAAGCATTGGCACCTGGGCCTGGGCCTGACCATCATCGCCAGCGTGGCGCTGCTGCCGCGCGGGCTGGTCGGGCTGCCTGCTCAGTGGCGAGAGCGTCTGGTGGGCCGCAGCCGTGCCACCGTCACCCCGCAGGAGGCGCTGAATGAAGGCTGAAGCGAACGGCGCAGTGCTGCTGCGCGGCCGCGAGATCACCCGCCGCTGGGGCGGCCTGGTGGCGGTCGACAAGGTTTCGATCGAGCTCGAGCGCGGCAGCGTGCACGCGGTGATCGGCACCAATGGCGCGGGCAAGAGCACGCTGATCAACATCCTCTCGGGCGAGATCCCGCCTTCGGGCGGCAGCGTCGAACTGCTCGGCCAGGACGTGACCGGTTGGACGCAGCCCAGGCGCGCCCGCGCGGGGCTGGGCCGCAGCTACCAGCGCAACACCATCTACCCGACGTTCACCGTGTACGAGAACTGCCGCCTCGCCGCTCAGGCGCGCACGCAGAAGCCCTGGGCGTGGTGGCAGGACGCACAGGGCTGCGACGCCAGCACGAAGGCGGCCCGCGAGGCCGCGGCCAAGGCGGGCCTGGAGCCCCTGCTCGACCGCGCGGCCGGCCTGCTCAGCCACGGCCAGAAGCGGCAGCTGGAGATCGCGATGTGCCTGGCCACCGCGCCCGAGGTGCTGCTGCTCGACGAGCCGCTGGCCGGCATGGGCGCCGAGGAGACCGAGCGCATGCTCGCGCTGCTGGCCGAACTGCGTGCCGAGCACGCCATCCTGCTGGTGGAGCACGACATGGACGCGGTGTTCCGCATCGCCGACCGCATCACGGTGATGGTCAACGGCTGCGTGATCGCTTCCGACGCGCCCGATGCGATCCGCAGCAATCCGCAGGTGCAGTCGGCCTATCTCGGCCACTGATCTTGGCCACTGATTCGAGGCACGCGATGAACCACGACTACCTGCTCGAAGCCAAAGGCCTGCACGCCTGGTACGGCTCCAGCCACGTGCTGCACGGCATCGACCTGGCCATCGCGCGCGGCCAGACGCTCGGCCTGCTCGGCCGCAACGGCATGGGCAAGAGCACGCTGATCCGCACGCTGCTCGGCCACGTCGCGCAGCGCGAAGGGCGCATCGCCTTCTTCGGGCAGGACGCCTCGAAGGCCAGGCCGCACCAGGTGGCGCGCCTGGGCGTGGCCTACGTGCCCGAAGGCCGTGGCGTCTTCGGCAACCTGACGGTGCGCGAGAACCTGGTGATGGCCGCACGGCCCGGCCGTGAAGGCCGCAACGACTGGAGCTACGAGCGCGTGCTCGACACCTTCCCGCGGCTGAAGGAGCGCCTGGGCAACCTCGGCTCGCAGCTCTCCGGCGGCGAGCAGCAGATGCTGTCCATCGGCCGCGCGCTGATGACGCACCCCGAGCTGATCATCCTCGACGAAGCCACCGAGGGCCTGGCGCCGCTGATCGTGGCCGACATCTGGCGCGTGATCGGCGAGATCCGCGCCAGCGGCATCGCCACGCTGATCGTCGACCGCGACTACCGCAAGGTCCTCGCGCGCAGCGACCGCGCGCTGGTGCTGCAGAAGGGGCAGGTGGTGCTGGAGGGCGAGAGCGAGGCAGTGGCGGCGAATCCGTCGCTGGCGGGTTACCTGGGCGTCTGACGGGCGGCGGTGTGCCCCGACCGGGCCGCCTCGCCGTGGATCCACGCGAGGAAGGCCTCGACCGGCGGCCGGCGCGCATGCCGGGCCGGATAGACCGCGAAATGGGCCTTCACCCTGATGGCCTTGTCCAGCCCGAACACCGGCTTGAGCTTCCCTTCGGCGAGGTGCTGCTCGGCATTGGTGGCGCTCTCCAGCGCCACGCCCAGCCCCTGCGTCGCGGCGTCGAGTGACATCTGCGCGCGGTCGAAGCGAAGCGAGTAGCGATCCGGCGCCCGCAGGTCGGCGAAGCGCTTCAGCCAGTCGGACCACTGCACCACGCTGACGTTGCTCTGGATCAGCGGCACGTCGAGCAGCTGCGCGGTGCGCTTGAGCCGGTGCTCGCGGATGAAGGCCGGGCTCGCCAGCGGCACGATGCGCTCCTCGAACAGCGGCTCCACCACCAGGTCTCCCCACTGCGGCACGCCGTAGCGGATGTCGAGATCGGCCTGGCCCAGAGCGAAGTCGCTGTGCGTGTGGGCGGCGGAGAGGTTCAGCGAGATGTCCGGGTGGGCCTCGGCGAAGCGGCGCAGTCTCGGCATCAGCCACAGGCTCGCCAGCGTCGGCGCGGAGTGCACGTACAGGCTGTTGCCCACGCCCTGGCGCAGGTCGTCTGTCGCCGAGGCGATCGCCTTCAGCGCGCCAGCCACGCGCTCGAGGTACTGCTCGCCGGCCACGCTCAGCCGAACGCCGTGCGCGCTGCGCTCGAACAGCTTCACGCCGAGGTCCGATTCGAGCCGCGCGACCTGGTGGCTGATCGCCGAAGCCGTGAGGTGAAGTTCGGCGGCGGCCACCGCGAAGCTGCGCCGCCGCGCGACCGCCTCGAAGGCCAGCAGGTTGGTGACGGGGGGCAAGGAGGCCATCGGGTTGACCCTCACGTTGGATGACGAAACGTCATCTTAGGGTGAAAAAACATCGCTTGTCGTCACGCCAACCGGCGCCGACCATTCGCAGCACGTTCCCCACGAACCCGGAGATGGAAGACATGCTGCTCAAGGACAAGGTTGCCGTGATCACCGGTGGCGCCGGCATCAACGGCCTCGGCTATGCCACCGCACGCCAGATGGCTGCCCAGGGGGCGCGTGTGGTCATCCTGGACCTCGCGCGCGCCGAACCCGCCACCGCCGCGGCGCGCCTGGGCGAGGGCCATCTCGGCCTGGTCGCCGACGTGACCGACAAGGCGGCCTGCGAGGCGGCCGCCGCCGCGGTGCTGAAGGCCTTCGGGCGCATCGACATCCTCGTCAACAACGCCGGCATCACCCAGCCGGTGAAGACGCTCGAGATCACCGGCGCCGACTACGACCGCATCCTCGACGTCAGCCTGCGTGGCACGCTGTACATGTCGCAGGCGGCGCTGCCGGCCATGCGCCAGCAGAAGTCGGGTTCCATCGTCTGCATCTCGTCGGTCTCGGCGCAGCGCGGCGGCGGCATCTTCGGCGGCCCGCACTACTCCGCGGCCAAGGCCGGCGTGCTCGGCCTGGCGCGTGCGATGGCGCGCGAGTTCGGGCCGGACAACATCCGCGTCAACTGCATCACCCCGGGCCTGATCGAGACCGACATCACCGCCGGCAAGCTGTCCGACGCGAAGAAGGCCGAGATCAACTCGACCATCCCGCTGGCCCGCCTGGGCCGCGCCGACGACGTGGCCGGCGCCTGCGTGTTCCTCGCCAGCGACCTGTCCGCCTACTGCACCGGCATCACGCTCGACGTGAACGGCGGCATGTTGATCCACTGATTCCCTCCACCGACACCCCAGGAGACAAGCGACCATGCATCGCCAAACTTTCGTTCGCACCCTGCTCGCCGCCGCTGCCGGCGCCTTCTGCCTCGCCGGCGCCCAGGCCCAGGCGGTGAAGCTGACCCTCGGCCACGGCGCCGCCGTCGGCAACCCGCGTCACGAGGCCTCGGTCAAGTTCGCCGAAGTCGTGAAGGCGAAGTCAGGAGGCCGCATCGAGGTGCAGGTGGCACCCTCGGCGCAGCTCGGCGACGACGCGGCGATGGTGACCGCGCTGCGCACCGGCGCGCTCGACATGAGCGCCAACTCGCAGGGCGCAGTGGCCAATGCGGTGCCCGAGTACGCCGCGTTCGGCATGCCGTTCCTGTTCTCCAGCCCGGCGGCGGCCTTCAAGCTGCTCGACGGCCCGCTCGGCAAGGAGCTGGCCGACAAGTCGGCCGAGAAGGGCCTGGTGCTGCTGGGCACCTGGGACAACGGCATCCGCCAGATGACCAACAGCAAGCGTCCGATCAGCAAGGTCGAGGACATGAAGGGCCTGAAGATGCGCGTGCCGCCCGACGCGACGCTGGTGGACATCATGAAGTCGCTCGGTGCCGAGTCGCAGCAGATCAAGTTCGCCGAGCTCTACGTGGCGCTGCAGCAGGGCGTGGTCGATGGCCAGGAGAACCCGCTGGTCAACATCCACGCGAGCAAGCTCTACGAGGTGCAGAAGCACCTGGCGATGACCAACCACCAGTTCCAGATGACGCCGTTCCTGATGAGCAAGCGCAGCTGGGACAAGCTCTCCGACGCCGACAGGAAGGCCGTGCAGGAGGCCGCCGCCGAGGCCACCGCGCTGCAGCGCAAGCTGTCGGCCGAGGCCGACGACAAGCTGCTCGTCGAGCTCAAGGCCAAGGGCGTGCAGGTGACGACGCCGGACAAGGCCGCCTTCGCCAAGGCCACCGCCGACGTCACGGCGAAGTGGGAAGCCGGCCCGATCGGCGCCTACGTGAAGAAGGTCGTCGCCGCCGCGCAGGCGCAGTGACCCCGCGCGGGCGCCGCCGGCGCCCGCGACACAACAAGGAGACAACGATGCGAGCTGCCGAGCCGGGGCCTGTCGATCGCGCCATCACGGCCCTCTGTCGCGTGGTGCTGTGGCTGTCCACCAGCGTGATCTTCGCGATCCTGGTGGCCAACACGGTGCTGCGCTACGCCACCGGGACGAGCCTGCAGTGGGCCAACGAGGTCCCGGAACTGCTGTTCCCCTGGCTGGTGATGGCCGGGGTGGTGCTCGCGGCCCAGCACGGCGCGCACATTGCCACCACCTTCCTGATGGAAGCGCTGCCGGCGGTGGCCAGGCGCATCGTCGCCACGCTCGCCTGGGCCGTGGTGGCCGGCCTGTACGCGACGCTGGCCGGGGCGACCTTCCGCATGCTCGAGATCGTGCACGACGAGAAGTCGCCCATCCTGCAGATGCCGGGTTCGATCACCTACGCCTGCGTGATGGGGGGCATGGCGCTGCTCGCGGTGCTCGCGCTGCAGTCGGCCTGGCGAGTCTGGCATGCACGGCCGACCGACGAAGCCACCCCCGCCGAACCGCCCGTGCCGGCGGCCCACTGGTGAGCGCCAGCCTCGCGAAGGAGTCGTCATGAGTGCATTGATCCTGGTCGTCTTCATGGCCGCCGCCGTCGCGGCCATGCCCATCGCCCACGCGCTGCTGGTGGCCGCGATGGCCGCCGCTGCCAGCTCAGACCGCGTGCCGCTGGACCTGCTGGTGCAGCAGATGGTGGCGCAGGTGCAGAGCTTCCCGTTGATCGCCATTCCGTTCTTCATGCTGACCGGCACGCTGATGATGGGCGGCAAGCTCGGCGAGGCGCTGATCGGCGTGCTGTCCACATTGCTCGGCCGCTTCCACGGCGGCCCGGCCCAGGTGGGCGTGCTGTCGTCGACGCTGTTCGGCGGCGTCTCGGGCTCGGCGGTGGCCGATGCCTCGGCCATCGGCTCGCTGCTGATCCCCTGGCACAAGCGCCTGGGCTACCCGGCGGCGTTCTCCGCGGCCACGCTGGCGGCGGCGGCCACGATCGACATCCTGATCCCGCCGTCGATCCCGATGATCCTGTTCGCGCTGACGTCGAATGCATCGATCGCGTCGCTGTTTCTTGCCGGCGTGCTGCCGGGCGTGCTGATGTGCGGCGGCTTCATGGCGGCCTGCTGGTGGGTCGGCCGCCGGCGCAGCTTCCCGCGCGAGACGGCGCCGTTCGACGCCGCCGCGTTCCGCCGCCACCTCGCCTACGCCTCGCCGGCGGTGATCCTGCCGGTGCTGATCATCGTCTTCCTGCGCTTCGGCATCGCCACGCCGACGGAGGTGGCCGTGCTGTCCACGCTGTATGCGGGAGTGGTCTCGGCCCTGATCTACCGCGACCTCGGCTGGAAGCGCCTGAACGACGCCATCGTGCATGCCGGCCTGGCCACCGGCGTGGTGCTGCTGGTGATCATGGCGTCGGCCGCGATCGGCTGGCTGCTCACCTTCGACCAGATGCCTCAGGGCGTGGCCCAGTGGGTGCAGCAGAACGTGCACGCCAAGTGGCTGGTGATCCTGCTGATGAACGTGATGATGCTGTTCCTCGGCATGTTCATCGACCTGCCGGCCGCCGTGCTGCTGCTCACGCCGGTGTTCGTGCCGCTGGCCAACGCCATCGGCATGGACATGACGCAGCTCGGGATCATGATGGTCGTGAACCTGGCCATCGGCCTGTACACGCCGCCGGTGGGCACCACGCTGTTCATCACCAGCGCGCTGGCCAAGGTGAAGGTGGGCCACACGGTGCGCGAACTGGGGCCGTTCTATCTCGTCGCCTTCAGCGTGCTGGCGCTCGTGTCCTACGTGCCGGCCTCCATCCTCAAGTGACATCCCCGAAGGGAACCCGAATGAACCAACGACTGCAAGACCTGTCGCGCTCGGCCTGGCGCATCCGACGCTACGCCGTGCGCATGGGCGAGGTGCAAGGCCAGGGCTACATCGGCCAGGCGCTGGGCTGGGCCGACGTGCTGGCCGTGGCCTACCGCCATGCGTTGAACCTGCGGCCCGCCGAGCCCGAATGGGAAGGCCGCGACCGCTTCCTGCTCTCGCACGGGCACTACGCCATCGCGCACTACGCCGCGCTCATCGAGGCCGGCGTGATCCCCGAGAGCGAGCTCGAGACCTACGGCAGCGACGACAGCCGCCTGCCGATGTCGGGCATGGCCACCTACACGCCGGGCATGGAGATCTCCGGCGGCTCGCTCGGCCAGGGCCTGGTGATCGGCGTGGGCATGGCGCTGGGCCTGAAGCAGAAGAAGAACCCGGCCTTCGTCTACAACTCGATGTCCGACGGCGAGCTCGACGAAGGCTCGACCTGGGAAGCCGCGATGGCCGCGGCGCACCACCGGCTCGACAACCTGATCTGCCTGGTCGACATCAATAACCAGCAGGCCGACGGCCCTTCGACCAAGGTGCTGGGCTTCGAGCCGCTGCACGACAAGTGGGCGGCCTTCGGCTGGCACGTGCAGCGCGTCAAGGGCAACGACCTGGCGGCCGTGCTGCAGGCCTTCGACACCGCGCGGACGCTGAAGGACGCGAAGCCGCGCGTGATCCTGTTCGACACGCTGATGGGCAAGGGCGTGCCCTTCCTGGAGCAGCGCGAGAAGAACCACTTCATCCGCGTCGACCCGCCCGAGTGGCAGCAGGCCCTCGACATCCTCGACCAAACCCGCCCCGAAGGAGCCCTGGCATGAGCAGCGCCACCGTGACCGAGAAGAAGCCGAAGCTGACCACCTCGGCGATGATCGCCTCCATCGCCTCGGAGGGTCAGCGCGTCAAGGCCGCGCCGTTCGGCAAGGCGCTGGTGGACTACGCGGCGAGCCGCCCCGAGGTGGTGGGCCTCACCGCCGACCTGGCCAAGTACACCGATCTGCACCTGTTCGCGCAGGCCTACCCCGAGCGCTTCTTCCAGATGGGCATGGCCGAGCAACTGCTGATGGGCACGGCCGGCGGCCTGGCGAAGGAAGGCCTGGTGCCGTTCGCCACCACCTACGCGGTGTTCGGCACGCGCCGCGCCTACGACTTCATCCACCAGGTGATCGCCGAGGAGAACCTGAACGTCAAGATCTGCTGCGCGCTGCCCGGCCTGACCACCGGCTACGGCCCCAGCCACCAGGCCACCGAGGACCTGGCGATGATGCGCGGCGTGCCTGGGCTGACCATCGTCGATCCCTGCGACGCGCTGGACATCGAGCAGGCGGTGCCGCAGATCGCCGCGCACAAGGGCCCGGTCTACATGCGCCTGCTGCGCGGGCAGGTGCCGCTGGTGCTCGACGAGATCGAGGGTGGAATCAACAACTACAGCTTCGAGCTCGGCAAGGCCAAGACCCTGCGCGAGGGCGAAGACGTGCTCGTCATCTCCAGCGGCATCCTGACCATGCGTGCGCTCGAGGTGGCGCAGGACCTGGCCCGTGACAAGATCGGCGTCTCGGTGCTGCACTGTCCGACCATCAAGCCGCTGGACGAGGCGGCCATCGTCGAGGCGGTGCGCTACAAGCACCGGCTCGTCGTGGTGGCCGAGAACCACTCGGTGGTCGGCGGGCTCGGCGAGGCCGTGGCGAGCGCACTGCTGCGCCACCGTGTGCAGCCGGCGGGCTTCCAGCTGGCCGGGCTGCCGGATGCCTTCCTCGATGCCGGTGCGCTGCCCACGCTGCACGACCGCTACGGCATCAGCCGGCAGGCGCTTGGCGCGCGGATCAAGGGCTGGCTGGGCTGACCCGGCTCGGCCGGCGCCACGCCGGGCGTCAGGCTGGAAAGCGCACCTGCACCGCGAGACCGCCCAGCGCCCCCGAGCGCGCGGTCTCGACCTGCGCCCCGTGCACCGCCGCGATGCGCCGCACGATCGACCAGCCCAGGCCGCTGCCGGGCGCGGCGGTGCCGAGCACGCGGAAGAAGCGCTCGCCGAGGTGCGAGCGCTGTTCGTCACTCAGCCCCGCCCCGCTGTCCTCGACGCGCAGCACGACACCGCCGGCCTCGCGCGCCAGCGTCACCACCACGCGCACGCCGTCGCCGCCGTAGCGCAGTGCGTTGTCGGCGAGGTTGCGCAGCAGCACGGCCAGCAACGTGGCGTTGCCGCGCACGGGCCACGTGCCTTCGGCCTCGAGTTCGAGCGACTGGCCGCGCGCCATCGCCGCCGGCGCCAGCTCGGCGAGCACCTCGCGCGCGATCGCCGCCAGGTCCACCGTCTCGCGCGGGCCGGAGTCGGTGGACTCCAGCCGCGCCAGTGTCAACAGCTGCTCGACGAGCCGCGTGGCGCGATCGCAACCGGCCAGCGTGGCCGCCAGCGCCTGCGCACGGGCAGCGTCGTCGCTGCCCGCCCCCTGAGCCACCTGCGCCTGCGCGCGGATCGCCGCGATCGGCGTGCGCAGCTCGTGGGCGGCGTCGGCGGTGAAGCGGCGTTCGCTTTCCAGCAGCGAGGCGATGCGCGCGAACAGGTCGTTCAGTGCCGTCACCAGTGGCGAGATCTCGCTGGGCAGGCTGTTGCCGGCCGCGTCGTGGGCGATCGGCTGCAGCGCCCGCGGCTCGCGCTCGGCAATCGCCCGGCCGATGCGCCGCAGAGGCAGCAAGCCTTGCCGCACCGCCCACCACAGCAGCAGGGCCAGCACCGGCAGGGCCACCAGCATCGGGGCGATCAGCCCCCGCAGCAGGCCTTCGAGGATGGATTCGCGCGAGTCGAGTTCCTCGCCGACGTAGACCTGCATCCGCCGCTCGCGGCCCTGCGCTGCGAAAACGCGCCAGCGCTCGCCGGCGATCTTCGCGGTGGTGAAGCCGCGCTGGATGCCGGCCATCGGCGCGTCCGGCGCGTTGGCCGAGCGCGCCACCAGTTCGCCCTTGCGCCAGACCTGGAAGGCGACCTTGGGCGCGTAGCGGTGCAGCGCGGGAGCGTCGATGCGCTCGTCGTCCTCCGGCTCCTCGATCTCGTCGACCTGGCGCACGATCAGCAGCGCGGCGGCCTGGGCCAGGTGGCCGTCGAGCAGCTCGTCGAGTTCGCCCTGTGCCTCGCGCCAGGTGAAGGCGGCGGCGGCCAGCCAGACGGCCAGCATGCTGGCCAGCGCGAGCACCAGCACGCGCGCCTGCAGGGAGCGCGGCAGCTTCACGAGGGCGCGCGCGCGATGGCGTAGCCGACGCCGCGCACGGTCTGGATCAGCGAGGGCTTCAGCTTGCGGCGCAGGTGGTGGATGTGCACCTCGACGGCGTTGCTCTCCACCTCCTGGCCCCAGCCGTAGATGCGCTGCTCGAGCTGTTCGCGCGAGAGCACGCGGCCGTCGGCGAGCATCAGCGCGTGCAGCACGTCGAACTCGCGCGCCGAGAGGTTCACCGGCTCGCCGTCGAGCGTCACCAGCCGCTTGGCGGCGTCGAGCACCACGCCGTCGAGGGCGAGCTGCTGCTCGGCCACGCCGTGGGCGCGGCGCACCAGCGCGCGCAGCCGGGCGGCGAGTTCGTGCAGGTCGACCGGCTTGAGCACGTAGTCGTCGGCGCCGAGGTCCAGGCCGCGGATGCGCTCGCTCACCGCATCGCGCGCCGTCAGCACCAGCACCGGCAGCTTCACGCCTTCGGCGCGCACGGCATGGAGCACGTCCATGCCGTCCTTCATCGGCAAGCCGAGGTCGAGCACCGCGGCGTCGTGGCTGGCGTTGCGCAGCTCGCGCTCGGCAGCCTGGCCGTCGCGCACCCAGTCGACCTGGAAGCCGAGCTGGCGCAGCCCGGCGCGCAGCCCGTCGCCGAGCAGCGGATCGTCCTCGACGAGCAGGATGCGCATGGCCGGATTGTCAGTCGTCGTCGTGGTCGGCCGACTTGTCGTGGCTCAGCGCAGCCGCCTGGGCCAGCGAGGCCGGCGGCGCCGACTCGTACTGCATCCACCAGAAGCCGAGCACGGCGGCCAGCAGCGCGGCGGCCAGCGGCGCCCAGGCGCGGCGGATACCCTCGGCGGCCGGCACCGGCTTGCGGCCGGTGAACATCGCGCGCACCAGGTTCTCCTTGTGCACGAAGCTGCTCACCACCACGCCGGCCACGTGCACGACTACCAGCATCATCATCGCGTTGGCCGCGCCCTCGTGCAGCTCTTCCAGCCACTCGCCGCCCAGGTCGTTGTAGGTGGCGAAGCCGCTCGCGGCCGTGACGGCGATCAGCACCAGCAGGCCCACGATGGCCAGCGCGCCGGCCGGGTTGTGGCCGGTGTGGTGCTCGGGGTGCCGGCCGACCAGCGACTTGAGGTAGCCGATCACCGCGCGCGGCCCGCGCACGAAGCTGGCGAAGCGGGCGTAGCGCGTGCCGACCAGGCCCCACAGCACGCGGAAGGCGAGCAGGCCGGCCATGGTGTAGCCCAGCGTGACGTGCACCAGCCGCCAGTGCTCGCTCTCGGCGGTGAGCCAGGCGCCGGCGAAGCACAGCACCAGCAGCCAGTGGAAGACGCGCACGGGCACGTCCCACACCAGCGTCGAAGGGGTTCGGGTGTCGGTGTTCATGGTGTCGCTCCTTCGGCTCAGCGCGGGATGCTGATGCCGTCTTCGTCGTAGTCGCCCTCGTTGGCGCCGCGGTGGCAGGCGCTGCAGTTCGAGGCGCTCTTGATCGCCGGGCGGCTCCAGGCCGCCTTCGGCACCTCGCGGTGCTCGCGGATGAACCAGTCGCCGCGGGTGATGCGGTCTTCAGGCGGCGCGCTGCGGGCTCGCTTGCCGCTGCCGGCGTGGGCCAGCACCCAGTCGCCGATGGATTTCCGCATGGCAGCGTCGAGCGAGGCATCGGTGCCGTAGTGCTTGTCGAGGCTGCCCATCAGCCGCTGCCAGGATTCCTTCGGCAGCAGTGCCGGCGGGTAGGGCGTGTGGCAGGCGCCGCACTCCTGCACGTAGGCCGGCGAGAGCGTGTAGCGGTCGCTGTCGGCGTGGGCCAGCGTAGCGCTCAGCGTGAAGGCCAGCGCCAGCGGCGCAAGCAGCGCGAATCGGATAGCGGTCATGGCGCGGCCCCACACTTCAGCGTCATCAGCCAGGCCAGCACGTCGGCCTTTTCGCCGGGCGTGCACTCTCGGCCGAGCGCGTCGTTGCAGTTGCGGCGAAACCACTTCTCGGTCTTGGCGACGTCGGTGAAGCGTTCGGCGTTGGCGGCGGGCGCCAGCGGCTGGATCGCCTTGCCGGTGGAGGCGTGCTTGCCCATGCCGGTGGGCGTGGCGCCGTGGCAGGACGAGCAGCTCCACTCCTTCGGCCCCTGCGTGGCGAAGAATTTCTGGCCGCGCGTCGGGTCGGCAGCGGTCTTGGCAGCGGCGCTGTAGCCGGCGAGCTGCTCGGCGGGGGTGGCGGCCTGCGCGCCGGCGGCGGCCAGCGCGAGGGCGATCAGCAGCGGGGTGGTCTTCTTCATGGCGACTCCTGTTCGGTGTCGCCATGGTCGCGGTGCGGGTTTAAGGAACTCTTAGCACCCCGCGGCGCTTGATCTGGATCACATCACGGCGGCCATGGCCTGCGCGGTGGCCTCGACGTTGCCGGTGTTCAGCCCGGCGATGCACAGCCGCCCGGAGCGGATCAGGTAGACCGCGAACTCCTCGCGCAGCCGGTCGACCTGTGCGGCGCTCAGGCCGGTGTAGCTGAACATGCCTCGCTGGCTGAGGAAGTAGCCGAAGTCACGGCCCGGCAGCTTGGCGCTCAGGACCGAGTGCAGCTGCGCTCTCATTGCCAGCATGCGCGTGCGCATCGCGGCCAGCTCGCCCTCCCACAGCGCGCGCAGCGCCGGGTCGGTGAGCACCTTGGCGACGATCTGGCCGCCGTGGATCGGCGGGCTGGAGTAGTTGCGCCGCACGGTGAACTTCAGCTGGCCGAGCACCAGCGCCGCCTGCGCCGCATCGGGGCAGACCACGCTGAGCGCGCCGGCGCGCTCGCCGTAGACGCTCATGCTCTTGGAGAAGCTGTTGGCCACGAACGCGCTCAGCCCGGCCGCGGCGATGGCGCGGATGGCGTAGGCGTCTTCCGCGATGCCGTCGCCGAAGCCCTGGTAGGCCAGGTCGAGGTAGGGGATCAGGTTGCGGCGCTTGAGCAGCGGGATCAGTTCGTCCCACTGCGCGCGCGTGAGGTCCACGCCGGTCGGGTTGTGGCAGCAGGCGTGCAGCAGCACCACGCTGCGCGCGGGCAGCTTGTCGAGCGTGGCCAGCATGTCGGCGAAGCGCACGCCGCCGGATTTCGCGTCGTAGTACGGGTAGGTGTTCACCGCGATGCCGGCGCCCTCGAACATCGAGCGGTGGTTGTCCCAGGTCGGGTCGCTGACCCACACGCCGCTGCCAGGGAACCAGCGCGCGATGAAGTCGGCGCCGACCTTCAGCCCGCCCGACGAACCCACCGACTGGATGGTGGCCACGCGGCCGCTGGTCACCGCCTCGTGGTCGGCGCCGAACAGCAGCGCCTGCACTGCGCTGCGGAAGTTGGCCGCACCCTCGATCGGCAGATAGGGCTTGGCGCCGCCTTCGGCGAGCAGCTGCGCCTCGGCGCGCTTCACCGATTCGAGCACCGGGATGCGCCCGGCGTCGTCGAAGTAGATGCCGATCGACAGGTTGATCTTGTGCGGCCGCGGATCCTTCTGGAAGTCCTCGTTGAGGCTGAGGATGGGGTCGCCGGCAAAGGGTTCGACGTGGGCAAACATGGTGGTCCGGGTTCGTGAGGGTCAGGCCGCGAGCGCGGCCTCGATGTCCTTGCGCAGGGATTCGGGCGTGTCGGTCGGCGCGTAGCGCTTGAGCACCGTGCCGTCGCGGCCGACGAGGAACTTGGTGAAGTTCCACTTCACCGCCTGCGAGCCGAGCACGCCGCGCGCCTCGCGGGTCAGGAACTTCCACAGCGGGTGGGCGTGCGCGCCGTTGACCTCGACCTTGCCCATCATCGGGAAGCTCACGCCGTAGTTCATCTCGCAGAACGAGGCGATCTCGCCGTTGTCGCCCGGATCCTGGCCACCGAACTCGTTGCTCGGGAAGCCGATCACCACCAGGCCGCGGTCGCGGTAGTCCTTCCACAGCTGCTCCAGGCCGCCGAACTGCGGCGTGAAGCCGCACTGGCTGGCAGTGTTGACGATCAGCAGCACCTTGCCGCGCTGGGTGGACAGGTGGGCGGGCTTGCCGTCGATCGACAGGGCCTCGAAGTCGTAGACGCTGGTCTGGGCCATGGGCTCCTCCGCAGGTGGAGCCGAGATGGTAACGGCCACCCCGGGCGGCGTGAGGAATCACCGTGAAGATCCGGCAATCCCCAGGAGCGTCATTGGTGCGCGACTGCCGCCGCGCGATGATCGGCATCCATGTCCACGCCGGCATTCGTCGACACCTTCACCGTCGCCATCGAGGGCTTCTCGGCCTTCGAGCGGCAGGCGCTGGCGTCGTTCTTCCGGCTGGCGGCGCAGCGCTCGCCCGCCTTCCGGCAGGTCGAGGAGGCCGGCATCGCCGATTTCCTGATCGCAGACGCCGACCATCCCGCTTCGGTGGCTGCCGTTCGCCGCGGCCAGCGGGTCGAGGATTCGGTGTTCATCGGCGCCCACGCGCCCGAGGGCGCCGCCGCCTGGCTGTCGCGGCCGATCGAGCCGGTGCATGTACTGCGTGCGCTGGAAGAACTGGTCGAATTGCGGCTGAGCGCACCCGAGCCGCCCAGCGCGATGATGGACCTCGATCCGCTCGAGGCCGACACGCAGCGCGGCGGGCTCGATGAAGCGCCGGTGCCGGTAGCGAAGCCCGCGCCGGCACCGCCGCCGCGGCCGCGGGGCGGCGGCGGCCGCGAGGTGCTGCTGGTCGAGGACAGCCCGATCGCCCGGCAGTTCCTCAAGCAGCGCCTGCAGCACCTGGGCTACCGGGTGATCGAATGCGCCTCCGGCGAGGCGGCGCTGGAGATCCTGTCGAAGCGCACCTTCGGCATGGTGTTCCTCGACGTGGTGCTCGGCCCGCCGGGCAGCATCGATGGCCTGCAGCTGTGCCAGCGCCTGAAGCAGCGCGGCGCCCAGGGCGGCGGCCTGCGCACGGTGGTGGTGATCGTCACCGGGCTGGATGGCGCCACCGACCGCGTGCGCGGCTCGCTGGCCGGCTGCGACGCCTACCTCACCAAGCCGCTGCACGAGAGCGAATTCATCGCCACGCTGCTGCAGGTCGACCCGGCGTTCGAGTGGTCGGCCGACGCATCCTCGGCTGCAGCTTGATCGTCACCATCAGTGCGCGTCCGCGCCCGACAGCGTGGACAGCAGTGCCGCCAGCAGGATCAGGCTGCCGCCGGCGAGCAGCTGCGCATCCAGGCTGCCGCCGCCCAGCGCCAGTGCCGACAGCGACGCGAACAGGATCTCGGTGAGCATCACCACCGAGGTCACGTTGGCCGGCAGGCGCGCCGCGCCGTACTGCAGCGCCAGGTTGCCGATCAGGAACACCAGCGCCATCGCCGCCACGCCCACCAGCCAGCCGGTGGCGGGCGCGGGCAGGCCGCCGATCGCGCCGCCGGCAGACAGCGACATCGCCAGCACGCCGGCCACGCTCACGCCGCCGGCGAACATCGCCAGCGCACGCGCCTCCTCGGGCCGGTGCGCCTCGCGGCGCAGCATCACGTTGTTCAGCGCGAAGCTGAAGCCGCCCAGCACGGCCAGCCAGTCGGGCAGCGAGCGCGGCAGCGGCAGCGCGTCCCAGCCGCTGCGCCCGGCCGGCCACAGCATGATCGCCGCGCCGGCCAGCGCCAGCACCACCCGCAGCAGCGCGCGGCGCGTCAGCGGCTCGCCCAGCAGCAGCCGTGCCAGCAGCACGGCCCACAGCGGCATCAGGTAGAACAGCAGCACCACGCGCACCACGTCGCCGATCGTCACCGCCCAGTTGAAGGCGGCGTTGGTGGTGCCGGAGGCCAGCACCAGTACCCACAGCACCGGCGTGCGCAGCAGCTGGCCGAGTGCCTGTGGCCGCAGCGCCACGATCACCATCACGGCCACGGCGTAGATCAGCACCGTGGCCCACAGCGGGTGCAGCCCGCGCGCCTCGAGCTGCCGGAACGGCCACCACGAGGTGCCCCAGACGAAGGCGTTGATCACGAGGGCCAGGGCCGGCCAGAGAAAGGGTGCGCGTGCGAGTGCCTGGGACATCGGGCGGATTCTCGCCGTTGATCCGGCTCATCCTCCCCAGCTTGTCGGGTTGTCCCGGCCCGCGCGCGGCGCTAACGTCGCCGGCAATCCAGGAGGAGCGTCGACATGAATCCGCTGCAGATCTTCCCGCCGTCCAGCCTGAACGACCCGACCCTGGCGCCCAACCTGGGCGGCTACGGCATGCGGTTTCTCGCCGAGGGCGACTCGTGGTTCACCGTCGGCGCGCTCAACCCGCTGAAGAATGCCAACCTGCTGTTCGAGATGCGCTTCGAGCAGACCGCGGTGGCCATCAACTGCGCCACGCCCGGCGACACCCTGCGCCGCATGGCCGACACGCACCGCGACCCCGAGTTCGTCGACCTGCTGGCGGGCCGGCGCCGCCGCGCCTGGGATGGCCTGCTGATGTCCTGCGGCGGCAACGACCTGATCGACGCACTCGGCGTGCGCGGCCCCGGCATCCCGCTGCACCTGCGCCTGCTGCGCGAGGCGGCCGAGTGGGGGCCGGCGGCCGAGGGCGCGGCGCGTTACCTCAGCGACGCCGGCTGGCAGACCTTCAGCACCTACCTGAAGGCCAACCTCGACGCCATCGTCGCGCTGCGCGATCGCGGGCCGTCGAAGGGTGCGCCGATCTTCCTGCACGGCTATGCGGTGCCGATGCCGCGGCCGGCACCGGCCGAGCTCGGCCTCGGGCCCTGGCTGCTGCCCTCGGTGCAGGCCTACGGCATTCCGACGGACGACTACGAGGCGGTGGCCGAGCTGCTGATCGGCCGGCTGGCGATGCTGCTGGCCGAATGCGCGGCCGACGCGGCGCGATTCCCCAACCTGCACTTCTTCGACTCCACGCTGATCCCGATCGAGCCGGCGGCGCCGGGCAGCAGCGGCGAGAGCGGTGACTGGATCAACGAGATCCACCTCAACCGCAGCGGCTGCCGCAAGCTGGCGGTGCCGTGGGCGAAGGCGATCGAGGCGGTGGTCGTCGAACAGCGGGGCTGACGACAGGTCAGTGCTTGTCGGTGCGGGCGATGGCGAGCAGGTGCTCGACTTCCTCGCGGTGCTTCTCGCAGTTCGAGCGGTGCCAGCCGCGGATCAGCCACATCGTGCCGGCCACCACCAGGCCGAAGAGGGTGATCGCGCCGAAGGCCGACATGCCGAACTTGGTCATGCCGGCGTAGAAGGCGCCCAGGCCGAGGATGCAGGCCTGCTCGTTGAAGTTCTGCACCGCGATCGAGCGGCCGGCGCCCATCAGGTTGTGGCCGCGGTGCTGCAGCAGCGCATTCATCGGCACGATCAGAAAGCCGCAGATCGCGCCCATCACGATCAGGAACGGCACCGCCGTCCACAGCGTGTGGATGAACACCAGCCCGATCATCAGGAAACCGACCACGATGGCCAGCGGGATCACCGAGGTGGCGCGGTCCAGCCGCATCGTCATCGACGCGATCACCGCGCCGGCGATCGAGCCGATCACCACCACGCCGGCCAGGTTCGAGGCCTGCGCCGTGCCGTAGCCCAGCGCCGCGGCGGCCCAGGCGAACACGATCACGCGCAGGTTGCCGAAGATGCCCCACAGCAGCGTGGTCGTGGCCAGCGAGATCTGGCCGAGCTTGTCGCCCCACAGCCGCGAGTTGCAGTTGGAGAAGTCGCGCACCAGCGTCAGCAGGCCGCTCATCGGCTGCAGCGGCGCCTCGGTGCGCGGGATGCGCAGGTTGAACAGCGCCGCGATCACGTAGAAGAAGACGATCACCGAGATGGCCGCCTCTGGGGGGGTGTCGATGCCCGTGTTGATCAGCGGCAGGTCGAACGACAGCAGTTCGCTCGATAGCCGCTGGCCGACCAGCTGCCCGCCGGCGAGGATGCCCAGGATGATCGAGGCGACAGTGAGCCCCTCGATCCAGCCGTTGCCCTTGACCAGCTGCGAGGGTGGCAGCAGCTCGGTGAGGATGCCGTACTTGGCCGGCGAGTAGGCCGCTGCGCCCAGACCCACCACCGCATAGGCCAGCAGCGGATGGCCGCCGAACAGCATCAGCAGGCAGCCGGCCACCTTGATCGCGTTCGACGTGAACATCACGCGGCCCTTGGGGATCGCATCGGCGAAGGCGCCGACGAAGGGCGCCAGCAGCACGTAGAACAGCGCGAACATCGGCGCCAGTGCGGGCACCTGCCAGGAAGGGGCCTTGGACAGGCGGAGCAACTCGACGGCCGCCACCAGCAATGCGTTGTCGGCCAGCGAGCTGAAGAACTGCGCCGACATGATGGTGTAGAAGCCCTTTTTCATTCGCTCCGTATCGCCTGCGCGATGCCCGGGAATGCGGGGAGAAGTCGGCGGCGCCGGTTTATAGCACGCGGTTACGAGCGCTCACCGTGGGGCGATGGATGGGGATCTGCCGGGCGTGAAGCGGCTGGCAGAATCGTTCGCACCATGCCCCGCCCCATTGCCGCCACCATCCACACCGAGGCCCTGGCCCACAACCTGCGCCGGGCGCGGCAGGCGGCGCCGCAGGCTCGCGTGTGGGCGGTGGTCAAGGCCAATGCCTACGGCCACGGCATCGAGCGCGCCTATGCCGGCCTGTCCGGCGCCGACGGCTTCGCGCTGCTCGACCTCGACGAAGCACGGCGCGTGCGCGACCTCGGCTGGCGCGGGCCCATCCTGCTGCTCGAAGGCTGCTTCGAGCCGCGCGACCTGGAACTTTGTTCGCGCCTCGATCTCTGGCACGTGGTGCACCACGAGGCGCAGATCGACATGCTCGCCGCCCACAAGACCCACGCGCCGCATCGCGTCTTCCTGAAGATGAACAGCGGCATGAACCGGCTCGGCTTCCGGCCGCAGCACTACCGCGCGGCCTGGCAACGGCTGTCGGGGCTGACGCAGGTCGACGAGATCACGCTGATGACGCACTTCGCCGATGCCGACGGCGAGGGCGGCGTGGCCGCGCAGATGGCGGCCTTCGACGCCGTCACCCGCGAGCTGCCGGGCGAGCGATCGGTGAGCAACAGTGCCGCGACGTTGCGCTTCGCCGGTGCCGAGGGCGAGGGGGCCGTCGTGGCCGCCGACTGGGTGCGCCCGGGCATCATGGTCTATGGCTCGGCGCCCGACTTTCCCGCGCACGATGCCCAGGCCTGGGGTCTGCAACCGGCGATGACGCTGGCGGCGAAGCTCATCGCCGTCCAGCACCTGCAGCCGGGCGACCGGGTCGGCTACGGCGGCAGCTTCACGGCCAGCGAGCCTATGCGCATCGGCGTGGTCGCCTGCGGCTATGCCGATGGCTACCCGCGCGTGGCACCCACCGGCACGCCGGTGCTGGTCGACGGCGTGCGCACGCGCACCGTCGGCCGCGTGTCGATGGACATGATCACCGTCGACCTGACGCCGGTGCCGGACGCCGGCCTCGGTTCCGAAGTCACGCTGTGGGGCCGCGGCCCGAACGGCAGCCTGTTGTCGATCGACGAGGTGGCCCGCTCGGCCGGCACCGTCGGCTACGAACTCATGTGCGCGCTGGCCGCGCGCGTGCCGGTGGGCGTGGCGTGAGCCGGGCGGCCGCCGACGCCGACCGCTTCGAGCGCCGCGTGCGCGCCGACCTGCAGCGCCGCCGCTGGCTGCGCGTGCATTCCTTCCTGCTCGGGCTGCTGTGCTTTCTCGCCTGCTGGGCGATCTCGGCGGGGCTGCTGCGCGCCGGCATGACCAGCCTGGCGCTGCGCTGGTCGCTGGCGCTGGCGGGCGGCTACCTCGTCTTCCTCGGCCTGCTGTGGCTGTGGTGCCGCTGGCTGCTGTCGCGCGGCGAGGTCGACGGCGACTGGCCGCTGGAGGGCGCCGATGCCCTGCTGCCCTCGCGCCGCGGCGGCGGTGGCGTGGAGTGCGGCGACAGCGGCCTGGAGGCGGGTGACCTCGCCGAGGGGGCACTCGAAGTGGCCGGCGCCGCCGACGAAGGCGCGCTGGTGGCGGTGCCGCTGCTGGTGGTGCTGGGCATCGCCGCGCTGATCGCTTCCGGCCTGAGCATGGCGGTGTTCGGCCTGTTCGGCGTCGAGGTGCTGCTCGGCGTGGCGGTGGAGATCGCCTTCGCCGCGGCCGGCGGCGCGCTGGCCTTCCGCGCGCGCCGCGAGGGCTGGCTGCTGCACGCCACCGGCCGCACCTGGCGGCCGATGCTGGCGCTGATCGTGGTGGCGGCGCTGCTCGGCGCGGTGATCGACCACTGGCTGCCGCAGGCGGGTTCCTTGCCGCAGGCGATCCGGCTGCTGCGCGGCTGAGCGCGCCATGCGCATCGCCTTCGTGCTCGATCCGTCGGAGGTGTCGTTCAGTGCCATCCGCGCCCAGGGCGCCGGCGGGCAGAACGTCAACAAGGTCTCCAACGCGGTGCACCTGCGCTTCGACGTGCGCGCCTCGTCGCTGCCCGAGGCGCTGAAGGAGCGCCTGCTGGCGCTGCGCGACCAGCGCATCAGCGACGAGGGCGTGGTGGTCATCAAGGCGCAGCAGCACCGCAGCCTGGAGAAGAACCGCGAGGAGGCGCTGGCGCGACTGACCGATCTGATCGAGGCGGCCGCCCTGGTGCCGCGCGTGCGCCGGCCGACGAAGCCGACACGGTCCTCGCAGCAGCGCCGCCTGGAAGGCAAGGCACTGCGCGGCGGCATCAAGGCCGGTCGGGCGAAGGTGCTTCCCTGACCGCTTCCGGTTCGGGCGGGGGCGGCAACCGCTGCAACTGCGCCCGCGCCAGCGTGCCGTACAGCGGCCGGCTGATCATCCGCGAGATGCCGCTGGCCACCAGCGCGCAGGCCATCAGGCTGAGCACCATCGCATGGCCGTCGACCATCTCCATCACGATGATGAAGGCGGTCAGCGGCGCCTGCGTGGCGGCGGAGAGGAAGGCCGCCATGCCGAGTGCGATCAGCGCCGGCGCGTGCGGGTAGCCGGTGAGCAGCGCGACGTCGTTGCCCAGCGAGGCGCCGATGGCCAGCGCCGGCGCGAAGATGCCGCCGGGCACGCCCGACCAGGCGGTCAGCCAGGTGGCGATGAACTTCATCACCAGGTGCAGGCCGGGCACCGTCTCGCCGCCTTCGAGCATCTGCCGCGTCGGCGTGTAGCCGCTGCCGAAAGTGAAGCCGCCGGTGGCCACGCCGATCACCGCCACGCCTAGGCCGCAGGCCGCGGCGAACAGCACCGGGCGGCGCGCGCGCCAGCGGCTGGCGGGGTCGTTCGAGCGGCCTGTCAGCGAGGCGATCAGCAGCCGCGAGAACAGCCCGCCGGCCAGGCCGCCGCCCAGCGCCACCAGCACGCCGGGGCCGAGCAGCGAGAGGTCGAGCGCCGGCACCTGGATGACGCCGAAGTAGGTGCCGTTGCCGAGGATCGACACCGCCACCAGGCCGGCCAGCACGATGGCCGCGATGATCAGGCCGCTGTTGCGCTGCTCGGGCCGGCGCGACAGCTCCTCGATCGCGAACATCACGCCGCCCAGCGGCGTGTTGAAGGCCGCGGCGATGCCCGCGGCGCCACCGGCCACCAGCAGGCCGTGCTCGGTGACGGCGCTGCGCTTGGGCAGCCAGCGGCGTGCCGCGTGCATCACGCCGGCGGCGATCTGCACCGAGGGCCCCTCGCGGCCGAGCGACAGGCCGCCGAGCAGCCCGGCGGTGGTGAGCACCATCTTGGCCAGCGTCAGCCGCAGCGAGACGAACAGCCCGCGGTGCTCGCCGGGCACGGCCGGGTCGAGCGCGGCCATCACCTGCGGAATGCCCGAGCCGGCCGCGCCCGGCGCGAATCGCCGCGTCGCCCAGACGATGGCTGCCGTGAGCAGCGGCGTCACGATCAGCGGCGCCCACCACCAGTGCGTGCGCAGGGTGCGGAAGGCATCGAGCGCATGCTCGGTCATCCAGGTGAAGGCGACCACGGTGAGGCCCGCGGCCGCCGCGACCGCGATCACGACGCCGCGTGCCAGCCACAGCCGCCAGTCCGACAGCTCGCGACGGAACGACGCCACGATGCGCAAGCGTGGACTCAAGCCGACCCCTCTATCATTTCGTGATGCCCACAGTCCGATCCCGCTCCCGGCCGCCCTCTGCCCCCATCGCGGGCGACACCCTCGGCGGCGAGATCGGCGAGCCGGCCGCGCGCGTGCTGCGCCGCTTCCGCCTCGTCTTCAATGCGGTCAAGAGCCATTTTCAGCAGGTCGAGCGCAGTGCCGGCGTGGGCGGTGCGCAGTTGTGGGCTTTGAGCATCATCCATGCCCGGCCGGGGCTCGGGGTCAGCGAACTGGCCCGGGCGATGGACGTCAAGCAGTCCACGGCGAGCAACCTGGTCAAGGCGCTGGTCGAGCGCGGCCTGGTGGCGGCTTCGCGCCAGGCGACCGACCGGCGGGCGGTGCAGCTGCGCGTGCAGCCCGCTGGGCGCAAGGTGCTGCGCCAGGCGCCGGGGCCGTTCAGCGGCGTGCTGCCGCAGGCACTGGCCAGCCTGGATGCGCAGACGCTGGAGCGGCTGGATGCCGACCTGGACCGCCTGATCACGCTGCTCGGTGTCGATGCGCAAGGTGCGAAGGTGCCGCTGGGCCAGTGAGCCCGCTCAGGCGCGCTTGAAGAAGGCCAGCATCGTGCCGGCGACGACGAACAGGGCGCCGAAGCTGCGGTTCATCGCGCGGATGTGCGAGGGCGACTTCAGCGCCCGCAGCACGCGCGAGGCCAGCGCGGTGTAGCCGGCCATCACCACGAGGTCGGTGAAGGCCAGGGTCAGCGCGATCACCGCGTACTGCGGCAGCAGCGGCTGCGCGAGGTCGAGGAACTGCGGCACCACGGCGAGCAGGAACACCGTGCCCTTGGGGTTCAGCGCGTTGACGATCCAGCCCCGCACGAACAGCTCGCGGCGCGACACGGTGGGCGCTTCGCCGTCGGCGGCCGCCAGCGGCACCGCCGGCGCGCGCCACTGCCGGATGCCCAGCCACACGAGGTAGGCCACGCCGGCCCATTTGACGACGGTGAAGGCGATGCTCGAGGCGGCGATCAGCGCGCCCAGGCCGATGCCAACCACCAGCACCTGCGTCCAGATGCCGGTGACCAGGCCGAAGGTCATCGTGTAGCCGCGGCGGAAGCCGTGGTTGAGGCCAGCGCTCATCGCGGCGACGGCACCGGCGCCGGGCGACAGGCTGATGGCCCAGGCGGCGGCGAAGAAGGCGATCCAGGTGGAGGTGTCCATCGGCCGTATTGTCGCGCCCGGCGAGAATGGCGCATGACCAAGGATAAGTCGCAAAGGACGATCTTCACCTGCAACGACTGCGGCGCCAGCAGCCCGAAGTGGCTGGGCAAGTGCCCGGGCTGCGGGGCGTGGAACACGCTGGTCGAGTCGGTGGCCGACAGTGGCGGCGGCAAGAACCGCTTCCAGTCGCTGGCCCGCGCGCAGCCGGTGGCCACGCTGTCGGAGATCGAGGCCAGCGACGTCGAGCGCACGCCCACCGGCATCGACGAGCTCGACCGCGTGCTCGGCGGCGGCATCGTCGAGGGCGGCGTGGTGCTGATCGGCGGCGACCCGGGCATCGGCAAGAGCACGCTGCTGCTGCAGGCGCTGGATGCGCTGTCGCGCGCGAAGAAGACGCTGTACGTGACCGGCGAGGAGAGCGGCGCGCAGGTGGCGCTGCGTTCGCGCCGCCTGGGCCTGGACGGCTCGCAGGTGCGTGTGCTCGCCGAGATCCAGCTCGAGCGCATCCTCGCCACGCTGGAGGCCGAGCAGCCGGCGGTGTGCGTGATCGACTCGATCCAGACGCTGTATTCCGACCAGCTCAGCTCCGCCCCCGGCTCGGTGGCGCAGGTGCGCGAGTGCGCGGCGCACCTCACGCGCACCGCCAAGGCCAGCGGCACCACGGTGATCCTGGTCGGTCACGTCACCAAGGACGGCCAGCTCGCCGGGCCGCGCGTGCTCGAGCACATCGTCGACACGGTGCTGTATTTCGAGGGCGACACTCACTCCAGCTTCCGCCTCGTGCGGGCGATCAAGAACCGCTTCGGCGCGGTCAACGAGATCGGCGTCTTCGCGATGACCGAGCGAGGCCTCAAGGGCGTGGCCAACCCGAGCGCGATCTTCCTGTCCACCCATGGCGAGCCGGTGCCCGGCTCCTGCGTGCTGGTCACGCTGGAGGGCACGCGGCCGTTGCTGGTGGAGATCCAGGCGCTGGTCGATGCCGGCGGGCCGAGCCCGCGGCGGCTGTCGGTCGGCCTGGAGCGCGACCGGCTGGCGATG
>NZ_JBFXIO010000006.1:0-35678 GCF_050175855.1 Piscinibacter sp.
CGCTCTATGGACGTGACCTGACCGTGCGCAACGGCCTGAAGGAGTCGGACCGCATCAACTTGCGCCTGCTGAAGGCGTTCTGAGGCCCCTGAGCCACAATGAAACCCGGCGTTTTCGAATCGCCGGGATCTCCGCTGTCGTGCGTCAGGAGTAGCTGTAGAACCCTTGCTTGGTCTTCCGGCCGAGGCGGCCGGCGGCGACCATCTCCTTCAGCAGCAGCGCTGGGCGGTACTTGGGATCGTTAAACTCGTCGTAAAGCACGCCCATGATCGACAACAAGGTGTCGAGGCCGATCATGTCGGCCAGTGCTAGCGGACCGATCGGATGGTTGCATCCCAGGCGCATGCCGACATCAATGCCTTCGGCAGACGCCAGGCCTTCCTGCAGGACGAAGATGGCCTCGTTGATCATCGGGCACAGGATGCGATTGACCACGAAACCGGGGCTGTTGCGGACCGTGATCGGCGCCTTGCCCACCTTCTGGGCAAACGCCATCGTGGCAGCATGGGTCGCGTCCGACGTCTGCACGCCGCGGATGACCTCCAGCAGCGACATCAGCGGCACGGGATTGAAAAAGTGGATGCCAATGAAGCACTCCGGCGCGTCGAGCACAGCGCCCAGCTGGGTGATCGAGATCGACGAGGTGTTCGTCGCAATGATCGCGTCCTTGCCGACGCAGTTGGCGACTTGCCGCAGGATCTTCAGCTTGAGTCCCAGGTTCTCCGTCGCAGCCTCGATCACCATATCGGCGGACTGCAGCGCGCCATAGTCCAGACCGGTACTGATCTTCGCCAGCGCGGCATCGCGGGCGCTGGCCGTCAGCTTCTCTTTCGCCACCATGCGGTCGAGATTGCGGATGATGGTGTCCATGCCGCGCTTCAACGCGGCGTCGTCGACGTCCAACATCGTCACGTTGAGGCCGGCCACCGCGCAGACCTGCGCGATTCCGTTGCCCATGGTGCCGGCGCCGATGACGCCGATGGAGCCTGGAGGGTTTGCCATGCGAAGGAGCCTGTATGGATAGAGGAGAACGTTCGGCGTGCGCGGGCGCACTCAGCGACTTCGGTTCCACTGCTCGTCGACGCCGCCCGCTACCCGGTTCACCAGGCGCGCCAGCACGAACAGCAGATCGGAGAGGCGGTTGAGGAACTGAAGGACAGTCGCATTGACGGGATGCTGTTCGGCCAGCGCGACGACGGAGCGCTCGGCGCGACGACATACCGTGCGCGCCACATGTGCCTGCGCAGCGGCCAGAGAGCCACCGGGCAGGATGAACTCCTCCAGGCGCGGCAGCCTCGCATTGGCTTGACGCAGCCACTCGTCCAGGGCCACGACCCGCTCCGCCTTCAGCAGCGTGTAGCCAGGGATGCTGAGTTCACCGCCCAGGTCGAACAGATCCTGCTGGACGGTGCGCAGCAAGGTCGAGGTCTTCAGGTCCTCGTCGACATTCACGCCGAGGGACAGCAGCATTCCCACGGCGGAGTTGAGTTCGTCGACGTCGCCCATGGCCATCACGCGAGGCGCTGTCTTGCTAAGTCGGCTGCCGTCGCCCAGGCCCGTGGTGCCGTTGTCGCCCGTGCGGGTGACGATGCTCGTGAGTCGCTTGCCCATGCTTTCTCGCTTCCGTGCCGGTCCGTTCCTGCAGTCAGCCTAGTACGCTGGCATGCAACGCTCGCGCATAACTTTCGTAAACGATCGCGATGTTCGAGATCGCCGTCCGCTTGGCCTCGTTCATCTCGCCGATAGGCCGTGCAGGATCGCCGCCCCAAACCCGTCCGCCCGTCAGGTGCTGGCCGGGTTCGGTGACGCTGCCGCCAGCGACGAAGGTGTCGTCATCGATGCGCGTGCCGGGTGCGATGCTACTGCCGATGCCGACGAGGCAGCGGGAACCGACGCTGCAGTCCACCAGCTGGACGTTGTGTCCGACCGTGGTTTGATCGCCCAACGACATCCCCAGGGATCCGGCCCGAAGCACCGAGTTGTCCTGCACGTTGCAGAGTCTGCCGATCGAAATCGGCCCCTCGCGACCATCCAGACGGCAGCCAAACCACACGCTGGCGCCCTCGGCCAAGTGAACGCTGCCCGAGAGATCGCAGGTGCCGGCGACGAATGAATCGGGCGCAGCTCCGGTCGGAATCGGTTGGCACGTCCAGCGGACGTCGCATGCCTCATTGCGCGCTCGCTGCAGTTCGGCTCGGCTCTGCACTTCATGCAGGCCAAGCGCCCGTAACAGCTTGGCGGGCCGACCCGCGTACAACATGCCAGGCTCCAGCGTGCTTCGCGGATAGACGATGCTCCCAGCCTCGACGACGGCACCGTCACCGACCTTCGCACCGTCAAGGATCACGGATCCCCGCTCGACGACGACATCGTTACCCACGGTGCAGGCATGCACGACCGCATCAGCGCCGATGGACACCCTAGCGCCAACCAAGGTTGGATAGACCTCGTGGGCGATATGGATTGTCGCGCCTCGGCCCATGTGCAAGTCGTCACCGATCCGCACGAAGTGTCCGTCGGCACGGATGACCGCGCCAGCGCCCAGCCATGCGTTGCGACCCAGCGAGACGCGGCCTACGACGGCGTGACCAGGGAGCGCCGCCGCGGGCTGAGAGGCGAACGCGGGGAGCGTACCCTGGTACGCAATCAGGTTGAGCCCAAGAGTCATTTCACGATACCGATTCGCGTGGTTCCTGCGCGCCACTGACGCTCGGCGTCATCCCAGGCAGCTATTGCCTGCAGATCCGGCACCCATGCGAGCCCGGACCTCGCATCCGACGACATGGGCTCGCCACTCACCAGCACGTCCAACAGCGCGGGCTGTCCTGACTTGATCGCCGCCATCGCCCGTTCAATCGCGAGCGGCAGTTGCTCCGCACTCTCCACGCGCTCGCCATGCGCGCCGAACGCGCGTGCCATCGCGGCATGGTCGGCGTGCTGCAGCCGCGTGCCAACCACCTTGCCATGCGTGGTCGTCTGGTCGTGCACCTCGATCTGCCAAGCTCCATTGTTCGCCACCACCACGAGCACCGGTACGCCGTGGCGCACGGCAGTATCGATCTCCATGGCGTTGAAACCGAAGGCGCCATCGCCGGTCAGCACGGCGACCGTGCGTTGAGGGCAGGCCAGCGCGGCGCCGATGCCGAAGGACGTTCCCACGCCGATGCAGCCCAATGGCCCTGGGTCGAGATAGGTGCCGCAGCGAATGCCCACCCGCGCGAAGGCCAGGAAGTCACCGCCGTCGGCAACCACCACGGCGTCGTCACCGATCGCGCGCTGCACTCCGGCGAGCAGGCGGTTCGGGTGCATCCGGCCGTCCGACCCATCGCCGGCTGTGGCCATGTCCTTAGCGAGCTTCGCCGATCGTTCCGCATGTCCGGTGCAAAGGCGATCCCGCCAAGCTCGGTCCACCGATGACGCGCGTCCTCGTCCGGCTGCAGTCAGCGCGCGCAGCGCCAGGCGTGGCGAAGCCAGGAGCTCCACCGCTCCGCGTCGGTTGTCCTGTAGTTCCGCGACGTTGTCGGCGATCCGCAACCAGCGCGCCGCACTAAACACGGCGGGAGAGCCGTAGGCCAGTTGGAAGTCGAGCTTGCGGCCGAGGGTGATCACGAGGTCGGCTTCGCCCATGGCCGTGGCGCGCATGGCGTTCACCAGTCCAGGGTGGTCGTCGGCCAGGACGCCCTTGCATTCCCCGGTATCGAGAAACACCGCGCCACTGGCCGCGAGGAACTCCTCGAGTTCGGCTTTCGCCGCGCGCGCCCCTCGGCCACCGATCACGAGCGGCCGCCGTGCGTGCAAGATCAGGTCCGCCGCCTCTGACACAAGGGTTGGATCGGCATGAATCTCGCCGCGCGCAATTGGGCGCGCATGTTCGTCCCCCTGCTCGGCCGGCGAAATATCGACGCGGAGCGTGTCCGTGGGAAAGTCTAGGAACACGGGACCAGGCTCGCCGCCTGAGTCACCGAGGGCCATAGCCCACGCCTGGTTCATGGCGCGTGGCACCTGCGTTGCCTCGTGCACGGTGAGGGCAAAGCGCGTGATGCCCTTGACCATGCCAACGTGGTCGAGATCCTGCAGGGCGCCGCGGCTGAGTTGCGGCCTGGGGGGAACGCCCGAAAGGATCATCACTGGAGCACGCGAGACATGCGCGTTGGCAATACCTGTCATGGCGTTGGTGACGCCTGGTCCGGCCGTCACGAGCGCCACCCCGGGCTTGCCACTGAGTTCGCCATAGGCGTGCGCCATGTAGACCGCAGCGCGCTCGTCGCGCACATCGATGATCCGGATGCCTTCCGCATCCAGCCGCATCCAGATCGGCATGATGTGGCCGCCGCACAGGCCGAAGACGCGATCAACCTCAAGCGCCTTGAGCTTGCGTGCGATCACGGCAGCGGCGCTGTTCACACCAACGGTGGCCGGGCTCATCGCCGCTCCTTTCGAGGTCGAAGTATCAGTCGCTCCGACTTGCCGATCCAGCCTGGACACCGGCGGCCCTGACGATCGCCTCGGCGTCGGCACGTCGATTCACAGTTCGGGCGAGCGCATGCAGAAGATCGGACAGCCGGTTGACATACGGCAGGCGCAACGAATCCGCGCAAGACTCGCGATCCGCCTCCTCGAGACCGACGAGTTCGCGCTCTAGCGTGCGACATGTCGCTCGTGCCTTGAAGCACAGCGCCGCGGCCATCGTTCCGCGCGGCAGGACGATGCCGGCCGCCGGAGGCAAGTCCGCAAGCCACCTGGTCAGCTCCTTGTCGACACGCTGCAGCGCCGCAAGCGTCAAGACGATGCTGCCCGGCGACGAGAGCTCGGAGGACAGCGCCACCAGTTCGTCCTGCGTTTCCGACAGCACCACGCGGAGATCGGAGCCGCACTCCGAAGCGATTGCCATGCCGATCAGGCTGTTCAATTCATCTACGACGCCGATAGCCTGCATGTACGGGCTGTTCTTCTCGACCCGTGTACCGCCGGCCAATGACGTCGTACCGTCGTCGCCACGACGGGGGTCGTGTGATATGCCATCGCTGTTCATGCCACCACTCCTTGCGCCGTGCTCAGCGTCTCAGCCGATCCAGCCTGCGTGACGGAGGACCCGACGCAGCGACTCGCCTGGCAAACGGCCGGCCACCTGACAGCAGTAATCCTCGTAGGGGGCGCACCGCGCCGCGTCAATTCTGTGCAGTGCCAAGTATCGATGCAGCGCCAGCTTGTCGTGTCCCTGTCGCACGCTGTCGGCCAGCAGCCGCTCGGCCGCAGCCGGGTTCGCCACGCGGCGCACCGCCGACTTCAGTTGGCGCACCTCGGCACGAGACAGCATGCTGGATCCCGACATGGCCGGCCGACGCTCAGAAGACCGGCGTCTCGCGGTAGGTACCCCAGATCCCCTTCAGCTTCTCGACGATGTCCCCCATCGTTGCGCCGGCCTTCACCAGTTCGATGGTCAGCGGCATCAGGTTCTGGGACTCGTCCTTGGCGACAGCCACCAGTTGGTCGAGCATCGCTTGCACCTTGGCCTCGTCGCGCTCGGCGCGAACGCGGCGCGTGCGGGAAATCTGGCGTTCGGCCGTCGTGTTGTCGTACGGGTGGATCTCGATCTTGACGTCCTCTTCGTTCTCGACGAAGCGGTTCACCCCGATCACCGGCTTCTGGCCGGACTGCTTGCGCAGCGCGGTCTCGTAAGCGAAGTCCGCAATCTGCTTCTGGAACCAGCCCTGCTCGATCAGCTTGATGGTGCCACCGCGCTTCTCGACTTCCTCGAGGATCTCGAAGATCTTCTTCTCGTACTCGGTGGTCAGCGCCTCGACGTAGTAGCTGCCACCCAGCGGGTCGATCACGTCGGCGACACCACTCTCCTCGGCAATGATCTGCTGCGTGCGCAGCGCCATCTTCATCGCATCCTCGGTCGGGATCGCGAAGGCTTCGTCGTAGCCGTTGGTGTGCAGCGACTGCGCGCCGCCGAGCACGGCCGACAGCGCCTGCAGCGACGTACGCACGACGTTGACCATGTACTGCGGCTTGGTCAAAGTCGCCGCCGCGGTCTGACAGTGAAAGCGCAGCCGCATCGACTCGGGGTTCTTCGCGCCGAAGCGCTCCTTCATGATCTTCGCGTAGCAGCGACGTAGGGCGCGGAACTTCGCTACCTCCTCGAAGAAGTCACCTTGCGACACGAAGAAGAAGGCGAGGCGCGGCGCGAACTCGTCGACGTGCATGCCGGTCTCCGTCACCTCGTTCACGTAGGTGATCAGGTTGGCCAGCGTGAAGGCCGCCTCCTGCAGCGGCGACGAGCCGGCCTCGCTGATGTGGTAGCCCGAGATGTTGATCGGGTTGTAGCGCTTCAGGTTCTTCGCGCTGTAGGTGATGATGTCGCGCACGATGCGCACCGACGGCGCGATCGGGTAGATGTACTCCTTCTGCGCCATGTACTCCTTCAGGATGTCGGCCTGCACCGTGCCCGACAGCTTGTTCAGGTCGTAGCCGCGCTTCTCGCCGAGCGCCACGTACATCGCGAGCAGGATCCAGGCGCTCGGGTTGATCGTGAACGAGACCGAGATCTTCTCGAGGTCGATGTCGGCCAGCAGCGCCTCCATGTCGGCCAGCGTGTCGATCGCCACGCCCTCGCGGCCGACCTCGCCGTCGCTCATCGGGTGGTCGGAGTCGTAGCCCATCAGCGTGGGCATGTCGAAGTCGGTGGAGATGCCGGTCTGGCCCTGCGCGATCAGATACTTGAAGCGCTTGTTGGTGTCCTCGCCGGTGCCGAAGCCGGCGATCTGGCGCATCGTCCAGGTGCGGCTGCGGTACATCGTCGGGTAGGGCCCGCGCGTGAACGGGTAGCGCCCCGGAAGACCGATGTCCTCCAGCGGCGTGTCGGCGATGTCGGCAGCGGTGTAGGTGCGCTGGACCGGGAAGTCCCCGATCGTGTGGAACTGCTCCTTGCGCTCGGGCGCCTTCTTC
This sequence comes from Piscinibacter sp., assembly GCF_050175855.1. Classification (GTDB taxonomy): domain Bacteria; phylum Pseudomonadota; class Gammaproteobacteria; order Burkholderiales; family Burkholderiaceae_C; genus Piscinibacter. The sequence continues at coordinate 6,952 of NZ_JBFXIO010000006.1, forward strand.
AAGAAGGCGCCGACTTCGTTCGCTTCCCAGTCCTTGCGCTCCGATTGGAGTTGGGACTTTATCTGCGGCTCAAGCCAGGTCATTCGAGTACTCCTTGCGGATCGTTCGGGCGATGAGTTCGCGTGCTGCGGCGTAGGGATCCGACGCACGGTTGCTGAGGCTGTCTGCGAGCGCAGGCGAGAAGGGCTGCGCTCCGGTGGTGAATCGCTCCAGGAGCAGCGTCTCGGCGGTCTTCTGAAGGCGGAATTCGGCTACGCGACGGCGCCGTTCGCGGCCGAGTTCGGTGTCGGCCGTCGCCTGGCGGTGGGCGGCGATGCGACCGAGCAGGTCGTCGACGCCTTCGCCTGTGTACGAACTGACACCCACGACCGGGATCGCCCATGCGCGCTTGGGCCCGACCATGGTGCCGAGCGTCAGCATCTGCTTGAGATCGGTGAGCGTGCGATTCGCGTCGTCGCGGTCGCACTTGCTGACAACATGGATGTCGGCGATTTCCAGGACGCCGGCTTTGATGGCCTGGATCTCGTCTCCAAGGCCTGGCGCCGATACGACGACTGTCGTGTCCGATGCGTGCGCCACCTCCACCTCGTCCTGACCGACTCCGACAGTCTCCAGGATGATGGTGTGATAGCCGGCGACATCCAGCAGGTCCACGGCGTCGAGGGCGGCACGCGCCATGCCCCCCGTCGCGCCGCGCGTGGCCATGCTGCGGATGAATACGCCGGAATCGTTGGCGAGTTCGGTCATTCGGATACGGTCGCCGAGGATCGCACCGCCCGAGTACGGGCTCGACGGATCGATTGCGACGATGCCGACCTTTTCACCACGCTTGCGCAGGGCGGCCGTGAGCTTCGCCACGAGAGTCGACTTGCCACTCCCCGGCACCCCGGTGAGACCGATCACATGCGCCGAGCCGGCGTGCCGATAGACCTCGGCCAATGCTGGCCGCGCCTCGGCCACACCGGCCTCGGCGCGCGAGATCAGGCGGCCAAGCGCCCAGGTATTGCCGGCTCGGAGTTGCTCGAGCAAGGCGGATGAGGGAACGTAAGTCATTCCGGTCCCTGCCTGCTCAGGCGCTCGATTGCAGTTGCTGGTTCAGCGCCCGGAACACTTCGCGGTCGTCGATCACGCGCCGCGCCTTGAAGTCGGTGCGCGCGATCGAGTTCGGCGCGACCAGTTCCACCTTGGCACGGACGCCGAGCACGGTCTGAACCCGGTGCGATGCTTCTGTGCGGAACGTCTCCAGTGCAGCAGCCCCCGCCGCGTGAACGCTCTCGCTGGGTTCGACGCGCAGCAAGAGCTCGTCCATCGCCGACTCGCGCGTGATGACGATCCGGTGCTCACCGCCGTAGCCCGACATCTGGTTCAGTGCTGCGTCGATCTCGCTCGGGTAAATGTTCTCGCCGCGGATGGTGAACATGTCGTCGATGCGGCCAAAGATTCCTTGCGGCAGCCGGGGATAGGTGCGGCCGCAGGGATTCTCGTCGTTCGTCCACAGCGTGAGGTCGCCCGAGAGCAGCCGGATCATCGGCTGGCTGGTGCGCTCCAAGTGGGTGTACACCGGCGTGCCGCGCTGGCCGTAGGGCACGCGCCGCATATTGGCCGGGTCACAGACCTCGGTGTAGATGATGTCCTGCCAGCACAGCATGCCGTCGTTGCTCTGTTCGGTGCCGGCGACGTTCATGAAAGGGGACATCTCGGCCATCGAACCGCAGTCGTAGACCTTGGCGCCATAGGCTTCCTCGATTCGGTCCTTGACGCCAGGCACCGAAGCGCCCGGCTCACCGCTGAAGAACAGGCACTTCAGACCGAAGTCGCGCGGACTCAGCTTCTCCTCGCGCGCTACCTCAGCGAGATGGATCGCGTAGCTTGGCGTGCCGTAGAAGGCGGCCGGCTTCATGGTGTCGAGCCATTGCACCAGGCGGGCACTCATGCCGGGCGCGCCGGCGCCGAAGGGAAAAGCCTTGGCGCGCAACCGCTCTGCGCCAGCCAGCGCACCCCAGCTACCCATATAGAGGCTGAAGACGGCTGCGACGCAGACCAGGTCGCCCGGGCGGATGCCCATGCCCCACATGATCCGCGCATGCGCGTTGGCGATGGCGCGCCAGTCGGCCCGACCGATGCCGAAAGCGGTCGGGCGCCCGGTGGTGCCGCTCGTTCCGTGGACGTGGAAGATCTCGGAATCCGGCACGCACACGTAGTCGCCGAACGGCGGGTGCGCGGCCTGCGATTCACGCAGGTCTGTCTTCTTCACCACCGGTACGCGAGCCTCGAAGTCCTCCAATGACTTCAGCTGACGGGGGTGGAAGCCGGCCTCCTCCCATTTGCGGCGATAGAACGGTGCGTGCTCCCAGGCGTACTGACATACCTGCTGCAGGCGACCGAGGATGGCCTTGTCACGCTCCGGCGCCGGCATCGTCTCGCGTCGCGGAAACCAGTACCGGCTGTCGGCCGGCGGCAAGTAATTTTCATCGTACTCGACGGGAAACTTCCACTCTTCCATCGCATGCCTCCTGCGCTGACTTCAGCGGGCGCCGCGCGCGGCGACCAAGGCGCGGATCGAGTCGATGATGGCCTGCGGCGGCGTGTCCTGCAGGAGCACCTCGCGCACGCCCAGTTTGCGGATGGCCGCGGCGTCCTCGTCCGGCATCACGCCACCGGCGATCACGATCAAGTCGCCGGCGCCTCTCTCTTCCAGGAGCTTGAAGATCTTGGGGAAGACCGTGAGCTGCACGCCGGACAGGAGGCTCACACCCAGCACGTCCACGTCTTCCTGGATGGCGGTGTTGACCACTTCTTCGGGCGTGCGATGAAGGCCGGAGTAGATGACGTCCATGCCGGCGTCGCGCAGCGCGCGAGCGACCACCTTGACGCCTCTGTCATGGCCGTCGAGGCCGACTTTGGCGAGAAGAACGCGGATCGGGATTTGGTCCATGGCGAGCTATTGTTTCCGGTGAAGAAGGTTGCAAGTCGCTGAGAATGCATCTATCGTATGCGACATGCGACATGCGACATGCGGTATTTACCCTAGGCCGCAGCGATAATGCAGACACCATGAGCATCGAATCCCTTCAGCGAACCAAGCCGCTCGTCGAACAGGTCTACGAGAAGATCCTGGACGCGATCTGCGAGGGGGTTCTGGCGCCAGGAGACCCGGTGCGGCAGGATGAACTCGCGGAGAAGCTGCAGGTGTCTCGCCAGCCGGTGTTGACTGCGCTGAGTCAGCTCAAAGTGCAAGGCTTCTTGGTAGACCGCGGAAGGCGTGGGCTTCAAGTGGCGCCCGTCGACCGCGCCCGCTTTGACGCGATCTTCGAACTGCGCTCGGCCCTGGAGCCGCTGGCGGCCTCGCTGGCTGCAGTACGCGCGACGAAGGGGCAGGTCGCTGCGGGCGAGGCTATCGTTCAGCTCGGCCGGAAGGTTGCAGCCGCAGGCGACGCGCACGCCGCACTACTGGCGGACGTGGACTTTCACGAGTGGATCTACCAGGCCAGCGGGAATCCGCTCGTGGTTCAGTCAATGCAGGCCCACTGGCAGCACCTGCGGCGGTCCATGGGTGAAGTGTTGCAGCACCCTGAGTTGGCACGCGATGTGTGGAATGAACATGCCGCGGTGCTGGAAGCCATCGCTCGAGGTGACGCCGATGGCGCGGCGCGTGCCATCATTGCCCATGTCACCGCGGCACACGACCGCGTCGGGTGCATGGAGCGGCAAGTCGCGCATAGTTGAACGCGGTGCGGCCGACGGGCTGGCTTCGGGCTGGTGTCGCCATCTTTGTGGCCATCTCGCGGCCCTGCGAAGTCGCCAGCAACGCAACGCCGCGTTCGCCGCGCGTGGTCAGCCGGCCCGCTCGCCTGCTACGCCGGTCGACCGGGTCGCGAAGTCGTGCATCAGCAGCGCTAGATCGACCGACATCCGTTCGCGGTGGCGGCGAAGGTCGACGCCCGTCAACTCCTCGAACTGGGCGAGACGGTAGCGGACGGTCTTCTCGTGGACGAAAAGCTGCAGCGCCGTCAGCTTCAGCGAACAATCGTTGTCCAGATAGGATCGGATGGTCTTCGCCAGGACGCCATGGTGTGCGGAGTCGTACTTGAGCATCGGGCCCAGCATGCGGTCGATGTACTTGCGAAGGTCGTGCCCCTCGGCAATACCGCCACCGTTCAATAACAGCGTCAGCACGCCCAGATGCTCGTGAATCACCACCGGGCTCTGCGCCGTGCCGAGCTTCCCAACGGCCAGCGCGGCACACTTGGCCTCCTGGTTGGCGTTCGACAGCTGCGACGGCGAATCGAATGGAGCGCTGACGCCCCAGAACGTTCTGACCTTATCCCTCGCCAGGATCTCCTCGTTCAGCGACTTGAGCTGCCGCGTCACCTGCGCGGCGTCCAACGCTGGGATGATCCCCACGATCAGATCGCCGCGGGAGGACGTCAGTTTCAGTCCCGCAGCGCTCAGCGCTCGCTCGCTCGCTTCTCGCACGGCGCGCCGCTTGCGCTGCACCGTGTCCATGTTCCAACCCTCGCCGCGCGCCGTCTCTGCCAAGCCCTCGATGGTGCAATGGACGACGCGGTGCGGACCCCGCAGGTCGATGTGGAACTCCGCCAAGCGCTCGAGCGCGGATTGCCTGACCGGCGGCGTGCCCTCCAGCAAGTCCCACATCAACGCGCCGAGCGCGGATGCCCGGGCGACACTTGCAGCACGCTGCTCAAGGCAATACAGCGCGCTAGCGACCGCTCCTTGACGGCTTGCGGCTTCTTGCATCTCGGCCGGCTCGCTGTTCGAGTGCATGCATACCCAGCCGACCCGGTCTCCGCCGGCAACGATCGGACGCAGCGAGAGCCAGCCGTCGCGCTCCCGGGACGTCACGCTCGTGTTGTTCGCGTACCCGGGGAACTGCCGCACGGCCTTCTCCACCCGCTCGAGCCAGTCGCCGGGCGAGACCGGCACGGGATAGGCAGCCATCACCCCGAGATCGGTCCCCAGGATCGCGACCTCCGCGGCGGCATGGCGGGCGACGATCCGCGCAATCGCGGTGACGCCGCCGCCGTCCAGCAGGGCGCCGATGACGTCGTCCTGGAGTTGTGCCGACACACGCACGACCTCGTGCTGCTGGCGCAGACTCTCGTTGGTCTGTGTGAGCTGCTGCACTGCGGCCTTCTGGCTTTCGTACAGCCGGGCATTCTGGACCGCGATCGCCGTCAGATTGGCGAGCGCGGCGACGCGCTTCTCGTCCTGATCAGTGAACGGCAGGTCGCGTCGGCGCCAAACCTCGAGAACACCGATCACGCCCTCTCGCGCAAGCAGCGGTGCGCCTACCGCGCAGCGGATTTGCTCGTCGCGAGCGAGCCAGAAGTAGTCGCGGCTGACCTGATCGCTGGCGAGGTAGTCGTCGACCTTGCACGGACGCCCGGTCTCCAAAACGCGCCCTGCAAGCCCTTGTCCGCGCTTCATCCTGAGCCGATCGATGTCCAGTGTGTCGTTGCCGACACAACTGCGCATCACGAGCTCGTCGTCGTCTCGAAGAAACACCCCGCCGATGTCCGCGCCAAGGAGCCGGACTGTCTCTCGCGCGATCGAGAACAACACCTCGTCCAGTTCGGATGCGGACAGAATGCGCCTGGCGACCTGCTGCAGGCTATCGATCTCGTCCATCGCGTCCCTCGTGACGCGATACTGGTTCGCTGCGGTGAGCGCGAGTTCGAAGCCGATCGCAAGACAGCGCAGCACCTGGGCGCGGTCTGCGTCGACGAACTGGCAATCCGCCAGGACGCCCATCCCCGGCTTCACCGGCACGAAGGTGCCGATACCCGGCAGCACGGAGATGTCGCCCGACGTTGCGACCGACGTCGGAAGAACAGCAATGAGTTCGCCCGGCCCGAACGCATTCTCACTGGCGCAGCGCCAACCTGCGCCCACGCGTTCGATCACGGCCACGCCGCATCCGCCAAGCACGGCGGCGAAGCACGCTGCCGCAACCTCCTTTACTCGTTGATCGCCACCGAGCGCGGCGTCGGCCACCGCCCGCAGGGCGCCGCCGATCTGCAGTGCCGGCGCGGGGCTGGGAGCAGGGTGCGGCCAGGGGGCCGGCAAAGCGTCGCCAACCGTAGCCGAAGGCGGCACGACGGCCAAGTGTCTGCTGCGCTTTGCCCTGTGCATCGACTCTTTCATCCTTCAGCGCACGGAGGGCCGCACGACGATGTCTTCGACCTCTTCGTGCGGGCGGGGACTCGCATGCGCGGCGCGCAGCCCTCCCCCCAAACCGCGCGGCCCCACGTCAACAAGCGGTCTCCTTGCGAAGCACAGTGTACGACCATGCAGCGCCCCCGCCTCGCCCGCTGGACGGAAGCCCAGCGGCGGCCCTGCGGCATCGGCGCGGCGGCGCCATTGCGCAGCATCGGCGGCGCGCACGTTCACGTCGTATCGCGCTTGCGCCCGAGAACCGTGAGGATATCCTCGTGGAATTCGAACCAGACGTTGTGCACCGAGTCCACGGTAGGGTTGCAGACGAAGTCGCGTTCGCCCAAATCGACTTTTTCCATGCTGATTTCCAGACGGCTGACGTAGCCCGCATAGCGGGGGAGCGCTGGCATCAGCAGCGCGATGTCTTTGGCCAGCCGTTCAGCCGCTTGCAGCAGTCGGCGCTCGGCGTTCGAGTCCCCGTCGCTCTCCTGCCATTGCGTTACCGCGGCGATGAAGCGAGTGTTCAGCGCCTCGAAGCCGTGGTACCAGGCGGTCATCGCCGGATCCTTGCGCTGTTCAACGTAGGCCTCGGCGTAGTGCTTCAACACCTCGGCGGCGCCGTCGTCGAGCACCATCACGCCGTCGGCGCCCATGTCCATCACCCAACCCCGCGTCGTCGCGTCCTCGAGGCAGCGTGCGACGTCGTCTGCCTCGGCGCCTGTCATTTCGACGATCTGCGGTGCAGTGACCATCTTCTTGAGATAGACCGCATTGAGGACGAGGAATTCAGTTTCGGTAAGCATGTTCGTCACATGGCGGCATCGCGCCGGCTCTGTCGCCCCTTCGAGCGTTGGGGGTCCGGCGGCGGTCCGACCTGAACCGGACGCCGGCCGGCTTCGGCAATTACCCAAGCGTCGACCCGGGCGATTGCTCCGCAGGCGCTTACTGCGCCCCCGCCTTCACTTCCATCTTCGCATAGACGCGGCCCAGCTTGCCGTCGCACTCCATCAACAGCGGAGTGCCGTCGGGAATGGACTCCGCCCCCTCGAGCGTCAGCGTCATGATGATCGGCACGCGGAAGTTGCGCCCCACGATGCCGAGGTGAGATTCGGGCGTTCCGGCGTAGGTGATGATGCCGGCGGGCTTCTTGTACAGCAGCGGCGCGACGAAGGTCGTCGTGCCGCCGGGCGTGACCACCATCGTCTCTTTGATCTTCTGCGGGTCCTTCATCAACGCGATCATCTGTTTCGGATCTGTCACGTTCAGCGCCACGCCCTTGTGGCGGCCGATCGGAACCACGTTGTAGCCCTGTCCGATGTAGCGGTAGCCGTCGATCTCGGTCTCGTTAGCCATTTGAGTGTCTCCTGTGGTGAGTCAGATCTTCATCTTGTCCAGGCCGCTTTCCTCGGGCGAGAGGAAGAGCCACGGAATCGCGGGTTCCTGAGGCGGGTAGAGGAAGACAACTTCCTTCAGGCGCAGCGGGAAGTCGGTCTTGCGCAGAGTCGTCCATTCCCAGTCTTCGTCCCACTTGATCTTCGCCGGCTCCTTGCGCAACTCGTCGATGTCGAGCGCGGCCAGTTCCTCGGCCGTGTACCAGGGCGGGAACTTGCCCTTGTACGCATCCACGTAAGCCAGGAACTCGTCGCCCTTGGACTCGATGCAGACGATCACGCATTGGGCGTAGAAGCCTGCGTTGCAGCGGATGAAGTACTTCGACTCGTTGTTCAGCCAAGTCTCGAACTCGTCGGCCGTCTGGAAGTTCTTGCTCAGGGCCCACTCCTCGTGCGACCAAGCAAACCGCTTCTCGGCGTCCTTCTTCACCTTGATGTCAGCCATGTTCAGCTCCTTTCGATTTGATGAAGCGGCGCTTTCTCAGTTGCTGATCTCGTATCTGCCGAACTTTGTTCCCCGGCAGCGGAACCCCGGAAGCTGCGGCGGAGGCGCTCCCAGGCCGGCCGCGGCCTTGCGCTGGACTTCGCCGGCCTTGCCGTAGCCCTTGATCAGGTACTCCATGCTGCGCAGATCCATGTCCCAGAACCCCATCGAGGCGGCCTCGGCTTCGAGGTCGTGCGCCCGCACGTAGGGCAGCGAGGCAGCGACATAGGTCCAGTTGCCTTCGAGGATCTTGTCGAAATGCGGCTTCATCGCGAGATACGAGTACATCCGCTCGACCGCAGCCTCGATCTTCGCGATGTGCGTCTCCAGTTCGTTCAGCGGGATCCTCGTGGTCGTGCCATTCGGGAAGTCGGCGTCGCGCATATAGACTGCCGCCTCGATCAGTGCCTCTTCCTCGTAGTCGGCCGGATCGCAGAACAGGGTGCCGGTGTTGTAGATCGAGAACATCTTCAGCTTGCCGCTCTGGCGGTCGCGCATGATCTTCTTCTTGTCGTAGGTCAGGACCAACGAGTACGAGAACGGCAGGTCGCCGACGACGTAGGTCCACGGGAACGACTTCTCGTTGACGAAGCAGTCCCGGACCAGCATCAAGCGGTCGCCGAGGTCGTACGGGCCGGTGTCGCCCAGCCCGAACCGGTTGTCGTAGTGGTCGAGGAAGCCCATCAGCTGGGCCAGCGAGTTGAAGCGGCCCACGGTGGCGCGCAGTTCCGGGTCGCGCAGCGGCTCCACCTTCGTGCCCAGATCTTCGACCACGTCCTGGTCGAGTACCTGCAGCGCATAGCCCACGTCCATGACCGCAGGCTTCTTCTGCCGCATGTAGCCCTCGAAGACGGTGCGCCAGAAACTGTAGATGATGCGCAGGTTGTCGATGTAGTCGTTCGGCCCGATCAGACCGCCGTCGATCAGGAACAGCCGGCCGAACAGCGCGATCCCGCAGCCCCACTGGATGTTGCACGGCGTGATCGTCTTGATCCCGAACTCCCGATGGCCGGAGCTGCAGGTTGCGCGGATGCCCTCCATGCCGACCTTCTCGCCCAGCCACATGTACAGCCATGGGTGCTGCAAGAACGCGGTCTGGCACGACAGCATTTCGTATTCCGCGCGCGGAATCAGCGGGTTCACGCCCTCTGTGCCCCGGCGGGCCAACAGGTCGGCCACGTACCAGGAGTTGTGCTTGGCCCACTTGACGGTTTCTTCGAGGGGCATCAGTTCTAGGCACTTCATCTTCGTGTCTCCTTGAGGAAGGAACTTCGGCTTATCTGTGGTCGCGTTGGTGTGGCGTAGCCTCGCGACCACGGGCTTGACTACAAGGCCGGCGCTACGGCGAGTGGTCGCGCGGGCGGCGCGTGGCGACGAGTTCAGCGCCAGCCCACCCAGCGCGCCGCTGCGCCTTCACGCCGGCCTCAGGGTCACGCGGCGCGGCGCCTGAATCACCTGGGCGTCCGCGGCCGTGCGCCGCGGATATCCCCGCCCGGCGCGTCCTCGCGGTAGGCCGTGCTGCAGCAACGCTGCGCGACGTAGCGGTGGTACCCGAAGATGCGGCGCATCGACTTGGCCTTGCGCGGCTGCACGTCGCCCGAAAACTCGTTTGAAAGGCAGGGTGCGATGGAGGCGAGCAGTGCCGCGTCAGCGACTCGAGGAAACTGTCCTCGAAGATGGCGGAGGATGCAAGCCGAGTGTGGATGCCCGGACCGTGCTCGCTGTTCGTCTGCGCGAACAGCTTCCACGATGCGGTGCGCGTGTCCACCAGGGTGTCATCCATCTCGAAGAAGATGGCGCGCGGCATGCGAAGCATCAAAGCGGTTTGGACGCGCTCAACGTGGCCGGGGCGCTGTTGAGCGTATTTAGGACCGGCAGCTCGATGAAGTCCATCACCTCGCCCCAGCCGCGCTGCGTGCCGCAGGTCCACTCGCTGAGCGTGTTGAAGCCGATGCTGTTGGGCACGTAGACCCAAGGCATCGTGGTCACGGTGCGCCCGTTCAGTTCCCACACGCGATTGCTGCTGTCGGTCAGTCGCAAGGCGATGCTCTCGGGATAGCGCTCCTGCTTGCGCAGCGTCTGGCCAGTGCCGGACTTCAGCCCGAAGACCTTGCCGCGCTCGAGCACGTAGCCGTGCGCAAGCCATAGTTCGCGCCCGTTGTCCTGTGCCGGATCGAAACCGAGGATGGCATGGATCGCCAGGTCCTTCGAGAAGTGAGCGTGCAGCCAGCTCATCGCGGGCGCGCCGCGCTCGGGGCGCGGGCCCCAGCTGTGGTCCATCGTCGAGACGCAATCGATCGGCACCGTGCGCCCGCGCACCGTGACGCTGCCCTTGAAGGCGCCGGTCTGATCGAAGTGCCCGTTGTAAGCGGTGCCCCAGGCGAACTTGCCCTCCTGAGACGCCGACGCGCACATCGGGTCCATCGCCGGATCGTGGATGTCGAAGGCCGGCATCAGCGCTTCGTAGCGAACGTCGATGCGGGTGCCGTGGCCGTCGTCGTAGTCGATCTGCCACTGCCGGTTGGGCGCAAGGCAGCGCACGTGCAAGCCGCTGCTGAGCGCGTAGTCGCGCAGGTTGCGCGGCTGCGGGATCGGCACGGCCGAGCGCATGTCGCAGAAGTCAGCCTCCCAGTGCGTCACCGTGCGGCGCGAGTTCATGCAGACTGAAGTCGTGACCGTGCCGAGATTGGTGCGGAACAGGGCATATACCCCGACATTGAGGTGCTCCTCGGCGTTGTAGAAGCCGAAGTAGTTGGTCTCTGCCCAGGTCGGATGCGCCGGATCGGGCGGGTGAAAGTCAGCGTCGTCGTCCCGAATCATGCTTTGTCTCCTTGAGCCGGTCTGGGCCGGCGGTCTGGAAGGACTGTAGAGAGGGTGCGCGCCGTGAGCTATGGCCATGACGGACAATTCCGAGGAGCGCGCACTGTCCGATCCGGCCAATGGGGTCGCCGGCGCTCGGGGATACCCTGACGGCACAGAAGAACGTAGGAGGACGGGGAAGAACCGTTGAGGCTCGCGCTATTGCGTGGCTGGGCGGTGGCGTCGGTCAAGGCCCAGGGTCTCGCTGCACACGAGCTACTGCTCCTCGAGGACGTGCCAGCTTCGCACCCGACGTCGGACCCGGCGCCGGCGTGAGCGAACTGGTGCCGAAGCCAGCGCTCGTCGGGCCCACCTACGCTCTCGTGTGCATGAGCCTGACGGGTGTCCGCGGCGGCGGTCGGTCGGCGCTGGCTGAGTTCGTGCACGTGCCGTTGGCCGACACCACACTCGCCGGACTGCCCAACGGCTGCTCGCCGGACGCGGCGCGGTTGATCGACGACTGCCTCGCCGCCGGCTGGGTGGCGACGGAGTGCGGCGGCGCGCAGCCGAACGACAAAGTCGCCATCGTCGGCAATGGCGCGGTCGCGCAGCTCGCCGCGCTGTCCGCGCAGGCGGTGGGCGCCGACGTCGTCGCCGTGGTCGAACCGCTGCTGACGCGTCGGCTCAAGCCATCGAGTCAATCGTACGTGCGCCGTTCATTCAAGCGGATTGTCCCGCGGCTATCGTCTCCTGCTTGCCGTCCAGTCGGCGCGGTTACGACGCCTTCAGCAAGCGCCTTATCCCTATAGCAGCGAGCGATCCAGTCCCGCTGTGCCGGACCTGGCTTTTGTCGTACCGGTGCTCGACGCCTACAGGGCAGGCCTGTCGGGCCGGGCAGGCGTACGCACAGGGCGAGGCTTCCAAGAGCCGCTGGCGGTGGCAGGCGTTCATGTCCATGGTCCCGGCGTCGAGCGCAGAGGCCGGGCACGCCCCGATGCACGGCTTGGCGGTGCAATCGACGCATGGATGCCCGTGGTCTTCGACGGGCGAGGCCGGAAGTTCCGAGTCCACGATGATCGCCGCGCGGTACGCAAACCAGCTGCCCCACCTGGCATTGATGCCCACCATGAACGGGGATGGATGGTGCCAACCCGCGAGTGTCCCGAGGCGCTGGAGACCGATGTGCCGGTCGGCTGGTAGTCCCTTGGGGTAGACAAAGCGAATCCGCGCTTGGGGCAGCGCAAGGGCGGCCCATTGCTCGACCACGCCTATCGAGTACGAGTCGATCGGATGCACCGGGTCCGTTGCATGCTTCTGTACGCGTTCCCACAGGAGGCGCCCAGCGTGTCCGATGAGGATGAGTTGGCGTTCGTGCTCGCCAAGTCCCAGCGGCGCAAGCAGGTCCGGCGGGAGCCTGGCGAGATCGAAGATGTGCTGCCGGTTGAGCCCGGCCTCGTCCAGCATGGACTTGAAGGGAATCATGATGATGCCTGTTCGAGTTGATCTACTCCCTGTCCGAACACTCGTCGCAGCCGCTTGCCGTCGACGACATGCGCCTTCCGAGGTTCGAGATCGAATCGAATCAGGGTGCGCATGGGACCGGCAATCCGGGCGCTCTCGTAGCACATCCAGTCGACCGAACGGACTCGCAGGGCAAGCGGGGATGGGCAGGGAGTCGAACGCAGGCGCGCCTCGATCTCGGCCAACGGCCACGCGCCGGCATAGAGGCCGGCGGTGACGTGCGGCACATAGTGTGTCCGGTCCCAGGTCGGCGCGGCCCGTTCCCAGAGGGATCGAATGCGGGTCAGGCTGCCCGCAGCATCCTCGACCGAGAGGCATGCGGCGGACGTGAACGTGAACGGCTCGCCGACGTGCACGTCGAACGCGACGATGTCCGACTGGACAAGAGCGCCGATCTGCACCTTGAGTTCGTCGACCGCGAAGTCGTCGTTCCGGCGTGCCGTCGTCGTGGGGAAGCCGCACACGTGCACAGTGATGTGCGGCTGCCGCTCGTAGCCGCGCAGCAGGTGACCGTCGAGGGCGGTTCGAACATGTCTGAGGCGCACGTCCAGGGCTGGATCCTCCAGCGCGAGGGCCCATACCGCGAAATGGGGCCGGCCCAGGTGCCACTCGGAGAAGTCTCTTTGTTGGCTCGCGATCGTGCAGTCGCGCCCCGGTGCCGTGACGACCGGCTGCGGGTCGGCCCGAATCAGCGCGCGATCCGCTGCCATTCGAGGTCGACCTGTTGTCCGTGGGGCGGCGGAGCCCGCCACTGCTCGCTGGTCGGCTGGGCACTGCCTTGATCGCGCAGCCACAGCGCGGCGCAGAGCCAGCCGCCGTGCGTGACCAGTAGCCGTGCCTCGCCGGGATCGAAGGACCGCACTCTCCGCAGCACCGATGAGACGGACTCGCCGCCGCCCGGGGCATGGTCCACGAAGTCGGCGCACCAGGTGTCGATCGCCTTCGGCGCAACGGCCGTCCAGGGTTGTCCGTCCCACTCGCCGAAGTTCGCTTCGACGAGCGCGGGGTCGATCCAGTGTCGCCAGCCCCAGCGCAACAGCCAGCGCCCCACCGCGCGGCAGCGTTCCAACGGCGAAGTGACGACGATGCAGGGCAGGCCGTGGCGGCGGGCGAAGGCGCGGATCCGGTGTGCCTGCCGCTTCGCACGCCGGGCATCGACGCGCAGGTCCGTCCGCCCGATGCACCGTCCTTCCGCCCCGATCGCTGCGGGATGTCGCCAGGCGTGCAACTGCACCCCGCTCATCCCGTCCCCGACGCCGCGAATACCATCAGGATGGCCATCTCGCCAATCTGCTCGGAAGCCCCCAGGGTGTCGCCCGTGTAGCCGCCCAGGCGCCGTCGAAGCCAGCGGCGCAGCGTGAAGACCATGCCAACCAGCATCAGCAGCGAGGCACCCGCCGCGATCGGCGATGCTTGTGTCCGGGCCGCGAACGCCAGCGCGAGCAGGCCGATGGCAACAGCCCATGCCCCGTCGATGCCAGGCACATCGCGCGCCACGCTGCCTGCCTTGGCCTGCGGTGCGTCACCCTCGTCGCTGCGCGCGTAGGGCAAAACCACCATCAGCGCCACCGCAGCGCTGCGGCCGCTCGCGTGGGCGGCGATCAGGGCGGCGGCGGCCGCCGCCGGATCGCGTGCCATCAGCTCGGCTAGCAAATGCGTACGCACCAGCAGCGACAGCACCAAGGACACCGCACCGTAGGTGCCAATGCGCGAATCCGTCATGATCGCCAGCGCCTTCTCGCGCGAAGCGGCGCCCAGCAGCGCGTCGAAGGTGTCGGCCAAGCCATCCTCGTGGAAGGCCGCGGTGAGCCACACGGTACCGGCAAGCGCCAGCGCAGCCGCCACGGTCGGCGGCCAGAACCGGTTCGCGGCCAGTGCGATGCAGGCGCCGAATGCCCCGATCAGCACGCCCACGAGCGGAAAGTGCCGAACGGCCCGGCGCATCTGTGCGGGGTCGAAGCCGACCCAGACGGGCACCGGCACGCGGGTCAGGAACTGCAGCGCCAGCATGAAGAGCCTCAGCTCTCGCACCAGCATCGTCATGGCGTGCGCTGGCTGACCCCGGCCGAGGCGAAGCTGGCCATCTCGGCCAGCACGCGGCAGGCGGAGTCGAGCAGAGGCCACGCCAGCGCGGCGCCCGAGCCTTCGCCGAGTCGCAGGTCCAGGTCCAGCAGCGGCTGCACACCCAGGTGCTGCAGCCAGTGCGTGTGCCCGGTCTCCTGCGAGCGGTGCGCGAAGACGCAGTGGGCGAGCACGGCGGGCTGCAGCGCGGCCGCCACCGCCACGGCGGCTGTCGTGATGAAGCCGTCGACCACGATCACGCGCCCGCTCGCCGCGGCCTGCTGCACCGCGCCGACCATGGTGGCGATCTCCAGGCCACCGAGAGCGGCCAGGGCCTGCAGCGGCCGCGTCGCCTGGGCGTTGGCCTCCAGTGCCTCGGCCAGGACTGCGCGCTTGGCGGCGAGGCCCGTATCGTCGAGACCCGTGCCACGGCCGGTGCACACCTGCAGCGGCGCGCCGGTCAGGCGGGCCATCAACAAGGCAGCCGCCGAGGTGTTGCCAATGCCCATCTCGCCCAGCAGCAGCACGTTGCCGGGCAGCGCCGCGACGAGGCGGCGGCCCTGCAAGATGGCGGTGCGGCATTGCGCCTCGCTCATCGCCGGGCCGCGGCTCGCATCGGCAGTGCCTCGCTCGACGCCGGCCACCTTCAGCCGCGCCAGCATCGGGTGAGCCTCGAACTCGGCGGCGACGCCGCAGTCGGCCACTGTCAGGGCCAAGCCGTGCTGACGCGCCAGGACCGACACGGCCGCGCCGCCGGTCAGGAAGTTCAACACCATCTGCCGCGTCACCTCGGCCGGATAGGCCGAGACGCCACGCGCGGCGATGCCGTGGTCGGCGGCGAACACCACCAGCTGCGGCGCGAGCAAGGCGGGCTGGTCGGTGCCGAGCGCGACCGCGAGCTGAACGGCTAACGATTCGAGGCAGCCCAGTGCGCCCAGCGGCTTGGTCTTGGCATCGAGCGCCGCCTGGACACGCTGACGCCGGGCAGCATGCTCAAGAGTGGGCAGCGGCAGGGCGGTGTCGAACTCGGAATCCATGGGTCAACAGTGAAAAAGTTTGCGCAGCGTGGCTGCGCCAAGGTGGGTATCGATGAAATCCGCCAGGCCGTCGAAAGTGGCGTCCAGCGTGCGCACCTGCTGGCCGAAGAGGGCGCGCAGCACCGCAGCGTCCTCGAACAGCCCGTGGGTGGCGATGCCGAGCACGTTGTGCCGGTCCGGTTGCCCCGGGTCCGCGGCGGCCGACCAGCCGATCGGCAGGCCCTTGGCATCGTGCAGCGCCGGCGTGGCCGCGGAGGCGGCACCTGCGATGGACTGCATGCGTCCGCAGCGGATCTCGTAGGCGGCCCAGCGCCGGGACGACAGCGCCTGCCACGGGCGGGCCAGATGCGCGAACTGCACCGGTGCGGCCCGCAGCCGCTTGGGCGCGGCATAGCGCGTGGCCAGCGGCAGCAGGCCCAGGCCCGGCAGCGGGCCATGGGCCTCTCCGTCCACGCCGTCGGGGTCGTCGAGCAAGGCACCCAGCGCCTGCAGGCCGCCGCAGATGCCCAGCACCGGCCGCCCGGCGCGGGCGTGTCGCACGATGGCGGCGTCCAGGCCCTGCGCCTTCAGCCAGGCGAGGTCACCGCTAATCTGCTTGGAGCCGGGCAGCACGATCCAATCGGCACCGTCCAGTTCGCCCGCGCTGCGCACCCAGCGCACCGATGCCACGGCGGCCAGCGGCTGGAATTCGTCGAGGTTGCTCAGCTGCGGCCAGGCGACGATGGCCACGCGCAGGCCACCGGCCGGGCCCGACGCCGCGCCGTAAAGCCCGTCCTCCTCCGGCAGCCCGTGGTCGCGGTTCATCGGCAGCACGCCCAGCACTGGCACGCCGGTCAGCGCCTGCAGGCGATCGGGCCCGGGTGCCAGCAGTGCCGCATCGCCGCGGAACTTGTTGAGCACGAACCCGGCAAGACTGGTGCGCAGGTCGTCAGGCAGCAGCGCCCAGGTGCCGTGCAGGTGGGCGAAGGCGCCGCCTCGGTCGATGTCCACCACCAGCAGTGCCTGCAGAGTGGTGATCTCGCGCGCCCAGCGCGCCGTGCCGAGGTTGACGTAGTCCTGCGGCGCGAGGTTGATCTCCGCCGGCGAGCCGGCCCCCTCGATCACCAGAACCTCGTGCCGCGCGGCCAGGCGATCGAAGCTCTCGCGCGCGGCCCGTGCCAGCCGGGCGCTGCGTTCGCGCCAGGGCATGCGCGACAGCGCAGCGTCGACCCGGCCCTGCACCACCACCTGGCTGGCCGTGTCGCGCTCGGGCTTGAGCAGCACGGGGTTCATGTCCACCAGCGGCACCACGCGCGCGGCCAGCGCCTGGAAAAACTGGGCCGAGCCGATCTCGCCCACGCCATTGTCCGCTCCGTGCGCCGCCAGCGGCACGACGCGGGCGTTATTGCTCATGTTCTGGGCCTTGAACGGTGCCACATCCAAGCCCTCGCGCGCGGCCCAGCGGCACAGCGCGGTCGCGAGCAGGCTCTTGCCGGCGCCGCTGCTCGCACCCCAGACCATCAGGGCGGTCTTCATCGCAGACTCCCGTCGAGTAGGTCGAGTGCGTGCATCAACGCGTCCTGGGCTGAGGTTGGTTGCGTCGAGATTCGCCACCAGCCCGGCAGGCCGAACGACGTCGCGTCGCGTACCGCGACGTGGTGACTGCGCAGCAGAGATGGTGCCACGGGGCGCGGTGGGCGCACGACAACGTACGGCGTCACGCTGGGCCGCACCTCGAAGCCGCGTGCCGACAGGCGCCGCAGCAGGTCCGCCTTCCAGGCCGCCAGGCGGGTGCGTGATTCGGCCACCCAGCCGTGCACGTCGGGCGTGGCCCAGGCCAGCAGCATGGCCTCGGCGTGGGCCGACAGCGGCCATGAAGGCGCCGCAGCCTCCAGCGAGCCTCGGCAGGCCAGCACGTCGTAGCCGGCGCCACCGCGATCTCGTGGCGCGACCGCGTAAGCGCCGCGCACGCCGGTCAGGCCCAGCGCCTTGTTGGGGCTGTGCAGCACGAAGACCGCATCGCGCGCGGATGCTGTCCACGCCGACGCTCCCTGAAGCCGTAGCGGCGCGTACACCGCGTCGAGCACGGCGGGGCAGCAATAGGAGTCGTCACGGGCGACAGCGCCGTCCTGGCCCAGCGGACTCGTCGGATCGGCATGCCAGCGCAGCGTGCACTGCGACGGCGTGCCCGGGACCTCGACATCGTGGGGGACAAAGGGGCGGCCCCACGCCGCGGCGGCCGCCGCGTAGTCGCCATACGCGAAGCGTGGAACCCGCACGGCACCGGGCCAAAGCCGAGCGGTGACCGCGGTGACACGCTGGATGAATTCGCTCGCACTGGCGGCGGGCAGGATCCGCGAAGGCTCGACGTCGTGCAGTGCCCCCAGCGCCTGCCGGACTGCCGTGGCGGCCGGGTCGGGATAGCGCGTCGCGTCGGCTGCCTGCACGGCTGCGAGGGCGGCCGGGCACGGTCCCGCCGCGTTGGCGCAGGTGGAGAAGTCCCAGCGCGCGGCGCCGTGTGCGTCGGCACCGCCGTGGACTCGGGCGGCCGTACCGGGGCTCACCACACGTTCACCTTGAGCACGACCAGCAGCAGCGCAGCCGCGATCGCCCCGCGTGCCGCCCCCTCGCCGACCGTCAAGGCATTCGTCAGTGCTGCAGCATCCGGCGCCAGGGCCTGCGCATTCAAGGCATAGGCGTCCTGTTTGCCGAGCCGGACCCCGATGCGAAACGCCATCGCCGCCATCGGCCAGCCGCCGTTCGGCGACGGCGTCAGCGCAGCCTCGCGCGTGAGACGAGCCACGCCCACGCTCGGCCGCCACAGCAGCAACGCCGCCAGGCGCGCCGGCACACAGCCCAGCACGTCGTCGGCCCGCGCCGCCCATTTGCCGGCCCATTCCCAGGGGCCACGATAGCCCCACATCGCATCGAGCGTATTGGCGGCGCGCCAGGTCCAGGCACCGGGCAGGCCGGCGACCAGGAACCAGAACAGCGGCGCGACCAGCGAATCGTTGAAGTTCTCGGCCAGCGATTCGATGGCCGTCTCGCGTACTGCAGCCGCGTCGAGCTGGGTGACGTCGCGGCTGCACAGCCGGGCTACGCGGGCTTGGCCTTGTTCAAGCCCCTGCCCGAGCGCCACTTCGACGGCGCGCACCTCGTCGCTCAGCATCCGCCACGCGAATGTCGGCTTCAGTGCCGCGGCGAGCAGCGGGATCGCGATCCATGCCGGCGCTGCCCCGGCGGCCTGCTCCACGGCGAAGGCCGCTCCTGCGACAGCGGCGACGAGGCTGCACCACAACACCGCACCGGCCGCGAAGGCGGCAGGTGCAGCCCAGGAGTGCACACGACGACCCAGAGGCGCGGCGATGCGGCCGAACCAGGCCACCGGGTGCCAGGCCGAGCGAGGCTCGCCGAAGCGACTGTCGATCAACCAAGCCAGGGCGAGCGCGGCGGCGGCGACCATCAGTCCTCGATGCCCCGCTGCGCCGGCACGCCCTGCTGGTGGTGGTGCCTGACCAGCGTCATTTCGGTGACGGTGTCGGCCAGATCGATCAGCTCCTGCGGCGCATCGCGGCCGGTGAGCACCACATGCACATGGGCCGGCCGCTCGCGCAGGCAGGCCAGCACGGGCTCCAGCGGCTGCCAGCCGTATCGCAGCGGGTAGGTGATCTCGTCGAGCACGACAAGAAAGTGCTCGCCGGCCCGGATGGTCTCCTCGGCGCGTGCCCAGCCGTCGCGGGCGAGCTGGGCGCTGTGCTCGAGGTCACGGCTCTTCCAGCTGAAGCCGTCGCCCAGACCCTCGATCGGGATGCCTAGCTGCTCGAACATGCGGTGCTCGCCGAAGCGGGCCGAGGGCACTTTCATGAACTGGTAGATTTTCACCGGCATACCGCGGCCGTGCGCCCGCAGCGCCAGGCCGAAGGCGGCCGTGCTCTTGCCCTTGCCGTGGCCGGTGTGCACGAGGATCAGGCCGCGGCGTTCGCCTTCGGCCTTCGGACTGGGTGCGGTGGGTGGCTTGACGATGTCCATGGGCGGGTGATCCGGGCGACTCAGGTGGCGTCCAAGGCCAGAGCGACACGCGGGCGGCCCTGGGCGTCGGACTCGATGCGGATGGCGCCGCCGAAGACGCGCACCAGCGCGGCCTGCACGGCCGGATCAGTGGGCGGGCCGTCGGCCTGCAGCGTGCCCGCATCCAGCACCAGCAGGCGATCGGCCTGCAGTGCGATGGGCAGGTCGTGCAGCACGCTCAGTACCGCGCGCGGCGCCGAGCGGTCGTGTGTCAGACGCCTGAACAGGCGGGCCAGAGCCAACTGGTGTGGCGCATCGAGGTGGGTGGTCGGCTCGTCGAGCAGCAGCATCGGCGCCTCGGTGGCCAGTACCCTCGCCAGCAGCACACGCTGGCGTTCTCCGCCGGAGAGTTCGTGCAGCCGCCGGTGCTGCCACGGCAAGCTCTCGGTCAAGGTCATCGCGCGGTCGACAGCCTTGCGGTCGGCCGCGACCGGCGTGCCCAGCAGACCGAGACGGGCGATGCGGCCGAGCTCGATGGTCTCGCGCACAGTCAGCTCGCCGGTGACCTCGCCCTGCTGCGCGAGCCAGGCCAGCACGCGGGCGCGCTCGGCGGGCGCGGTCCGGTGCATGTCGAGCGGCGGGGCCGCCGCGCCCGGGTTCAGGAAGACCTGCCCCGCCGCCAAGGGCTGTAGTCCTGCGAGGGCCCGCAACAGCGTCGACTTGCCGGCACCGTTCGGGCCGACGAGTGCGGTCCAGCCGGCACCGATCCCAAGACTCACGGCATGCAGCACGTCGCGGCGGCCCAGTCGGACGTTCACACCCAGCGCCAGCAGGGTCGGATTCATGCGCTCGTCCTTTGTTTGAGCAGCCAGACAAGGTAACTGCCGCCCAGCACGGCGGTAACCACCCCGACGGGCAGTTCTTCCGGGGCGATCAGAGCGCGCGAAATGACGTCGGCCCACAGCAGGATTGCGGCGCCCATGCCGGCGCTGGCCACCAGCAGCCAGGCGTGCGTGCCCGGTGCGCGGCGCCGCACGAGATGTGGGGCGACCAGCCCGACGAAGGCGACCAGCCCGGCCTGCGAGACAGCCAGCGCCGTGCCGAGGCTGAGCGTCAGCACCAGGGCCAGCCGCACTTTCGCGAGGTTCAGGCCGAGACTGGTGGCGCTGTCCTCACCGAGCGTCAGCGCATCCAACGCTCGGGCGTGCCGCTGTGCCAGCACCACCAGCAGCGTGAGGCCGGCGAGCATCAGCGCCAGCGCGTTCCAGCCGAGAAAGCCGGTGCTGCCGAGCATGAAGGCCTGCTTGCCGCGCAGCGAGTCCGGCGAGACGACCGTGATGAGGTCGCTGACGGCTCCCAGCAGCACGCCGATCACCACGCCGGCCAGCAGCAGCCGCAGGGTGTGGACGGCGCCGCGCGCCAGCGTCAGCGTGAGCGACACCCCCGCCAGCGCACCGACGAACGCGGCGGTGACAATCCCGACGCGCTCGATCCAGGCCACGGTGGCCAGGCTGATCGTGGCGCCGCCCAGTGCGGCGGCGGCAAGCACCAGCACCACCCCCAGCCCCGCGCCTGCGGCGCTGCCGAGCAGGTAGGGGTCGGCCAGTGGGTTGCGGAAGACTCCTTGCGCGATCGCGCCGGAAAGGCCCAGCAGTGCGCCCACCAGCGCGGCTCCCAGTGTGCGTGGGGCGCGGATCTGACCGAGCAGGAGCGCGGCGTCGTTGCCGTTGAGGTCCGCCCAGAAGTCTATGGGCGAGAAGCCCGTCGAGCCGGTGACCAGGCCGCAGGCGAGGCCCACGATGATGGCCAGCACGATCCAGGCCGCGAAGCGGTGGCGTGCCGCCGCATCGGCGCTTGCGCCGGCGAACGCCGTCCGGTTCGTAGCTACGACCGACGTGCTCATCGGCCCCCCGTCGGCCCCAGCCGCGCCAGGCAGTCCGCCAGCAGACCGGCGGCTTCACCCATGCGCGGCCCGGGCCGGATCAGCATTTCGTACTGAGGCGTCTCAAAGCCGCACAAGCGCCGCTCACGCACCGCAGCCAGGGCATTCCAGCCGGGGCGTGCCATCAAGGCCGCCTGCTCGCGCTGCACGCCCATGATGAGGTCGGGCTTCGCGCGCACGACGTATTCGGGGTTGAGCTTAGGGAAGGGGCCGAGATCGGGGGGCACGATGCTGTCCATGCCCAGCCGCGACAGGGTCTCGCCGATGAACGAGGTGGTGCCGGCGGCATAGGGCCCGCCCCCGATCTCGAAGTAGACACGCTGCCCACGCAGCGCGGCCGGCACACGGCCAGCCGCGGCATCGATCTCGCGCGCCAGGCGCGCCCACACCCGGGCCCCCTCGTCGGGCCTGCCGAGCAGGCGCGCGATGAGGTCGAGCGTGCGGCGCACGTCGGCATGGCTTTCCGACTTCAGGCGCACGACGGAGAAGCCGAGCGCTTCGAGCCGGTCCATCGCGCGCGACGAGGTGGAGGCCAGGATGAGATCAGGCTTGAGCGCTGCGATGGCCTCGATCTGCGCATCGTCCAGCCCGCCCAGGTGCGGCAGCTTCGCGACCTCGGCCGGCCAGTTCGAGTACCGGTCCACGCCCACCAGTCGCGACCCGGCGCCGAGCACCCAGGCGGTCTCGGTGAGCGACGGCAGCATGGTCACGATGCGCTGCGGCGGCGCGCTCAGGCGGTGCTCGGTGCCGCGGTCGTCTCGAATCTGGATCGGCTGCGCCGCTACCCATGACGGACCCAGCGTCACGTAGAGCCACACCAGCAGCCATCGAAGCAGGCGCAACGCCGCGCGTGGCTGCGGCCTCTTCCCGATGGACCGTGTGGAGGACCGAATGGGCGGTTCAGTGCGGATCAAGGTTCGTCCTTCACGCTCAGTTCACAGCCGGCCACCATCAAGGTCACGCGGCCGCAGAGTCCGGCCACGGCCTGGTGCAGCAGACCCAGCGTGTCGATGAAGTCGCGCGCCTCGCGCGACATCGGCAGCACCCCCAGGCCGATCTCGTTGGACACCAGCACGATGGGAGAGGCGCTCTCGCGCAGGGCCGACAGCAAGGCCTCCCGCTCCTGGTGCCAGCGCGTGGCTGACGCGACCCGTCCAGGCGGCGGCATCAGGATCTGGGTCAGCCAAAGCGTCAAGCAGTCGACCACGATGAGGAGTTGCGGGTCGGACAGACCCTGCAGGGTGCCGCCGAGGGCATCTGCCGCTTCGACGGTCTGCAGTTGCGGGAGGCGGGCCGCACGGTCTGCGCGATGCCTCGCGATGCGCCGGTCCATCTCCACGTCGCTGGTGACCTTGCCGCGCAGCGCCGTGGCCACCAGCGCCGCGCGCCGGTTGCCGCCTTCGCCCAGCCATCTGGCGGCACGGCTTTCCGCGGTGCGCGACTTGCCGCTCTTGGCGCCGCCCAGGATCAGTTCGTGTCGTGCCTGCGTCATGGCCGGAACGGCGAGGGCGTGTCGAACAGACGGGCGGCCGCGGCAGGTGACGAGGCGAACCACGGGTGGAACCAGCTCGCGCGCAGGCTGCCAAGCTCGTAGACCGCCTCGCCGTCGCCGGCGGCTGCGGACCGGCGCTGCGGCGTGGTGAAAGAGGCAGGCTCGAGCTTCGTCTCGAAGCGGGACCAGTGGAAGCTGTGCCCGCGCAGTGGCATTGCCTCTCCCGCGAGCGGCATCTCATGCGGACCCAAGGCCGCGAGGCGCCGCCCCAGCACGGCGGTGCCCGGCAGCAAGCCCCAGAGGGCATGTGGTCGGCCCGCGGAGTCGACCAGGCGCTCGGCCAGTACCATCAGGCCACCGCACTCGGCCCACAGCGGCTTGCCCGACTGCACATGCGCCGCAATCTGCGCGCGCAACCCGGAGAGTTCGGCCAGCCGCGCCGCGTGCAACTCGGGATAGCCGCCGGGCAGCCACAGCGCGTCGCAGGGCGGCAAGGGGTCGCCGGCCAGCGGGGAGAAGAACACAGGCCGCGCACCGAGTGCGCGCAGGACCTCGAGGTTGGCCGCGTAGATGAATGCGAAGGCTGCGTCGCGCGCCACGGCGATGCGCCGCCCGGCCAGGGGCCGCGGGCGAGGCGCCGGTCGCGGGGCCCGCGGTGGTTGCCACCGAGGCCATGCGGCGAGGTCGCGCCCCAGGGGCTGGTCGGCAACGGCATCCGCGGCGGCATCGAGCCTTGCCAGCGTGCCCGCTGCTTCGGCGGGCATCGTCAGCCCCAGGTGGCGTTCGGGCAGAGCGACGGAGTCGCTGCGCGACAGTTGGCCCAGCCACGGGCCGCCGTCGTCGGGCCGCGACGGGTCCAGCGCTTCGCGCAACATGTCGGCGTGCCGGGGGCTGCCCACCCGGTTGGCGAAGACCCCCGCCCACGGCAGTGCGGGCCGCCAGTGGCGCAGGCCATGCGCCACGGCGGCGAAGGTGCCGGCCATCGCACCGGCGTCGATCACCGCCGCCACCGGGATGCCGAAGCGTTGCGCCAGATCTGCGACGCTGGGCTCGCCATCGAAGAGGCCCATGACGCCTTCGACGATGATGAGGTCGGCCTCGCTGGCGGCAGCGGCCAAGCGCTGCGCGCAGTCGTCGGCGCCGTTGATCCACAGGTCCAGGGCGTCGACCGGGCTGCCGCTTGCCGCTTCCAACCACATCGGATCGAGGAAGTCGGGACCGCACTTAAAGCAGCGCACGCGCCGGCCCCGCCGCGCGTGCAGTCGCGCCATTGCCGCCGCCACCGTGGTCTTGCCCTGGCCGGAGGCTGGGGCGGCGATCAGCAGGGCGGCGACCATGGCAACAGCTCACAAGGTGGTCAGGCGGGGGGGCGGGGCGCGACGGATCAGAGCGACCAACGCAGCGAGACCTGGCCGTTGCGGCCGGCGGTCGCGTAGTTGCGCGCCAGTTCGTAGGACTTGTCGCCGAGGTTGTCGATGCGCCCGTCCAGCGACAGCCCCTTCATCAGCTGCTTGCTGACGTAGAAGTTCAAGAGGCCGTAGCCGCCGAGCACTTGAGTGTTGGCGGTGTTTTCGTAGCGCAGCCCCGCAGCCTGCACTTCCGCGCCCACCGTCCAGCCTGCCAGCACCGTTTCTGCGCCGAAGCTCGCCAGCCGATTGGCGCGGCGCCTCAGCACCTTGTCGGTGTCGAGGTCGCGCGGGTCATGCCAGTCCAGCGAACCGCGCAACACGACGCCACCCAGTGCGGTGCGCCCGGCGAGCGTCACGCCTTCCAACTGTGCGCGCCCGACGTTTTCGTAGCAGCCGAAGGTGCTCACGCAAGCGCCCGGCGACCCGAAGGCAATCAGGTTGGTGACCTTGTTGCGCCACGCCGTCAGGCTCGCTTCGCTGCCCGCGACCGCCCAACGCAAGCCCAGTTCGACATTGCGACCGGACTCGGGCACGAGGCTGGCCACGCCGTACTCGCTGAAGCGCTGGTACAGGGTCGGCGCGCGGAAGGAGGTGGCGGCCGCGGCCGTCACGCGCCAGTCGGGCAGGAACTTCCAGCCCCAGGCGAGGCTGCCGGTGCTCTTGCCGCCGAACTCGCTGTCGTCGTCGCGGCGCACATGGGCCTGCAGGCCGTGGTCGCCGAAGTCGCTACGCCAGCCCAGTCCGATGGCGTCCTGGTGGCGCTTGCCACCGAAGGCCGCACCGAAGGCGGTGGCCGGGTTGAAGAGCTTGTCCTCACGACGCTCCAGCGTGCCGGTGAATACGTTGCCGCCGACCTTCTGCTCGTGCAGCAAGGTGTAGTCGTTCAGCGTGGTCTCGGTGCGATAGAAACTCGGCTTGGTCTCGTAGGTGCTGCGGGTCTGACCGACTTGCAGGCGGGTCGTCGCATCAGCGTTCCAGCGGCCTTGCCAGGCGGCATTGCCTGTGCGCAGCGTGTGGTGATTGTGGTCGTCGGTGGTGGCCGAGCCGTCGTAACCCGACTCCAGGTTACTGGCCAGCAACGAGGCATCGACACGGTGTTCGTTGTTGATCTGATAGCCGACGCGCCCCTGTACCGAACTTCGCTCCCAGCCGTCCTTGTCAGGGTTGTGCCCGATGGCGCCGGTCTTCGTC
This sequence comes from Piscinibacter sp., assembly GCF_050175855.1. Lineage (GTDB taxonomy): Bacteria > Pseudomonadota > Gammaproteobacteria > Burkholderiales > Burkholderiaceae_C > Piscinibacter. The sequence goes on from NZ_JBFXIO010000006.1 coordinate 32,443, forward strand.
GCGTCGAAGCCGTCGCTGCGGCCGCGGGCCGTCGACAGCGAGTAGTTCAGTGCATCGGCCGAGCCGCTGATGCCGGCCTGGCCTTGCACCGTGTTGTACGAGCCGACGGTCAGCGAGGCCGTCGGGCGGGCCGGCCCCTGGCCGCGCTTGGTGAAGAGCTGGACCACGCCCGCCACAGCGTCCGAGCCATAGATGGCCGCGGCCGGTCCGCGCAGGATCTCGATGCGTTCGATCTGGTCCAGCGGGATCTGCTCCCACACGGCGCCGCCGGTGGATTGCGAGTCCACGCGGACGCCGTCGATGTAGACGGCCGTGTGGCGCGTTTCGCTGCCGCGGATGAACACGCTCGTCGAGGTGCCGGGGCCGCCGTTGCGCGTGATCTCGATGCCGGGCTGCCGCGCCAGCAGATCAGCCAATCCGGTAACGCCTGCGCGCTCGATCTCGTCGCGGTCGATGACGGTGAGGTCAGCCAGCACCGTGGGCAGCGGCTGCGGCGTTCGGTTGGCGGTGATGACCACCCGTTCTAGCGCGGTCGGCGGTGCCGACTGAGCCATGGCAACGGGGGAAAGGGCAAAGGGAACAAGAGCGGCAGCGACACGCTGCGCGCAGCCGAAGGGCGAGGAAGTCATGACGGAGACACGGACCAATCGCGCTCGGCCGCTTCCCCGCAGCCATGCGCCTTACAGCGAACCGCCTGAGCCGTTCGCCACCTCGTTGGCCGGTATCCGGGCTGGCGGAGACTACCCGTGACGCCTTCCCAGTCGTCATCGCCTGATTCTTTGACCGGCGACGCATCCCAGTGGCCTGTTGTCACGAGCCGGCAAGCCAAGCTGGCCTTGCCGTCCGCTTACCGTTGCGGGGGCAGCTCAGGTTAGGTGTCGGTCTGTTCGACCTCGACCTCCCTGATTCCCGTTGAACTGTCTTAGCAGAGCGCCTCGACGAGCACCAACCGCTGGGATGATACAGCGCAGCCTCAACTCTGCAAAGCCACACCGATGCTCATCGACAATGAGTGCCGGCTTGTCCGTTCGGCGGGCAGCAGAGCGAGTGTGGAGCGCGTCGACGGAGTCGGGTATGGCGGCGTTCAACAGGGTGCGCTCGGCGTTCCATTCGACGGCCTTCGGCAGCGAGTCCGCCGCCAATCAGCGTGCATGGAGATGGTCCATCAGCTGATCGGGCGCCGGCCTGTCGACGGATGCAATTTCCGGCGAGCTGCTCACGAACGGGATGACATGCTCGCCCTGCAAGTAACGTCCTTCCTCGGCGACCTTGTCGGCGAGGGCCAGTTCGAATCACGCCATGCAGTCCCATGCGATCCCGCAGGACCGCGACGCACAGGGCGTCAGCGCGTGCGGTGCGTCGCTCCAGGAATCACTCCTTCGCGCACGCGTCGGCTGTCGGCTGTGGGCTGCACGCCGAGGTCGCGGAAGTCGAAACGCCCTTTGCGCGGCGAGTCCGACGCACTGCGCATGCCTGCGTCAGCGAACGGGCGGACGCTCGAGGATGTCTTCCACGTCGTCGTGCGGCCGTGGAATGACGTGCGCTGAGCGCACCTTGCCGACCCCCTTGGCCGCCGCTTCGCCCGCATCGACAGCGGCCTTGACGGCACCGACCTCCCCGCGCACGATGACCGTGATGATGCCGCCTCCGGGTTGTTGCATCGTCAGCAGCCGCACGTTCGCTGACTTGACCATCGCGTCGGCGGCCAGCGTCGCCGCCGTCTTCCCCTGCGTCTCGACAAAGCCGAGGGCGCTACCTCTCAGTTGACTAAGTTCACTCATGTTCATGACTCCTCGACCGCCAGTTGCCCGAGCGCCAGGCGTGCCGAGGGCAGCGCCGCGGTGGGCAGCGAAAACAAGCGAATACCGCTGCGGTACAGATCTTCGATCAAGCCGAGCGCCGCGCCGTCACCGCATTCAACGCCGATGCGCACCTCCGGCCGGCGCGCTGCCGCCGCCGCGACTCCCGCGAACAACTCGGCGAGCTTGCTGCCCAGGGTCGTCCGCGGGTTGTGCGTCAAGTACCCGTCGGCGACATAGGTTTCGAAGACGTCGTCGGCGAAGGACAGCGCGCTCGGATAGCCGTAGTACGTCCTGATGATCTCGCGCAGGTCGACCCAGACTGCGCTGGCGCCTTCGGCGATGCCGCCCGCCTCCGCAATGCCGGCGGGGCTCTGCAGCACCACGCCGACCTGATTCAGTCCGAGGCCCGCTGCGGCGCGCCGGAAGGCCTGCAGTTCGGAGGTGGCCGTGATGCCGGGCACCAGCGGCGTGGTCTGCGCATGACCGGTCTCGCGCGCCGCATCCGCAATGCCGCGAAGCAGCGCCACGTACAGGCCCTTGAGACCCAGCGGCAGAAACAGCCGCGGCGCAAGCGATGCCCAACTGCCGATCATGCGCTGCGCGCGAGGCGAACCCAGGTTGGGCAGCCGCAGGTCGATCGGCGTGCCGGCCGACTCGAGCATCAGCCGCTGGCAAGCTTGGTAGGCAAGACAGGCGAGCCGATCCTGCGTCGACTTCCGGTCGGGTTGCTGCCCGAGGTCGTTGATCGCATCGATAAAGTCGCCCAGCGTCTCGTCGCTGATCATCAGCTCCGTCAGCGCCACGACGCCGAAGCCGCGAGGCGACTGTCGCAGTGCGGTCTGCGCATCCGCGGCGCCGACACTGCCTGCCCAGAACGACGCTTGGGTGCGATCGTCTGCCCAGACGAGCAAGCGGTCTATCTGTTCGGCCGCCTGCGAAGCCGGCTCCAGTGGAAGCAGGCCGCTGTACACCTTGCCCGTGGCGCCGTCAACGGAAAGCGGAGCACCTTCCTCCAGGCGCTCATCGCCGACGGTGAAGCTGCGCGCCGCGAGGTCGACCTCCATGGCATCACAGCCGACCACACACGGAACGTCGAGCGCACGGGAAACCACCGCGGCGTGACTGAGCGCGCCGCCCTTGGCCGTGACGATGGCCCGCGAGGCCAACATCCCGCGGATGTCTTGCGGACTGGTTGTGGGACGCACCAGGATTACGCGCTCGCCCGAGGCCGCCACTGTTGCCGCACGGTCCGCATCCAGCACGGCAATGCCGTAGGCGTGCCCGGGACTGGCCCCGATCCCTTCAAGTAGCGGACGGGTTCGTACCAGCACATCGGGTTCGAAAGCGGGTCGCAGCAGCTTCTTGAGCTGCTCGACGCTGACCCGCTTCAACGCCGCGGCACGGCCCAGCATGCCTTCGTCGACCAGCTCGGTG
>NZ_JBFXIO010000007.1:0-35463 GCF_050175855.1 Piscinibacter sp.
AAGGTGGTGGTCACGGTGCTGATGCCGCGCGCCAGCTCCGCACCGCCGACCCAGCCGGCCTCCAGGCGCTCGCCGTGCAGTTCGAGCCGCTCGCCCACCGCATGCACCACGCAGCCCGGGGCGACGGCGGTGGAGAAGCCCGCGTAGGGCAGCTGCATGCCGGCATGCCAGCCAGCCAGGCCGATGCGGGCGCCGGAAGGCGCGCCGTCGCGTGACACCACGCCCTGGCCGATCGCGACGATGCGCTCGGTGCCGCGCGGGATCTCGATCTCGCCACGTTCCAGCGCAGGTCCGAGCATCGTGTCGGCCAGCGGCTTGCCGCCGTGGCCAAGCAGCACCACGCGGGCCGGCGCGCCGTTCACCGCCAGTCGCGGCCGGCGGCCCTCGGGGGCGGCATCGGCGCGCGCGTTGGGCAGCTTGAGCACCACGGTCTGCCCGGTGGCCAGCGGTGCACCGGTGCTGGCCGCAGCGCGCAGCTTCGAGCCGACCGCCAGCGCGGCGTTGAAGTCGCCCAGCGGCGCGGCCAGCGGTGCACCGCGGCGCGCCACGAGTGCCGTCGCGCCATGCGCCATCGCGGTGGGTGGCACGCTCTTCGCGGCGACCAGCGTGGCCCCGCGGTTGCCCGCCTGGCGCGCCGTCATCGCCGGCGTGTCGGTGATCACGAGCTTCGCGGCGATCGAGCGGCTGCGCTGCGCTTCCACGGCGGCGAGCGTGGGCGGCGCGGTGCGCCAGGCGCGCTCCGAGCCCTTCACCGTGGTGCGCACCTTGCTCGCGACGGCCAGGCCGACGGTGGCGCCCGAGAGCAGACCCACCGCCAACGGCGCATCGACGAAGTGGTCATACACCTTGGGCGCCGGCCGCTCGGCGATCTCGGGGATGGTGGTCGGCGCGGGCGCTTCCAGCCCCTCGGTGAGCGAGCCCAGCCGTGGCGGCGCCTGGCGTTCGCCACGCAGCGCGGCCAGCGCGGTGGGCGAGGCGCGGCCGGCGAGGAAGCTGCTGGCGGCGGAGAAGGCGGCATCGGCCGTGGCCGGCGCGCTGATCAGATCGCTCACCGACTTCGCGAGGTTCTTCTGCCGGTTGATCTCGATCGCGCGGCGCGTGAAGGGCAGCGGCTTGCGCTTGCCGATCTCGACCTGGTAGTACGGGATCTCCGGCCCGCCGCCCGAGGGCGTGGCGCTGCACACCATGTCGAGCTCGGACAGCGCCTCGACCATCTCGGCCTTGGGCACCTTGCGGGCGTTCGGGTCCTGCGGCAGGCCCCACACGCCGACCGGGAAGCGGCCGAAGGGCCGCGCCGTGTCGGCGAACGGGTAGGGCTGGTCCACGCCGCCGCGGCGCCAGGTGATGACGATCATGGGCTCGACGGCGGACACGTCCATCGGCGCCACGCCGAGCGCGCGGCTCGGCGGGTAGGCGGTGGTGGTGATCGGCGCAGGCGCGACATTGCGGCGAACCGTCACGGCCGGCACCGTGCTGGTGAAGGTCATCGAGAACTCCACCACCACCACGAAGGGCCGCGCCGAGGAACCGTCGGGCGTCGACTCCTCGCCCTTGGCCGGCAGCGTGCCGGTATTGGTCATCAGCGCGTGCGGGCGTGCCTTGCCGCTGTCGGCGGTCTCCAGGTACTTGACGATGAACTCGGCGGCCGGCAGCGGCTGCTTCTCCTCCTTGGGCGGGCCGCCGAACTCGAAGGTCAGCTCGATCGGGCCGACCTCGAAGGTCACGCTGCCGCGGAAGTCGGGGCCCATCACGTGGATGCGCGCCCCCAGGCTGATCGAGATGGTGATCTCGCCGAAGATCCAGGTGTCGATGGTCACGCCCGCGGCGATGCGGGCATAGGCCATCACGTCGTAGTGGAAGGGGTCGAAGTAGACGATGCCGTGCGCGCCGAACTTCACCTCGGCCCAGGCCGGCCCGAAGCTGGCCGAGGCCTCGAAGTCGCCGCCGGCCATCAGCGCCTCGGAGGTCAGCGCGAAGTAGCTGCCAGCCTTGATGACGATGTTGCTGCCGATGCTCCAGCGCAGGCCCAGGCGCGGCACCACCGGGTAGCCATCGCGATGGAAGTCGGGGTGGTAGCCGCCCAGCGTGAGCACGAACTCGCCCGACTTCTCGCCCTTGAACCAGATCACATAGGCGAAGCCGCCGGTGAGCTTGATGTCGGGGTAGAGCAGCCAGGAGTTGTCGGTCAGCTGGCCCTGCACCCACAGCACGCCCTCGCTGCTGGAGAAGCGCACCAGCAGCGCCACCTCGATCGACACCAGCGCCACCTGCGGCCGCGGCAGCGCCATGCGCGCCAGGCCGAGCAGGTTGATGTCCAGCCCGTCGCCGATCTGCACACCCACCACCGCGATGCCGTCGACCAGCGCGAAGCTGTTGAACGACAGCCCGGCGGCGAACCAGAAGGTGCCCTTCTGCATCGGGAAGTAGCTGCCCAGCGCACGCAGCTGCGTCATCGGGTCGCTGGGCGTGGCGGCGATGTCCAGCGCCTGGATCAGCGGGTAGTCGCCGAAGTTCGACAGCTCGGTGGGCACCACCAGCTTGCGGTTGATGCCGAAGCCGCCGCCGATGCCGGTGAGGAAGAAGGCCGGCGGCCCGCCGATCGGGCCGTTGACCGCGCCGATGGCGAAGAAGGCGGTGAACTTCTGGCCGTTGACCTCGCCTTCGCCGTAGCCGCCGTACACCGTGAGCCCGTAGACCGCGAAGCGGCCGAGCAGCATGCCGAGGTACTCGATGCCTTGCGGCGTGGTCTGCTTGAGCAGGCCACCGGCGATCGACACGCCGGCCATGTCGGCCGACACGGCGAGTCCGGCGAGGTCGACCGCCCAGCTCGCCGGGTTGAAGAAGTCGTTGTTGCCGACGATGTAGGTGATCTGCAGGTCGTCGACCGCGCAGGTCAGTCCGAACATTGACACCGAGCCGTCCATCAGCAGCGAGATGCGCTCCAGCCGCCCCTGCGGCGAAGCGGCGCCGAAGCCGATCTGCTCGAGGTACAGCGGGCCGAAGCCCTTCTGGATGGCGATCCACCACGGGCCCGTGCCTTCGCCGGCGGACAGCGAGACCTGCACCGCGCCGCCGTCGTGCGCCTGGATGGCGAGTGCCGGCGAGAACGCCGGCTTGGGCGGCGTGGGCCCGGTGTCGCGCATGATGCCCTGCGCGATGCCGTTCTCGCCCTGCGCGCCCGAGGCCGAGACTGCGAGGTTGGAGAACTGCAGCTGCACGCCGCCGCTGCGGGCACCGCTGCCGTCGATGGCGGCGAACACGTGCAGCGCCACCGACTCCAGCGTGATGCCGGCGTCGAGCAGCGGCCCGGAGGTCTTGCCCACACGCAGGCCCAGGCCGTTGACCACCAGGCTGGGCGCGAAGCGCAGCGGCAGCGTGGGCGGCAGGAAGCCGACGAACAGGCCGCCGTCGCCGGCCGGGTTGGGGTTGATCCAGCGGTCGTCGTTCTCCAGCCAGAGCGACACATCGCCCTCGACCAGCGCGAAGCGATCCACCACGCCCACCTGCAGCCCGATGGTGTTGGTGGCCGGGTGGGTGAGGAAGCTCAGCTCGAAGCCCTCGATCTCGATCGAGATGCCCGCGCCGGCGATGTTGGTGAACAGGCGATGGAAGCGCGCCAGCAGCGTGTTCGGGTCGAACAGGCCGTCGATCAGCTGCGCGGGGTTGGCGTTGTCCAGCACCACGCCCTGCAGCAGGAAGCGCACGTCCTCGTCGCCTACCTCGGTGTCGAGCAGGTCCTTCACCGGCTGCTGCGCCATCGCCACCGCAGCGACCAGGTCGGCCACCACGTCGACGATGCGCAGCGCCACCTGTGCCGGGTCGGCAGTCGCGATGGCGGCGGCCAGCGCGCCATCGCTGGCGACGATGTCGAAGCTCGCCGTGTCGAGCGTCCAGCGCGCCGCGAAGTGGTGGGTGTCGTCGGCCGAGAGGCCGACCATCACGCGCCGCCCGCCGGCCGGCGCCAGCCCGGCGCTCACGCTGGCGAAGGGCCGCAGCAGCACGCCTCCGGCATCGATGCGCGCCGGGCCGAGGGCGACGCTGAGTTCGTCGAGCCCGGCGCTGCTGATGGCCAGCGTCAGGCCGAGCGTCTCGATGCCGGGCACGGCCAGGCTCGGCGCGCTGAGGGACACGCGGCTGGTGGCCGGCCGCCAGGCCAGCGTCACGCCGGCGACCGTGACGCTGAGCTGATTGGCGTCGCCGCTGGCGCTCACGCCAGCGGGCAGGAAGGCGTCGAGCAGCGGCGCGATCAGGTTCAGGCCGGTGGCGGTGATCGACGGCACTGCCGCGGTCAGGGCGCCCACCGGGTTGGCGGCCCAGGCGCGCAGCGCATCGGCGCTGAAGGCGCGGGGCGTGCCGGCGCGCAGGGCGAGCGCGTCGCCCACCGTGCGCACCAGGTCGCCCGGCGTGCCGGGCAATTCGGCGAGCTTGTCGAGCAGGAAGGGCAGCGCCGCTTCGGCGGCGGCCGACAGCGCACCGAGGCCGGCGAAGGGCACCAGCGGGATGTCGGCACCGCTGGCCGGGCGCAGGAACAGCTCGACGCCGCCCGTGCCGATGCGCGTGTGCACCGCCTGGCGTCCGCCGCTGGTGCCGGGCAGGCCGAGGTTCGCTTCGAGCGCGACCTGGGGCGCGCCGTTCAGGCTCACCGCGAGGCTCGCGCCGATGCCGCCCGCCAGGCGCGCGCCACCGCCGCCGGGCGCCACCCACACGCTCGGGTCGACCGCGAGCGAGAGCCGAGCGCCGGCGCCCTCGGCGCTGACCGCGAGGCTCACGCCGCTGGCGATCGGCAGCGGCGAACCGGCCGCACCGGCCAGGCCCATCAGCGGCCGCAGCGCATCGAACAGCGCCTGGATCTTCAGCGGGTTGGCGGCCAGTGAGCCGGCGCTGCGCAGCCAGCCCGCCGGGTCGGCGATGAGCCCGGCCAGCGGGCGCAGCGCACGTTCGGCGTCGCTGGCCGCGCCGGCCAGCAGGCCGAGCGCGTCGAGCATGGCGTCGATCAGCGGGCGCGCCTCCTCGTCGGCGCGGCGCATCAGCTCGAGTGCCACGTGGGCCGCGAGGCTGGGCGAGGCCTGCGCGAGCATGCGCGCCAGCGCCTGCGCGTCGGGCGCGGGCCACAGCGGCGCCGTCACCGTGCGCGTGCTGCTCTGGTGCCAGTGCAGCGAGACGGCGAATGGATTCAGCGCCACCTGCAGCTGCACACCGCCCACGGTGGGCAGGGCCGCCTCCGGCCCGAAGCTCAGCGTGCCGGCCAGGCCGGTGGGCGAGGCGCTGATGTCGGCGCTCCAGCCGAAGCGCCCGGCGGTGCTGCCGCCGCCTTGCACGCGCACCGTCTGCGTGGCGAGGTCGACGCTCGCGCCCAGCGGACCGAGCAGCGAGTTCAGTGCCGCAGAGATCTCTGCACCGGCGGCGGCCAGCCGCTGGCGCAGCAGCCCGGCGGGGTCGTGGATCAGCTGATCGACGGCATCCCCGACCACGCCGCCGTTCGTGCCGGTCAGGCCGAGCGCCGAGAACAGGTTGGACAGCGCCAGCGATCGCGCACTGCCCAGGTCGGCGGTGAGCCGCTGCACCGCGGCCGACAGCAGCACGCGCGCTTCGGGCAGCAGCGGCACGGCATCGTCGTCGACGGCGCCGAGCACCAGCGCCTCCCATGACTGGCCGAATACGCGCGCCTCGTGCAGCACCACGCGCGCTTCGCCGGGCGACGTGCCGTCCAGCGGCAGCGTCAGCACGGCCGACAGCGCACGCAGCTCCAGCTCGGGCGTGGCCGCCAGCCAGCCCAGCGCATCGCCGATGCGCAGCTCGACGCGCAATTCGTGCCCCGGGTCGACGCCGCCGTCGAGATCGAAGGCGAACAGCTGCAGCTGCGCACTGGCGCGGATGCGCAGCGTGCCGCTGCTGTCGTCCGGCAGGGCCCAGCGCAGGCCGGCGTGCACGCCGGTGGGCAGCGCGGCGGCAATGGCGGCGCGCTCGCGCGCCCGCCCGGCCAGGCCGGAAGCGACGATGGCCGTGAGCGCCTGCGCGATGCGCTCGGCGCTGAGCTCGCCGAACAGGGCATGCACCTCGAGCCCGGCGCGCGGTGGATCGAAGGGCACGACCGGCAGGCGCAGGTCGGCCGCCGGGTCGGCCAGCGGCGCGAGTTCCATCATCGCGCCGACCAGCGTGCGACCGAGGGCAAGGTCGGCATCGTCGACGACTTCCGGCGGCAGCAGGCGGTCGAGCAGGCGCAGCGCATCGGCGGTGGGCTGAACGCTCAACGCGGTCAGTGAGATCGGCGCCAGCGGCGTGCCCAGCAGCACCAGGCCGGTGACCTCGCTTCGCCCGGCGTCCTGCGCGGCCACGCGCGCCGCGTGGCCTGCGCCGGCCACGGCCACCACCACGATGTCGTTGCTCACGCCGGCCAGTGCATCGAGCCAGCGTCCCAGCCGCGCGGCCTGCTCGGGCGTGCCGTCGGTGCTGCTGCCGCCGGTGCGGCAATCGGCGCGCGTGCCGAGGCAGACGAACCACTCGCCGGCCTCTGCGTCGGGTAGCGTGAACATCGCCGCATCGAGCCCGGCGGTGCTCAGGTCGATGCGACGGTCCTCCGGCGCATCGGGCCAGGCCGCGCTGCCCAGCGCCACGTGCACGACGGTGTCGGGCGTGCGGCCGAGCAGGTCGGCGAGGATCAGGGCCTCGTGCAGCTGCGCGGCGGCCACGCCGACGCGCCGCAGCGTGATGCCCGCCGGCGCGGCCGCCGGCGGCGAAATGCGCCCGTCGCCGCCGAGCCAGCGCTGCGCGATCGCGTCGAGCGCGGTGCCCAGTTCGCGCCCGTCGACCAGCGCGCGCACGTCGGCCGCCACGCCGGCTTCGGCGCCCAGCGCGGCGGCCAGAGATGCCACCGGAAGCCCGGCCTGCCCCGGCCGCCACGCGCGGATCGCCTCGTGCGCCGCGGTGACCACCGGCTCCAGCCCGGCGGGCGGGAACCACACGGCGACGTTGGGCAGGCCCTCGGCCAGCGCGAAGCGATACGGGTCTTCGGGCCGGCCGCTGCCTTCGATCACGCCGCGCGCTGCGCCCAGGCCGCCGAACAGATCAGCGATGAGAGCCAGCGCGCGTTCGCCGAGATCGCTCAGCGCGATGCGGGGCAGCCACTCGCGCAGCGCGGCCTCCGGCGAGGTCACCAGTTCGGCGAGCCGCAGCCGCGCGCCGATCGCCGCCACGCCGCCGGCCTGCAACTCCGCCTCGGCCCAGCCGAGCGCGCGCACGAGGTCGCCGACGGTGCCGCCGATCATCCCGCCGAGGTGGCCGACCAGCGCCTCGACGCCGTCCCAGGCTTCGGCAGGCAGCGTGACGCTGCCGTCGGCGGCGATCACCGGCAGCGCGATCGGCAGCGTCAGGTCGTCGAGTTCGAGCCGCAGCGATGGCGCGCTGACCTGCGCCGCCAGGCCCGCCTCGGGCGCCCACGCCAGCCGCAGGCCGACATGGTCGGCGAGCACCGCGGCCGTGTTGCCGAGCGCGAGCCGGGCACGAGGCGGGCTGACGCCGCGTTCGCGCGCGGTGCGCGTGGCCTCCACCGCGCCGAGCAGGCTGGCCCGGCGCGCGGCGAGGTCGATGCTGGCGAGCTGCACGCCGATACGCGTCTGCACGACGGTGCAGCGCTGGCCGAGCGTATCGACGCTGGTCGCCGCGCCCAGCCCGAGGTGGAGCACGTCGCCACTGGCCGAGACCTCGAGCGCCAGCGGGCCGATCAGCGGCAGCCGCCACGGGTCGGCGGTGCTGCCGCTGCCGGCCACCACCGAGGCCGCTTCACTGGCATCGGCCAGCGCGCGGCGCAGCGCGGTGAGCACCGTGTTCGCGGCGACCGGGTTGGCGACGAGCTGCCGCCAGTAGCCGGCCAGGGCCGGTACCGGGTCGGCCATCAACGCGGCGAGCGTCACCGCCGGAATCCCGGCCGGCGGATCGAGTCCGATCAGCTGCCGCGCCAGGCCGAGCGCATCGCCCAGGCCGGCGAGCAGATCGTTGGCGATGTCTTCCACCGCGGCGCCGGCGGCATCCATCACCGCGTCGGGCGAGGTGAGGTCGAGCGTGGCGAAGTCGCGCGTGCCCAGGCGCACGCCATCGGCGGCGAGCACGAAGTTGAGCCGCCGCTGGGCATCCAGCCCGAAGCCCAGGCGCAAGGTGTCGGCCCGCGCGACGACGGGCGTGGCGACATCGAGGATGCGGTTGCCGCTGCGCCCGGCCGCGGCCCACACGCCCAGGCTGGGCAGCGCGAAGGCTTCGCCGCTGACGAGGTCGATGCGGAACACGTCGGCGCGCGCTTCGACGCGCGCGTCGTCGTTGCCGAGTTCGATGGCCAGGCTCGGCGTCAGCCGCGGGTTGCCGCTCGGGCCGCTGTCGACGCGCAGCGAGAGCGTAAGCACCGCGGCGCCGCCAAGGCCGAAATTCACCGCGTCGCCCGCGCGCGCGCCGCCGAGCAGCGCCGCGAGATGGTCGAGCCAGTCGTGGCGGCTGGCGTCGGTGGTGAGGATGCCGCGCACCCAGTCGGCCAGGGCGAGCACGCCGCGGCTGGGCAGGGTGGTGATCGGGAAGTCGGGCACGTCGTCGCCACTGCGCAGGCCGAGCAGCCCGGCGACTGCCACCAGTGCCGGGTCGGCCAATGCCGCATCGGCCTGCGCCTTGACCAGCGACATCACGAGATCGAGCAGCGCGTCGTCGAGCTCGTCGGTGCCGTTGGCCGATACGCGCATGTCGCGCGGCGCGGTGGCGCCGGGCAACTGCAGCCCGGTGAGCGCCAGGCCGAAGGCCGGGCCCTTCGGATCGGCGGCCGAGGTGGGCAGGTCGACCTCCAGCCCGATACCGCCGAGCCGCGCCTGGCCGGGCACCGCGGGCGCCGCATCGATGGTGATCGCCGTGCCGACGCGGATGCGCCCGCCGGGCGAACCGAGCAGAAGCGGCTGGCTCACGTTCGGCCCGCCGGCCTTCTTGGCGCGGAACAGCGGCACGGCCAGCGTGGTGGACGAGGCCGGGTCGGTGGTCGAGACGCGCAGGCCCAGGCCGATGTGCAGCCCGTCGGCCTGGCCCTCGTCGACGGTGACGGCCACCGACAGCGGCGGATCGTCGATCGAGACGATCGGCAGCCAGATCACACCGGCCTCGGTGCTGCGGTCGGCGCCGCCCATGGCGTCGTCGACGAAAGCGATCAGCGCCTCACGCTGCGCCTCGTCGGCGAGCATGGTCTTCAGCGAGGCCTCGGGGTTGGCGAACCAGCCCTGGTTGGGGTTGCCCGCGGCATCGAACAGGCCCAGCGCCTTGGCCAGGTTGCCGAGCACGCCGAGATCGCCGCTGCCGAAGCTCATCGGGTCAGCCCTTCAAGGTCGACGAACCGGCGAAGCGGTGCCGCGCCATCGGCAGGATCTGGATGCCGTTGGCGCTGACCGCCAGCTCCACCGGCACCAGCAGGTTGCCGCGCGCGTCCTTGCCGGTGGCCGCGGCGATGCCGGTGATCAGGTCCAGCACGCACTGCCAGGCGAAGGCGACCAGCGCGTCGCCCCATGCGGTGACCACGATCTCCGGCCCGTTCGGCCGCCGCGAGGTGGCGGCATACAGGCCCGCGGGCTCACGCGGCGAGCCGGTGGCGAACAGCACCTCGACACTCGCCTGCCCGGTCTGGTCGCAGCGCACCGGGATCAGCACGCGGATCAGCCCGTCGGCGAGCTTGACGTCGACCCCGGCGATGCCCACCGCGAGCTCGTTCTCGCCCTCGATCCACACCACCTCCGTGCGCTTGGTGGGGCGGAAGAAGCCGGCGGCGCGGCGCGAGGCCACGCGCATCAGCTCGATGCTCTGGCCGGCGCCAATGAACACCGGTTCGAACACATCGCCTTCGGCCATCTTGCGCGTGGCCATGGGCAGGCGCTTCGCGCGGCGCTCCGCCTCGACGAAGCGGGCGAACTCCGGGGCGACGGTCTCGGCCAAGGGGCGGCCTCAGCGTTCGGCGGCGGAATGTGAGGCCGGCGGCCCGAACAGGCGGCGCAGGCCCTGGATCAGCGCATCGAGCACGAACCAGGTGAGCAGGAAGGCCGCGCACTCGAGCGAGAAGCTCTTGAACTTGTAGAACAGCTCGGCGATCAGCCAGGCGAAGGCCAGCGCAGGGAACTGTTCGACGAGCAGCCGCCGGACGGGCAGCGTGCGCAGCAAGGTGTACATCCGGCGCTCCTCGCCCCTGCGAGGCGGCAAGGGATGCAGTTCACTCTAGTTCGCGGACGGCATGCTTCCATCCCTATCTTGCTTGTCGCGCGCATTGGCGCGAGGGGTTGCGTTCACTCAATCGAATCGACGCGCATCAAGTCAGCATGAGCGGCATCAGCAGAAGGGCCTCGTGCTCACCCTTGCGATGCCGGATCAACGACCGCCGACCCCTTGCAACAGCATGGCCCTGGACCGCGCCTTGGCGCAGGGCCTGTGGGTGCGGCCGGGCGGTGCGCGTGCCGTGGTGCTGTTCGTGCATCCGCAGCGCGCCGATTGCGTGCAGGCCGGCCAGCGCTTCATCGCCGACGTGCTGGCGGCAAACGGCCTGGCGACGCTGTCGATCGCGCTGTCCCGGCACGACGACGGCTCGCTCGAGTCGGCATGGCCCGATGCCGTGCAGACCGCCAGCCTCCTGCAGCAGGTCGTCGATAGGCTCGAGTCCGACACCGCCACGCGCGGCCTGCCGCTGGCCCTGGTGGGCGTGCACGAAGCGGCCGCACCTTGCGCCGAGGCGCTGGGCCGCGGCGGGTTGCAGGCCGTGAAGAGCTGCGTCTGGCTCGACGGGCCGGTCGATCACCGCGACGCCAGCGTGGCAGCCTGGACGCGGCCGACGCTGTGCCTGGCCGGCCGTCACGGCATCGGTGCCGCGAGGCAACCCTGGCGAGGCCTGCGTCGCCTGCCGGCGCCGCACCGGCTGGTCAAGCTGCCACAGCGCTCGCGCCCCGAGCCCAGCGCCGGCGTGCACCAGGCCATGGCCTGCGAATTGCTGGGATGGCTTCAGCGGACCCTGCCCGCGGCCACCGCTGCCGCACCGCAGGAGTCGATCGCCGCCTGAGGACGAAAGGGATCAGCATGCTGCGCACCGTGACGGACCACCGCTGCATCGAAGCACGGCGCATCGGCTCGGCGGGCTGGCACGGCGAGTACGAGCGGCTGGAGAGGCCGGCTGGCGCGGTCGCTCTGCTGCCTTCTCCACCATGCGGTGCCGCGGCATGCCGTTCGATGTGCGCTGTGCTGCACGACCACGGCTTCTCCACGCTGTGCATCGAGCCCGGGCGGGCCACCGGCCTGGAGGATCTGACGCCGCGCCTGGTGGAGGCGCTGGAGTGGCTGCGCGTGAGCGGCCCGGGCGCGCCCCTGGGCGTCTTCGGCGGCGGCATCGGTGCCTGGGCGGCGCTCCGTGCCGCGGCCTTGCGGCCCGACCTGGTGGAGGCGCTGGTCGCGCAGGGCGCCTGCCCCGACCCCGTGCTGGCGGAGCTTCCCCGCGTGCGCGCCGCCACACTGCTGGTGATCGGCGATGGCGACGAGGCGCTGATGCGTTCGCACCGCCGCGCCCTGCCGCTGCTGGCCGGGGCGCGGCGCCTGGAGGTCGTGCCGGGCGCCGATCCCGGCTGCGGCGATGAAGCGGCCGCGCAGGCGGTAGCCCACCTGGCCGCGCACTGGTTCGCGCTGCGCCTGCCGCAGCGGCCGCTGCACTGAGCGCGGCCCGCCTCAGGCGGCGGCGCCGGTGTCGAGGTCGTGCTCGAGCCCGTAGCGCACCAGGTCGGCCAGCGTCGGCAGGTTCAGCTTGTCCTGGATGCGGCTCTTGTGGGTGCTGATCGTCTTCACCGACAGGTGCAGGGCCTGCGCGATCTCGGTCGGCCGCTGGCCTGCCACGAGGCGGCGCAGCACCTCCAGCTCGCGGTCGGACAACTGCGCGTGGCGGGCCACATCGACGCCGCCGTTGAGCTGCAGCACCACGCGCTCGGCCAGTTCGCCGCTGACGTAGGCGCCGCCGCCGGCGATCTTGCGCAGCGCCTTGATCAGCTCGGCGGAGGCGCCGTCCTTGGTCATGTAGCCGTTGGCGCCGGCCTTGAAGGCGCGCAGCGCGTACTGCTCCTCGGCGTGCATGCTCAGCACCAGCACCGGCAGCCGGCCAAACTCGGCGCGGATGCGCTTGACCAGCTCCAGCCCGGTCATGCCCGGCATCGACAGGTCGACGACGACCACGTCGGCCGGGTTGCGGCGCAGCCACTCCAGTGCCTGGAAGCCGCTGCTGGCTTCGCCCACCGTCCAGCCCTCGCCGGTGCCGGTGAGGATGCGCGCGAGACCTTCGCGCACCACGGCGTGGTCGTCGACGACGAGTACGCGCAGGCCCGGGCCGTTCATGCGCCGTCCCCTTCGCCGGGCGCGATCGGCAAGTGCACCACCAGCCGGGCACCGCCGCCGGCCGGGTTCTCGAAGGCCACGCGCCCACCCAGCATCGCGGCGCGCTCGCGCATGCCGACCAGGCCGAACGACCCGTCGCGCCGGGTGGCGTCGTCGGGGTAGCCGACGCCGTTGTCCTGCACGGTGAGCTCGAGCTCGCCTTCGTGCTGGCGCAGCACGATCTGGACGTCGGTGGCGTGGGCGTGGCGCGCCACGTTGGTCAGCGCCTCCTGCACCATGCGGAAGGCGGCGGTGGCCACGCGATCGTCCAGCGGCGGCTCGTTCTCGCTCAGCCGCACCGTCACCTCGATGCCCAGACGCCGCGCCGCATCGCGCCCCAGCCACTCGATGGCGGCGTTCAGGCCCAGGTCGTCGAGCATCGCCGGCCGCAGGTCGGTGGAGATGCGGCGCACCGAGGCGAGCGTCTCGTCGACCATGGCGATCATGTTGTCGATCTGCTCGCCGCCCTGGTGTTCCGCCGCGCGGAGTGCACTCAGCGCCGCCAGTTCCATCTTCAGCGCGGTCAGCCGCTGGCCCAGCTCGTCGTGCAGCTCGCGGGCGATGCGGCGGCGCTCTTCCTCGCGCGCCTCGACCACGTTGGTGGAGAGCCTGCGCAGCGCCTCGCGCGATTCCGCCAGCTCGGCGGCCTCGCGGCGCTGCTGCGTGACGTCGGCCACCACCATCTGCACCGTGGTGCGGCCGTGGTCGGGCAGGGCGGCCAGCGCGATTTCCACCTCGCGCTGTGTGCCGTCGGGACGCACCACATGACCGTGCACCACCGGCACGTCCGTGGCACCCTCCAGGACCCGCGATACCTGCGCGTGCAGACCAGCCTGTGTGGCCTCGGCCAGCAGCGTCCGCAACGGCTGGCCGAGCAGTGCATGGCTCTCACCGAACAGGCGCTCGGCGGCTAGGTTGGCGAACACGATGCGGTCGTTGTCGGCGATCCAGATCGCGACGGGTGCGAGTTCGAAGACCGAGCGCAGACGGCGCTTGAAGCTGTCCAGTTCCTGCTGCAGCCGGCTCTGCTCGCTGAGGTCGAGGATCAGCGCGGCCACGTAGCGCCTCGGCCCCGCGCCTGCCATGTTCACCGTCGACAGGGTGATCTCGGCCGGGAAGTGGCTGCCGTCGGGCCGCACCGCGGTGACGCGCCGGTGCGCGACCAGCCGCTGCTGCAGCGACTCCGAACTCATGTACTCGCTGGCCTTGGCCTCGTGCGACACGCGCAAGGCTGCGGGCACGAGCCGCGACAGCGGCTGGCCGAGCATGTTGCTGGCCGGGCAGCGGAAAGCCTGCTCGGCGGCGGCGTTCACGGCGACGATCGTCTGGGTGTCGTCCAGCATCACGATCGCTTCGTGTGCCGCGTGCAGGATGCTGTTTTCCGGCCGCTCGAAGAAGCTCGCATGCTCGTGCGGGTGGGAAGATTGGGCGTGGCTCAAGGCGGGCGGCGAAGGGATCGTCGAGCCTGGAATGCTAGGTCTGTCGGCCTCGCCGTGCACCCCCTCCCGTATGCGGCGATTGACGCATCGCAAGGAAGTTTCGCGCGATTGCGCCTGCTCAATGTGCCTGGATGGCGCCGAGGGAGCATGTTCGCCACTTCCCTGTCCGGCCGGAGGCGCGCATGCGCGAGCCCGTGATCCGCAAGACCGCCGACGATCTTCGCGTCCCGCCCCATCTGGCCGACGCGGCCGCGACGCGCGCCGCGTTCTCGTGGCAGGCGGTGCGCGAGGAACTGCTCGGCCGTGCGGAAGATGGGGTGAACATCGGCCGCCTGGCGGTCGACCGCCATGCCGCCGGGCCGCGCGCCGGGTGCACGGCGCTGCGCTTCCTGCACGCCAATGGCGGCGTCACGGCTCTGAGCTACGCCGCCCTGAAGCGCGACACCGACCGCTTTGCCAACGCACTGGCGGCGCTGGGCCTGGGCCGCGGCGACCGCGTGTTCGTACTGGCTCCCCGCATGCCGGCGCTGTACGCGGCGGTGCTGGGCGCGCTGAAGGCGGGCTGCGTGGTGACGCCACTGTTCCCGGCCTTCGGCCCCGAACCCATCGTCACGCGCATGAACCTGGGCCAGGCGCGGCTGCTGGTCACCACCGGGGCGCTCTATCGCCGCAAGGTCGAAGCCGTGCGCGATCGCATCCCGACCCTGCAGCAGGTGATCGTCGCAGGCGATGGCGATGCGCCCGCCGGCACGCTGGACTACGCCGCGCTGATGGAAGGCGCCGGCGACGCAGCGCCGCCGGTGCGCACCGAGGCCGGCGACCTCGCACTGCTGCACTTCACCAGCGGCACCACCGGCACGCCCAAGGGTGCGATGCACGTGCACGAGGCGGTGCTCACCCATTTCGCCACCGGCCGCTACGCGCTCGACCTGCACGACGACGACGTCTTCTGGTGCACCGCCGACCCCGGCTGGGTGACCGGCATGTCCTACGGCATCGTCGCGCCGCTGCTGCACGGCGTGACCAGCATCGTCGACGAGGCCGAGTTCGACGCCGAGCGCTGGTACCGCATCCTGCAGGACGAGCGGGTCAGCGTCTGGTACACCGCGCCCACCGCGATCCGCATGCTGATGAAGGCGGGCCCTGAGCTGGCGCGCCGCTTCGCGTTCCCGGCGCTTCGCTTCGTGGCCAGCGTGGGCGAGCCGCTCAACCCCGAGGCGGTCTGGTGGGGCAAGGAGGTGCTCGGCCGCCCCATCCACGACAACTGGTGGCAGACCGAAACCGGCGGCATCATGATCGCCAACACCCCGGCGATGGACATCAAGCCCGGCTCGATGGGTCAGCCGCTGCCCGGCGTGCAGGCGCTGATCGTGCGGCGGCCCGAGGGCGGCGGCGTGGAGGTGGTCGACGAGCCCGACGTCGAGGGCGAACTCGCGCTGCGCGTGGGCTGGCCATCGATGTTTCGCGGCTACCTCGGCCAGGAGGAACGCTACCGGAAGTGCTTCGCCGGCGACCTCTACCTGACCGGCGACCTCGCGAAGCGCGATGCCGACGGCTACTTCTGGTTCGTCGGCCGCGCCGACGACGTGATCAAGTCCGCCGGCCACCTGATCGGGCCCTTCGAAGTCGAAAGCGCGCTGATGGAGCACCCGGCGGTGGCCGAGGCCGGGGTGATCGGCAAGCCCGACCCGGTGGTGGGCGAAGTGGTGAAGGCCTTCGTCTCGCTCAAGCGGGGATTCGAGGCCTCGGAGGAACTGCGCCTGCAGCTGCTCGGCCATGCGCGCAAGCGCCTCGGCGCGGCGGTGGCGCCCAAGGAGATCGCCTTCCTGCCGGTGCTGCCGCGCACACGCAGCGGCAAGATCATGCGCCGGCTGCTCAAGGCGCGCGAGCTCGGCCTGCCCGAGGGCGACACGTCCACCCTGGAGGCCGGCGCATGACGACCACCGAACCCACCGGCGCCACCACCGACGTGCGCCACCACGACCGCGCCTTCTGCCACGGCCGGCTGCGCGACATGCTGCGCATCCGCCGCCTGGAAGAGCGCTGCGCGCAGCTCTATGGCGAGCAGAAGATCCGCGGCTTCCTGCACCTGTACATCGGCGAGGAGGCCTGCGCTGCCGGCGTGATGCCGGCACTGCAGGCGCAGGACAACGTGGTGGCCACCTACCGCGAGCACGGCCATGCGCTGCTGCGCGGCGTCGCGATGAACTCGATCATGGCCGAGATGTTCGGCGTGCAGGAGGGCTGCTCGCGCGGCCACGGCGGCTCGATGCACCTGTTCGACCGTGCCACGCGCTTCTACGGCGGCAACGCCATCGTCGGCGGCGGCCTCACGCTGGCGGTGGGCCTGGCGCTGGCCGACGTGCAGCTCGGCCGCGAGGGCACGGTCACCGCCTGCTTCTTCGGCGAGGGCGCGGTGGCCGAGGGCGCTTTCCACGAATCGCTCAACCTCGCGGCGCTGTGGCGGCTGCCGGTGCTGTTCCTGTGCGAGAACAACCTGTACGCGATGGGCACTGCACTGTCGCGCTCCGAGGCGAGCATCGACCTGGTGGCCAAGGCCGCCAGCTACGGCATCGAGGGCGCGTCGATCAATGGCATGAACGTGCTGGCGGTGCACGAAGCCACGCAGGAAGCGGCCCGGCGCGTGCGCGAGACACGCTCGCCGCGCTTCCTCGAGCTGCACACCTACCGCTTCCGCGCCCACTCGATGTTCGACGCCGAGCTCTATCGCGACAAGGCCGAGGTCGAGCGCTGGAAGCATCGCGATCCGATCGAGGCCTTCGCCGGCCGGCTGCGCGAGGCGGGCATGCTGAGCGACGCCGAGCGCGAGGCGATGGAGGGCGAGGCCCTGGCCGAGGTCGAGGCGGCGGTGCGCTTCGCCGAGGCGGGCACGCTGGAGCCGGCCGAGCGCCTGCTCGACGACGTGGTGGCGCGGGAGGCGCTCCGCCCATGACCTCACCCATGTGCCGCACGATCACCTACCGCGAAGCGCTGCGCGAGGCGCACCGCGAGGCGCTGCAGCGTGATCCGCGCGTGTTCCTGATGGGCGAGGATGTCGGCCGCTACGGCGGCAGCTACGCGGTCAGCAAGGGGCTCCTCGAGGAATTCGGCGAGGCACGCATTCGCGACACGCCGCTGTCGGAGCTGGGCTTCGTCGGCGCCGGCGTCGGTGCGGCACTGGGCGGCGCGCGGCCCATCGTCGAGCTGATGACGGTGAACTTCAGCCTGCTCGCGCTCGACCCCATCGTCAACGGCGCGGCGCTGCTGCGCCACATGTCGGGCGGGCAGTTCGGCGTGCCGCTGGTGATCCGCATGGCCACCGGCGCCGGCCGCCAGCTCGCCGCGCAGCATTCGCACAGCCTGGAGAACTGGTATGCCCACGTGCCTGGCCTGCGCGTGCTCGCACCGGCCACGGTGGAAGATGCGCGCGGCATGCTCGGCAGCGCGCTGCAGCAGAGCGACCCGGTGGTGATCTTCGAGCATGCGCAGCTCTACAACCTCGAGGGCGACCTGCCCGAGCCCTGGCGTACCGACATCGACCGTGCGGCGATCCGGCGCGAGGGCCGCGACCTGTCCATCGTCACCTACGGCGGCTGCCTGCCCAAGGCGCTGGAGGCGGCGCGCGTGCTCGACGGCGAAGGTGTCTCGGCCGAGGTGCTCGACCTGCGCGTGCTGCGCCCGCTGGACGATGCGGCAATCGCCGCCACGGTGACCAGGACCCGCCGCCTGCTGGTGGTCGACGAAGGCTGGCGCAGCGGCAGCCTGGCTGGCGAGGTGATCGCACGCGTGGTCGAGAGCCCGGTGTTCTACGAACTGGACGCGCCGCCGGCGCGGGTGTGCAGCGAGGAGGTGCCCATCCCCTACGCGAAGCACCTGGAGGAGGCGGCGCTGCCGCAGCCGGCGAAGATCGTTGCCGCCGCGAAGCGGCTGCTCGGCCGATGATCGACTTCAAGCTGCCCTCGCTGGGCGCCGACATGGACGAAGGCACGCTGCTCGAATGGCACGTGGCGCCCGGGCAGGCGGTGAACAAGGGCGACGTGATCGCGGTGGTCGACACCAGCAAGGCAGCGATCGACATCGAGGTCTGGCAGCCGGGCACGGTGGCCGAGCTGCTGGCCGAGGTCGGGCAGAAGATTCCGGTCGGCACGGTGATCGCGCGGCTGCTGGCGCCGGGCGAGGCGGCCGGTGCCGCGGCGCCCGTGGTGGTGCCTGCGCCGAAGGCTGGTGCGCGCAAGCCGGTCACGCCGGCCGCGCGCCGCCGCGCCGCCGAACTGGGCGTGGATGTGCAGGCGCTGGCCGGCACGGGCGCGGAGGGCGCGGTCACGCTGGCCGACGTCGAGCGCGCTGCCCCCGGCCGCCCGGCCGCTGCAGCGCCCACCCCCGCCGACCGCGCCGCCGAGATGCGCAAGGTGATCGCCGCCGCGATGGCGCGCTCCAAGCGCGAGATCCCGCACTACCACCTGGCCGAGCCGGTGCCGATGCGCGCGGCGCTGGCCTGGCTGCGCGCGCACAACGCTGCGGCGCCGGTCACCGAACGGCTGCTCAGCGCGGTGCTGCTGATCAAGGCGGTGGCGCTGGCGCTGCGCGAGGTACCCGAGCTCAACGGCACGTTCATCGACGGCGCCTTCCGCCCTGCGCCGGCGGCGCACGTCGGCGTGGCCATCTCGCTGCGCGGCGGCGGCCTGGTGGCGCCGGCGCTGCACGACGTGGCCGAGCAGCCGCTGCCGCAGCTGATGGCCGCGCTCGCCGACCTGGTGGCTCGCGCCCGCGCCTTCCGGCTGCGCAGTTCGGAGATGAGCGACGCCACGGTCACCGTCACCAACCTCGGCGACACCGGCGTCGAGCTGGTGCATGGCGTGATCTACCCGCCGCAGGTGGCGCTGGTCGGCTTCGGCCGCATCAGCGAGCGGCCGGCGGTGGAGGCCGGGCAGGTGGTGGCGATGCCCATGCTCACCGCCACGCTGGCCGCTGACCACCGCGTCAGCGACGGCCATCGCGGCGCGATCTTCCTCGCGCGGCTGCGCGAGCTGCTGCAGCATCCCGAGGCGCTGTGAAGGAACGACGATGACCGACGACGACATCCGCAGCGGCGTGATCGACTGCATCCGCCGCATCGCCCCCGAGGTCGAGCCGGGCGAGCTGGCGCGCGAGAGGCCGCTGCGCGACCAGGTGGATCTCGACTCGATGGACTGGCTCAACGTGATCGTCGGCTTCCACCAGCGCTTCGGCGTCGACATCCCGGAGTCGGACTATGCGAAGCTGGTGTCGCTCGACGCCATCGTGGCCTACCTCGGCGCCCGCCTGGGCCAGCCCCCCGGTTGATGGATCCGTTCGCGGTGCTCGGCCCGCTGGACGAGGCGGTCCGGCGCTGGGTGGTGCAGGCCTCCGGCCCGGCGCTGATCGATGCGGCGAGGGTGCTGTCGACGGCGCACACTGCGCGGGGCATCGCCGTGATCGTGGCCGGTGCCGTGGCGCTGCTGCTGGCGCTGCGAGATCGGGCTGGCGCGCTGTGGCTGGTGCTGGCGTTCTACAGCGGGGCCGCGCTCACCCACGGGCTCAAGCACCTGATCCAGCGCCCGCGGCCGGGGCAGGCCGAGTCCGCCGTCACCGATTTCGCCTTCCCCAGCGGGCATGCAGCGCAGGCCACGCTGCTCTACGGCGCGCTGCTGGTGCTGGTGTGGCGGCACACGACGTCACGGGCGTGGCGTGCGGCGGCGGCGCTCGCGGCCATGCTCCTGGTGATGGCCGTGTGCGCCAGCCGCCTGGTGTTGCAGGCGCACTGGTTCAGCGACGTGATCGGTGGCGTGCTGGTCGGCGGCCTCTGGCTGGCGCTGGCGCTCGTGGTGCGGCGTGTGCTCGGGCGGTGATGAGACTCCGAGCTTGAACGTTTCGGCTGTCGTCGAACATCCGGCACCGGATTCTCGCGGGCAGGGACGAAGGCAACTTCAGACTGTCCGCGACCTTTCTCCTGCGACACCCGGATGACGGTCATCGACCCGAATCCGCGCATCGCGGTGTTCCAAAGCAGTCGGACAGCCGTTCGTGAATGACGACCTCACTCCGATGTGCTGGATCGTGGCGCCGGTGCATGCGCCAACACGAATCGATGACGCAGCGTGTGCCGAGCCTGGTTGTCCTCGCCATGGTGCCCGAAGTTTGCGATCAGCGACGAGCGCACGCCGAACACGACATCGGAGTCCAGGTAACTGTCGCCCTCCTGGAATAGGTGTGTGATCAGGGTCGCGAACCCCGGCGCGCGGATGCGGAAATGAATGTGCGACGGTCGCCACGGGTGGCGGCCGGTGGCCAGAAGCAGCTCTCCCACCGGGCCATCGGTCGGTACCGGGTAGGACGTGGGCAGCACCGAGCTGAAGCGCACCTTCCCCTCGGCGTCGGTGAGGAAGACGCCGCGGGCGCGACGCGTTTCGCCGAGTTCGGGCCGCTGCACGTCGTACAGGCCGTCTTCGTCGGCCTGCCACGTGTCGACCTCGGCGCCGACAACGGGCTGACCCTGTAGATCGACCACCTCGATGTCCACATCGAGCGGCTTGCCTGGTGCGCCGTGCGCGATGTCGGCGCCGCTGTCGCAGCGCGGTGCATCTTCGACGTGAAAGGGGCCGAACACGGTGGCCTCCGTCGCGCCTTCGGGCCACGACTGGTTCATGGCCACCGTCAGCATCGACACGCCGAGAACGTCGGACAGCAGGATGAACTCCTGGCGCTTGTCGTCACATTTCTGGCCGGTGGCGGTCAGGAAGCGAATGGATTGTTCCCACTCGCGTTCAGTCAACCGCACGTCACGAACAAAGCCGTGCAGGTGCCGGATCAGCGATGTCATCACCTCCTTGTGGCGCGTATCCTGACTATCGCAAAGCCGGGCGATGACCGCGTCGGTGATGTTGTGCTCGTCAATGTTGCGCATATCGATCTCGATTGGGTGCGAGCTGCGGCGGCACGGGAAGGGATCCAGGCAGCGGCAAGAGTCGACAAGGTGGCGCCGATGGTGTCACACCCCGTGAGCGGCCGCATTGGGTCGGGGCCTGGGGCACCCCGCTCCGAGCCCAGCGCTTAGATGCGGACTTTGAGCTTGCGCTTTCGGGAAGCCGTCGTTCGTCACCGCGCGCGACCGACCCTGAGCCGTCGGACAGCCCCGGCGATCAGATGCCACGAAGCGGACCTCAACCAGCTTTCGTCATCGTTGCCACCGCTTGCGCCCGGCCACGCGCAGGACACGGTAGTGACACCGAAAGCGGCCCGTGGCCGGGCAAGGCTGAGCCGCACGCAGGGCCCGATGGATGCCCCGCAGCGGAGGGCATGCACAGGCAGCAGCAATCAGAAGACTGCGGCGTGGCGTGCGGCATGAGTCCGCGCGTCGGTTGCTAGAACGTTGGCGGGTCCAAGCCATTCCTGGGCCTCGAGCCGTGTGGGGTCGGAAGCGGCGGCATGCGCCAAATCAACTTTCCTGTACCGCTACGGGTTGGCGATGAAGTCGGGCCCCATGGGTCGGGTGTAGATTGAAAAAAAATCTGAACGACTCGGTGTACTGGAGGCGTCGATGGGGAAGTTCCAATGCGGGATCGGCGCTCATTTCAGAGTGCCGCCTTCTCGGCCATGCGCGGCGCAATGGGCGCCGCTGTTGGCGTGGGCGTTGCTTCATTCGTCGCTGTCCATCGCCCAGACTGCCGGGCCCGAGCCCGCCGGGCGCGAGGCCGTCCCTGCCCATGCCGCGGCGTCTGCGGCAAGCACGGCCCATTCCCTGGGGCTGGAGCGTGTCGTCGTCACCGGCACAACGACCCGCGTGAGCAAGCTCCGCTCGAGCGTGTCGACGAGCACCTTCGACAGCGACCAGGTACAGCGGACCGGTGCGGACAGCGCTTCCGACATCCTGCGCAGCGTTCCCGGCGTGCTGGCCCAGTCGTCCGGCGGCGAAGGCAATGCGAACGTCACGGCACGAGGCCTGCCGTTGAGCGGCGGCGCGAAGCTGGTGCTCTTCTCAGAGGATGGCCTGCCGGTACTCGGCTTCGGCGACCTCAACTTCGCAACAGCCGACACCTTCGTGCGGTCCGACTTCACACTGGACCGGATCGAGGTGCTGCGCGGCGGGTCCGCGTCCACGTTGGTCAGCAATGCACCGGGAGGCCTGTTCAACTTCATCAGCAAGACGGGAGACATTGCCGGCGGGCGCATCGGGTTGTCGCGCGGCCTGGACTTCGATCGCACGCGCGTGGACCTCGCGTACGGGCAGCCCATCGCCGAGCGGTGGAGCTTTCATATCGGCGGCCACTATCGCCAGGGAGAAGGGCCGCGCAGCGTCGGCTACAACGCCGAGGGTGGCGGGCAGGTCAAGGGCAGCCTGACTCGACACTTCGACCAGGGCTTCGTGCGTGTCCACTTCAAGGTGCTCGACGACAGGGCGCCTGTCTATCTTCCCGTGCCGGTCTCGATCACGGGAACGACCTCGGATCCGCTCGTCGCGTCGCTGCCCGGCTTCGACGTGCTGAGCGGCGCGATGCAGTCGAAGTACTGGCGCGATGACCTCTCGGTCGACCGCGACGGCCGCGTCGTGCGCACAGAGATGCGTGACGGGTATCGATCCCAGGTCCGAGCGTTCGGGCTCGAGGCTGAATCCGACTTGAGCCAGGACTGGCGATTCGAAGGTCGCATGCGCGTGAGCACCACCACCGGCCGGTTCGTCGGGCCGTATCCGGCTCAGGTCGCGTCTGCCTCGGAGATCGCGACGCAGATCGGCGGGCCGGGCGCGAGCCTGCGCTATGCCAACGGCCCCTTGGCAGGGCAGGCAATCACCGATCCGACCGTGCTGAATGGCAACGGCTTGGCCGTACGGACCCACCTGTTCAACACCGAGCTCAACGACCTGGGCAACTACACCCACGACCTGCGGCTCACCCGTCGCTTCGACGGCGCGCAGCAACGCACCAGCGTCACGGCGGGATACTTCAAGATGCGGCAGTTTGTTGACGCGGACTGGCACTGGAATACCTACTTGCAAGAGGTCCGCGGCAAGGACAGCGCGCTGCTCGACGTGGTCGATGCACAAGGTGTCCTCGTCACCCAAGGTGGGCTGGTGGCCTACGGCGAGCCCTTCTGGGGCAATTGCTGCGTCCGCTCCTACCGCTTGCGCTACGACACCGATGCGCCGTACCTCGCCGCGCACTGGCAGAAGGGCGCGGTCGATGTCGATGGAAGCCTTCGATACGACATCGCTCGAGCCTCAGGCTCCTACGCGGGTGCGAGCGGCACGCGACCGATCGACGTGAATGGCGATGGCGTTCTGCAGGCACCCGAGCAGAATGTGCCCGTCGTGGACCCGACCACGCAACTGCCTGTGCGCTACACGGTGCGCTATCTCTCCTACTCGCTGGGTGGAAACTATCTGGTGTCATCGAACATCGGGCTGTTCGCGCGCGCGAGCCGCGGTGGTCGCGCGCACGCTGATCGTGTGCATTTCGGTGGCGGCATTCGTCCCGACGGCAGCATTGCCAAGGAAGTGGCCGTGAACACGGTGAAGCAGTACGAGGCCGGCGTCAAGTGGAACGGCGACCAGGCGAGTGTCTTCGCCACGCTGTTCAGGGCGACCACCAAGGTGACCGATCAGGACATCACGTCCACCACCGCGCGCTTCGTCAGCCGCACCTACGAGGCGCACGGCATCGAACTCGAGGGCGTCTTGGCCGCCGGGCCCTTCGACGTGCACGCTGGCCT
This sequence comes from Piscinibacter sp., assembly GCF_050175855.1. Lineage (GTDB taxonomy): Bacteria > Pseudomonadota > Gammaproteobacteria > Burkholderiales > Burkholderiaceae_C > Piscinibacter. Next base: position 23,571 of record NZ_JBFXIO010000007.1, read on the forward strand.
GACCTACACGCGCGCCCGGATCGCTTCGGACCAGATCACGCCGGATCAGGTGGGCCAGCCTATCAACTCGCGGTTCATGGCGCGGCTCGCTCCATCGTATCGCCGTGGCCCACTGAGGCTGGGACTCAACGTGATCGGCACGAGCGCCTTCCCGTCGACGCGCGGCGGCATCGCCAATCCAGGCTTCGTCCAGGTCAATGCAGTCGCCAGCCTGGCCCTCGACAAGGATTGGACACTCTCCGCCACCGGGAACAATCTCTTCAACCGCATCGGCATCACCGAGATCCCAAACTCGGCGGCGGGCGTCACGGCGGACGGCGCGAACACGGCGCGGTCGATCGGCGGGCGGACGGTTTTCGTCTCGCTCGTCCGTGCGTTGTAGCGGGTCGCAGCCATGTTCGAGCGCATGCGCAAGCTGGCGAGTCGGGCCTCCCTGCTCGCTGCCATCGCCTCCCTCGCCGCCAACCCCCTGGCGCGCGCCGGCGCCGCAGCCGAGCCCAAGACCATTGCCGTTTGGACCCGTGCCGCACTCAACGTGCAGGAAGCCACCGCCATCAAGGGTGCCGCGGCTGCATTCAACCAGTCGCAGAAGGCCTACAAGGTCGAATTGCTCTGGTCGAGTTTTCGCGACTACGCGGACTGGGTACAGAGTGTGGCCGTCACCGGCAACCTGCCCTGCCTTCTCGAGATGGATGGTCCCCTGCTCGCGCAATTTGCCTGGCCGGGCTACCTGCGCCAACTCGACAAGTTCGTGTCTCCCGAGTTGCGGCGCGACCTGCTTCCGTCCATCGTCCAGCAGGGCACCTACCACGGGCACCTTTACAGTCTGGGACAGTTCGATTCCGGGCTGGGCTTGTGGGCCAACCGGCGCTACCTTGCCGCCGCACAGCTGCGACTCCCCACCGTGGCCCGGCCTTGGACCCTCGCCGAGTTCGAACACGCGATGCAGGCTCTGGCCCAGGTCGAGGGCGTGGAGTACCCGCTCAGCCTGGGCGTGTATGCCGGCGTTGGCGAGTTCTATCCTTACGCCTATCTGCCCATCCTGGCGGGCTTCGGCGGCGACTTCATCGATCGTGCCGGCACTGGCCGCGCGGCCGGCGTCATGGACGGTCCGCAGTCGGTGGCTGCGATGCAGCGCTTCCAGTCGTGGTTCCAGAACGGCTGGACACGTGCCGTCTTCGATCGCAACGACGACTTCGAGCGCGGCCGCACTGCGTTGCTCTGGCTAGGCCACTGGAAGCACACCGACATGCGCGAGGCCCTCGGAGACGATCTCGTGCTGCTGCCGCTGCCCGACTTCGGCCACGGACTCAAGACGGGCATGGGATCGTGGGCCTGGAGCATCACCAGCGCCTGTCCCTACCCCGCGGGGGCCTGGGCCTTCCTGTCCCACCTGATGTCAACCGAGGAGATTCTTCGTGTGACCCACGCCAATGGCGCCATCCCCGCGCGACGGTCCGCGCTCGGCAGGTCGGCGCTCTATGGGCCGGGGCGGCCGCTTCAGGTGTTTGCGCAGCAGCTGTTCAACGGAGCGGGCGTCCCGCGGCCGGCCACGCCCGGCTATGGCTTGATCAGCAAGGCCTTCACGAACGCCGTGCGGGCCATCATCGCGGGGGCTGACGTGCAGACCGAACTCAGCCGGGCCGCGCAGATCATCGACCAGGACATCGCCGCCAACCGGGGGTACTCGCATTGAGCCCCGCCGCGTCGAGACCTTTGGTCGAGCGCCCAGGGGTCGGCGCATGAAGGTCGGGAGCATGATGGTCGGGATCAAGCAGAAGATCGTCCTGGTGCTGGTGGTCGTGCTCGTGCTGAGCACCACCGTCAATGCGCTGGTGGCCTCCTACTTCACAAACCGGCAGAACGAGGATGCCGCCTTTGCGAGCCTGGACAACCACCTGCAGGTCTGGCAGTCGGACTGGCATGACATGTCCGAGCACCTGAAGACGGTGGCCGTATCCACGGTGGGCGATGTCGCCATTCTCGATCAGCTGGGGGAGCTTCTGCGGCTGGGCTTCAACGCGGTGGACCCTGCAGGCATCGCAGAGCGCGAGGAGACGAGACGAACCCTCGGGTATCGAAAGACCGTCTCCATCAACCGCTTGCAGCTGGCCATGCGCACCGGCGGCTTCTCCAGCATCTACGTCTACATGGGAGGACAGCTCAGCCACGCCATATCTCCCTCGAGCGCCGGCTTGAGCATCCCGCGTGAGGACGGGAAGCCCACCTGGATCGCCGTGTCGCCCGATGCGTGGGGCAACTTCCCCTTGCGCAGCTGGCCGGCGTGGCAGGAGGCGCCCCCGCCTGCCCAGGCCATTCGCCCGCTGGCGGAGCGCCGCTCAACGGATGTGTCGATCCTGACGGCACCCTCCGGCGACCTGGTGGTCGAGGTCTCCGTGCCCGTGGAGGGCCTGGTTCAGGACCTGATGACCGACGACGCACGCAGCTTTACCGCGCGGTTCTATTCCGAGCTGTCCGTGGTCGGCGAACCGGTGCCATCCGCGACCACGCGTCCTCCGGTCGCGGCGGGTGACGGCAAGAGAAGCATGCTGGTCGAGGTCATCTTCCGCAAGGTCATCGATACGGAAATGCTCGAGGCCATTGCCCGCGAGACCGGCAAGCTGCCTGCGGTGCTGTCGGCTTCGGACGGCACGGCACGGTTGATGAACGCCCAGTTTCCCATCGGACCGGTTCGACAGGCTGCAGGGTGCGGCACAGGCGGGTCGTCCCGGTGCATCGTCGAGGCGGGAGGGAAGTCCTACTACGTCGCCTTCGTGCCATGGCCGACGGCGGACCGGGCGCCACTCGCACTGGGCCTGGCTTCGATGCGCGACGGCACCTTGGCGAACATCCGTCAGACCGTTCTGGCCATCCTGCTCGTGGCCTGCGGCACGCTGCTGGTCAGCGTCGTGCTCGGCCTCCTGTGGGTCAAGCGGCTGACGGACCCGATCGTCAACCTGACCCGTGCCGTCAAGGGCATCACCACCGGCAACCGCGACGGAGCCGGTTCCCGGCTCCGGCCGATCGGGAACCTGCAGCCAGTGGAAATCACGGCCACCGATGAGGTCGGAAAGCTCGCCGCTGCCTTCAACGACATGGTCGGACAGCTTCAGACCTCGTTTGAAACCCTCGAGGAGCGCGTGCGACTTCGCACCGCAGAGCTCGAGCGGGCACAGATGAGCGCCGAGGCCGCGACCCGTGCGAAGAGCGAGTTCCTCGCGAACATGAGCCACGAGATCCGCACGCCCATGAACGCCATCCTCGGCATGTCGCGCCTGGCGCTGCAAAGCGGACTCAACCCGCAGCAGCAGAACTACGTCCAGAAGGTCCATGCCTCGGCTGAGCTTCTGCTGGGCATCATCAACGACATCCTGGACTTCTCCAAGATCGAGGCCGGCAAGCTCGACATGGAGTCCATCCCGTTCAATCTGGGCGACGTGATGGACAACCTGGGCAACGTGATCGGCATGAGGGCCGACGAGAAGGGCCTCGAACTGCTGTTCGTCGAACCGCCGGAGCTGGCCATGGCGCTGGTGGGCGACCCCTCGAGGCTGAGTCAGGTGCTGCTCAACCTGGGCAACAACGCCGTCAAGTTCACCGAACGCGGCGAAGTCGTGGTGGCCATCGAGATGATCGAGCGCCGCGACGATTCCGTACTGCTGCGTTTCGAAGTTCGCGACACCGGCATCGGCATCAGCGCCGAGCAACAGCAGCGGCTCTTCCAGCCCTTTTCGCAGGCCGATGCCTCGACGAGCCGGCGCTATGGGGGCACCGGGCTCGGGCTCGCGATCAGTCGGCAGCTGGTCCACCTCATGGGTGGCGAGCTCGCGGTAGACAGCCAGCCGGGCCAAGGCAGCAGATTTCACTTCAGCGTGCGATTCGGCGTGCAGCCTGCGCTCGCTGCGCCACCGCGTGCGCAGGGCCGCGAGCGCCTGGCCGGCGTGCGTGCGCTGATCGTGGACGACAACGCCGCGGCCCGCGAAGTGCTCGCCGGCATGTGCGGGGCACTGGGCTTGAAGGCCGACACGGCCGTCGACGGTCTCGAGGCGCTGCGCATGGTGGATCTCGCTGACGAACGCGACGTGCCGTACGAGCTGGTTCTACTCGACTGGAAGATGCCCACCCTCGACGGTATCGAGTGCGCGGACCGGATCAGTCGTCGCATACAAGGTCGGCACCCGACCCCGACGGTGCTGATGCTGACCGCCTTCAGTCGCGACGAGGTGCAACAGCGCCTGGCCGAAAGGCGGGTTCACACGGCTGCGCTGCTGACCAAGCCCGTCACGCCGTCGGCGCTGCTGGATGCCTGCAGCACGGCGCTCGGCCGTCCCATCCAGTTGGCCACACGCACGGGTCTGCGCGAAGAGACCCTGCTCGGCCATCAGGCCAATCTGGCCGGAGCGCGCCTCCTGCTGGTGGAGGACAACGCCATCAACCAGGAGTTGGCCGTCGAGCTGCTCAGTCGCGCCGGTGTCAAGGTCAGCGTCGCGGGCGACGGCCGGGAGGCGCTGGATCAGCTGGATCGGCATCCCTTCGACGGCGTGCTGATGGACTGCCAGATGCCGGTCATGGACGGCTACGCGGCCACCCGTGCGCTGCGCGAGCGGCCACAGTTCCGGGACCTGCCGGTGATTGCGATGACCGCCAACACGATGGTCGGCGATCGCGAGAAGGTGCTGGCAGCCGGCATGAACGACCACATCGCCAAGCCGATCAATATCGAGGAGTTGTTTGCCACGCTCGCCCGTTGGGTGCGCCCTGGAGCCGCACCCAGAGCGGCGAACGCCGCGAGTTCGTCGGCTGAAGACCCGCCGTTCTCCGGCTTGCATGGCATCGACTCGCGTGCGGGTCTGGATGGTGCTCTCGGCGACGCCGCCCTGTACCGCAAGCTCCTCTTCATGTTCCGGGATCGCGAGCGCGACTTCGGGGCACGCCTGCGTGCGGCGCTCGTGGCGGGAGGCGGCGCAGCCGAACGCCACGCCCATGACCTGAAGTGCACGGCTGGAACATTGGGAGCCCACGAGGTCCGGCAGGCGGCCGAAGCGCTTGAGCGCGCCTGCAGGGAGGGTGCCGGGCGGGAAGAGATCGAGGCGCTGGTCGAGCGGGTGACTGCGGTCCTGGACCCGGTGATCGCCGGACTTCAGGCGATCCGACCGGCTCCACCGGCGGGCTGACGGCCGCGAGCGACTCATGATGGCCAAGAGCGCATGACCCTGTTCCACGCGCGAGTGCAAGCAATCGCCGATTTGCTGACCTGTCCGGCGCGCCCCGCTCAGCCCCCCGACCCCACCAGCAGCAGCGGCGCGTGACGCGCGCCGGCCGGCAGCGATGCCAGCGCATCCGCCGGCAGCACCAGCAGGTCGGCATCGCCCGCCCAGGCCGCCGCGGGCGGCTGGGTGGCGAGCTTGCGTGTCTCCAGCTTCGCGCCGAGGGCCTGGGCCAGCTGCGCGGCCACCTGCAGCGCGGCGCGGCCGGACGCTTCGCCGTTGTCGAGTGCGACGACGTGCGGCCGCCGCGGCCGGCGCATCGACGCGAAGGGCGCCGGCGCGCCGGCCACCAGCAGCAGGTCGGTCTCGGCGCGCAGCGCCATCGCGGCTTCGTCCAGCGCACCGCGCACCACGCGCATCGACCAGCCCACCGCATGGCGTGCGCCGGCGCGCCCGGCCAGGGTGCGCAGCCGCGCCGCCTCAGCCTGCCAGCCGCGCTCGACGTCGGCCGGCGCCAGCGGCGCCCAGGCCGCGGCCGAGCGCGCCAGCACCTGGGTGCTCGGCAGCGCCGCGGTGGCCAGTGCGGCGCGGCTTTCCACGTACACCAGCTGCAGCTCGCGGCGCATCAGCTGCGCCAGCGCGCACGAGGCGTCGAGCAGCGCGGCGGCGACGGCCGCGTCGTCGAGCACCATCGTCACCTGCTCGTGCGCCGCCATGGTCAGGCCTCGCTGTCGCCGCCGCCCATGCGCACCACCTGCCGCAGCACCTGCGGCCGCTTCAGCGCACGCGGCTCACCGCGGCGCACCCGCGTGAACGCGCGCAGCCGGCGCGCCACGCGGCCGTTGACGGTGTCGTCGCCCGCGGCGTCGGCGCGGCCGGCGCTCAGGCCGGTCAGCCACGCCATCACGTCGTCGATGTCCTCGACGCTGCGCACCGCGAAGCGGCCGGCCGCCACGGCCTCGACCACATCCTCTCGCAGCATCAGGTGCTGGGCGTTCGCCGCCGGAATCAGCACGCCCTGCGTGCCGTCCAGCCCGCGCGCGGCGCACAGGTCGAAGAAGCCTTCGATCTTCTCGTTGACGCCGCCGATGGCCTGCGCCTGGCCGGCCTGGTTGACCGAGCCGGTCAGCGCCCAGCCCTGCCGGATCGGGACATCGGCCAGCGCCGACAGCAGCGCCGCCAGCTCGGCCAGCGAGGCGCTGTCGCCCTCGACCGGGCCGTAGGTCTGCTCGAACACCAGGCTGGCCAGCAGCGAGTGCGGTTGCGTGCGCGAGTAGCGTGCGGCGAGGAAGCTGGCGAGGATCATCACGCCCTTGGCGTGGATCGGCCCGCCCAGGTGCGTTTCGCGCTGGATGTCGATCACCTCGCCGTGGCCCAGCCGCGCGGTGGCGCTGATGCGGATCACCGCGCCGAAGCGCTCGCCGCCGACATCGTAGACCGACAGCCCGTTGACCTGGCCGACGCGCTCGCCCGCGGTGTCGATCAGCAGCACGCCGCGGCGCAGCGCGTCTCCCAGGCGCTCGTCGATGCGGCCCGCGCGCTCGCGCCGCGCAGCGATGGCGGCGCGCACATGGGCCGCCGTGATCGCGCCGGCCTGGGCGCGCCGCGCCAGGTGGTCGGCCTCGTGCAGCACGTCGAGCAGCCGGCGCACCTGGGCGCTCATGCGCTCGCTGTCCTCGGCCAGCCGCGCGGCGTGGTCCATGCAGGCGGCCAGGGCCGCGGCGTCCGGCGCGAGCAGCCCGGCCTCGCCGGCCCGGCCGGCCAGCGCGGTGGCCAGCGCGCCCACCGTGCCGGCGTCGCGCGGCATGTCGTCGCCGAGATCGGCCACCACGCGGAACAGCTCGTCGAATTCCTCGTCGTAGGCCTGCAGCAGCGCGCACACCTCGCGGGTGCCCACCAGCACCACCTTCACCTTCAGCGGAATCGGCTCGGGCTCGAGCTGCACGGTGGAGCTCATGCCGAGCTGCTCGGCCACCGCCTCGATGCGGATCTCGCCGCGCAGCAGCGCGCGCTTCAGCGTCTGCCACGCGAACGGCTGGGTCAGCAGCTTGACGGCGTCGATCAGCAGGTGCCCGCCGTTGGCGCGGTGCAGCAGCCCGCCCTTGATGAGGCGGAAGTCGGTCAGCAGCATGCCGAAGCGGGCGATGTGGTCGACGCGGCCGACCAGGTTGGGCACCGTCGGCAGGTCGGCCTCGACCAGCGCCTCGCCGTCGCTGGCAGTGGCATCGAACAGCAGATTGACCTCGTAGCGCGACAGGTCGCCGTGCTCCTGGCTGGATTCGGCGCCGTCTTCCTCCTCGGCCGGGGCGCGGAAGTCCTCGGCGTGCTCGACCATGTCGGCGGCCACCGAGTCGAGCCACGCCGCCACCTTGGGCAGGTCGGCGTGGCGGCCGCGGATGTCTTCAAGCGCGTGGTCGGCGGCCACGCGCGTCATCGAGCGGTTGAGCTCGCGCACGCGGTCGGCGTGCTCCTTGCGCAGCCGCATCGACGAGCGCAGCGCGCGCACCAGCTGTTCCTGCACCTCGGCCATGGCCTTCTGCAGTTCGGCGCGCTGCTCGGGCGGCAGGCTCTCGAACACCTGCGGCGGCATCACCTCGCCGTCTTTCTGCGGCGCCACCGTGAAGCCCACCGGCGTGCGCACCATCGCCAGGCCGCGACGCTGGGCCTCGCGGCCGACCTCGATGAACGACTGCTCGGCGCGCTGCTTGAACTCGGCGTCGATGCGCTCGACCTCGGTGGCGTATTCCTCCGACTCGAACATCGTGCGGATCATGGTGCGCAGGTCGCGCACCAGCGTCTTCATGTCCTCGCGCAGCGCGGTGCCGCGGCCGGCCGGCAGTTCCAGCGCGAGCGGCTTGTGCGGCTGCGCGAAGTGGTTCACGTAGACCCAGTCGCTGCGGGTGACGCCGTCGTTGCGCAGCCGAGCCTGCACCGCCTGCCGCACCAGCGCACGCCGGCCGCTGCCCGGCGGCCCGGCGACGAACAGGTGATGGCCGGCATGCGGCGTGGACAGGGCGAAATCAACGGCCGCGGCCGCGCGCGGCTGGCCGACGATGGCCGCGGCCGGTGCGTCGGTGAGCGAGAGCGATGCCGGATCGCAGCGGGTGAGCAGTTGCTCGGCGGTCAGGGTGCGCAAGGCCATCGGCCCATGCTAGGCAGCGAGCCGTTCGCCGGCTTGATCCCAGTCATGTCCGGTAACAGGGCTCGCGACCCGCACCGGACAATGCGCGGCCATGGAACTGCGACGCCTGCTCCGTCCACTGCGCTGGGCCGCGCTGGCGCTGCTCGCCGGAGCGCTCGCGCTGGCCGGCTATGCGGCTGCACTGGTGCCGTTCACGCCCTCGGTGGACAAGCTGCTCGCCGCGCGCGACGACAAGCCCAGCGTGCTGCTCGCTGCCGACGGCTCGCTGCTGGCCACCTTCCGCCGCACGCCGCGCGAGTGGCTGCCGCTGGAGCGCATCCCGCCGCACGTGGTCGACGCGCTGATCGCCACCGAGGACCACCGCTTCTGGGAGCACCCCGGCATCGACTGGCGGCGCAGCCTGTCGTCGGTGCTGCAGACGCTGGCCGGCGATCCGCAGGGCGGCTCCACCATCACGCAGCAGCTCGCCCGCAATGCCTTCCCCGAGGAGATCGGCCGCGCGCGCACGGCCACCCGCAAGCTCAAGGAGATGATCACCGCGATCCGGCTCGAGCGCCGCTACTCCAAGCGCGAGATCCTCGAGGCCTACCTCAACACCGTCTCGTTCCACTACAACGCCTACGGCATCGAGATGGCCGCGCGCACCTATTTCGACACGCCGGCGGCCAGGCTGACGGTGGCCGAAGGCGCCACGCTGATCGGCCTGCTCAAGGGCACGCGCGTCTACAACCCGGTGCTGCATCCGCAGCGCGCGCTCGAGCGGCGCAACATCGTGCTGGCGCAGATGCTCAAGCACGGCAAGCTCGATGCGGAGCAGGCCGAACGCCTGAAGACGCGGCCGCTGCGGCTGGACTTCGAGCGCCAGGATCTCGGCCAGGGCCCGGCGCCGCACTTCGCCGAGGCCGTCAAGCGCTGGCTGCTGGCCTGGAGCGAGCCGCTGGGCTACGACCTCTATGCCGACGGGCTCGTCGTGCACTCGGCGATCGACCCGAAACTGCAGCGCATCGCCAACCAGGCGGTCTCGCGACAGCTCGAGGCGCTGCAGGCGGTGGCCGACGTCGAGTGGGGCCGCGAGAGCGGCAAGCTGCTGTCCGGCGGCACGCGCGCCTACGTGGCGGCTCGCGCGAAGACCGAACCCTTCGCGCACTTCTGGGCCACGCGCGGCGAGCTGGTCGACGACTTCATCCGCGAATCGGCGGAGTTCGCCGCGATGCACGAAGACGGCCGCAGCGCCGAGGACGCCCTGGCCACGCTGCGTGCCGACGCCGCCTTCATGCGTTCGCTGCGCGAGCGCAAGACACGGCTGGAGGCCGGCTTCGTGGCCATCGATCCGCGCAGCGGTGCGGTGCGCGCCTGGGTGGGCGCGCGCGATCATGCGCTCGACGCCTTCGACCATGTGCAGCGCTCGCGCCGCCAGCCGGGCTCGACCTTCAAGCCCTTCGTCTACGCCGCGGCACTGGAGGCGGGGGCCGACCCGCTGCGCGAGTTCGACACCCGCAACGTCAGCCTGCGCCTGCCGGATGGCTCCAGGTGGCGCCCGCGCGACGTGAGCGCCGCGCCCGACGGGCGATCGACGATGGAAGACGGCCTCGTGTTCTCGCGCAACAGCGTCACCGCGCAGCTGATCGGCGAGGTCGGTGCCGACAAGGTCGAGCACCTGGCGCAGCGCCTCGGGGTACGCGAGAGCGCGCTGGAGGCGGTGCCGTCGCTGGCGCTGGGCACCAGCCCGGTGAGCCTGCTCGAGATGGCCAGCGCCTATGCCACCATCGCCGCGCAGGGCGAGTACCGGGCGCCGCTGCTGGTGACGAAGGTCACCGATGCGAGCGGCAAGCCGCTGATGCAGCTCGCGCCGCCAGCGGGCGCGCCGGGCGAGCGCGTGCTCGACGCCGCTGTCGCCGTCCAGCTGATCGACATGCTGCGCGGCGCGGTGAACCGCGGCACCGGGCAGGGCATCCGCTCGGCCTGGGGCATCCAGGCCGACGTGGCCGGCAAGACCGGTACCACGCAGGACAACACCGACGGCTGGTTCATCCTGATGCAGCCGCAGCTGGTGGCCGGCGCCTGGGTGGGTTTCAACGATCCGCGCATCACGCTGCGCAGCGACTACTGGGGCCAGGGCGCGCACAACGCGCTGCACGTGGTCGGCGACGCGATGCGCGGCGCGCTGGCGCAGGGGCTGGTCGATCCGGGCGCCGAATTCCCGACGCCGGCGGGTGCGGCGATCCGCGAGTTCGTGCGCAGCGCGGGCGAGACGCTGAGGCGCTGGTTCGGCTTCAGCGACTGAGCCGCACGGGGGCGCTCAGCGCGCCACCAGCGAGTGCGCCGTGGCCACTGCCTCGCGCGCATCGGTGCAGATCGCCTGCGCGCCGAATCGGGCGGCCTGCTGCGGCGATAGCGTGAACACCGGCCCGCCCAGCAGCACTGGCATCGCCGGGTTGCGCGAGGCGGCCTTGAGCTTGCCGACCAGCGCGGCCAGCGTGGGCAACTGCGCATCGACCGAGACCGACAGCCCGACCAGGTCGAACCATTCGTTCTTCACCGCGTGGCACAGCTCGGCGCTGCTCGGCGAGACCTCCAGCACCACCTGCCAGCCGGCCTTGCGGAAGAACTCGCTGACGATCGACAGCCCGAGCACGTGCTGCGACCCCGGCGCCGAGGCCAGCATCACCCGCTGCACCTGCCCGGCCTGCTTGGGGCCGTCGCGGTACTCGTAGCCCATGGTGTGGATGATCTCGTGCATCAGCACCAGGCCGAGCGTGACGTCGACGAAGCTGCGGCGGTCTTCCTCCCATTCGCGGCCGAGCAGCAGCGCGGCCGGGCCGACGAGGTCGACCATCACGCTGTCGGCCTCGTGGCCCTCGGCGCGCAGCCTGGCGATGAGCCGGTCGGCCGCGGTGCGGTCACCGGCGGCGCAGACGGCGGCGAAAGCGGCCACGTGGGCATCGAGCCGGCCCGTCGGGCGGGCGTTCACCGCGCCGTCGCGGTGAGCCACCAGCAGGCGCGGGATGATCTGGTCTTCGAGCACGCCGCGCATCGAGCGGCGGCATTCGTCGTCGCCCGTGGACTGGCCGTCGTGCGACTTGCGCGCCGGCGAGCGGCGGCGCGGCTGGTGCATCGACGACAGCCACCAGCCATGCAGGGCCTGGGCCAGCGTCTCGGCCGGTGCAGCCGGCCAGGTGGAGGTGTGCGAACTCATGAGGCCTCCCGGAATACTCCCGGACGCCGACACTAACCGCTTCGCCGCCTGCTGCTCCTAGGTGAAAAGCCGCAGCTGCTGCCTTCTTCAGGCGGCGATGGCGCTGCCGCGCGCCGCGCTGCGCAGCCGTGCGGCGTGGCCGTGGCGGACGCCGCCGTCGTCGGTCGGCCCGCGCGTGCCGCGCGTGCAGGCGCGCAGCGCCGATTCGTCGAGGATCTCGACCTCGCGGTTGTCCACGCGCAGGCAGCCCCAGTCGGCCAGCGCGCTGAACGAGCGGCTCACCGTCTCGTGCGCCACGCCGAGCAGGCTGGCGATGTCGCGCCGGCTCATGCGCAGGTACAGGCGCCG